>NZ_JBFUKB010000001.1:0-486020 GCF_056401065.1 Rhizorhabdus sp. P4_G5 | reverse complement strand
CTTGCCCGGAAGCATCGGCTCGATCCGACGCCACTGCGCCTCGCTTAACTCGTATCGCTTGATCCCCATGATGCCTCCGCAATCGCGGAAACCCATGAATCAGACATCCCACCACTTGGGAATCCTCTGAATGTCGATACAGCCTAGACCTTGATCGGATCCGGCTGAATCAGACTGATCCGTGAATCAAGGTCTAAACCATTGACAGAGCACGATTCACGCTTTCGGTGGAAGCGCCATGCGCTTCCTCCTCACACGATCAGGCTCTAGCGCGCGGAGGCCAGTCGGACCGGCGACTTGGTGGCAGCGCTGGCGGAGCGAGCTTCGACCTGGGCGCGCACGTCGGCGACTACTGCAGCGCGGCATTCCTGCGCCTTGGCTTCGAGAGCCAGGTGCACGCTGGCCATGCGATCGCCGCACACGGTGCGGGCGGCCTGATCCATTCGGATCGCCAGGCGCTGCTGACCATCGGCGGTAGAGAGGTCGAGCCCCGCGAGATTCAGCGTTGCCTTATCCTGGGCGAAGGGGTTCGCGGTGTTGGATCCGGCAGAAGCCGAGGTCGCGAAAGCGAGCGCGGCGAGCGCCGCGAGGCCGATTCTCATAATCATCTCCTGTACATCGAACGAGCGCCGCTCTTCGACGGCTGCCGATCACATAGAACCGTGAGATGAAATTTTCAATACAAGACCAAAAATCGTAACTTTATTACTTGTCGCCGCCGTGGTTATTACTTGCACTGACGATCAGCATTGCAAGATCCTCGTCATGGCCGAGCAGACCGATCGGCAGATCGGCTTCGGCGGAGGCGCTTTCACGGGCCTGTTCGTTGACGACGGAGACGGTGATGGTCCGTGCGTAGGGTTCGGACCATTGGCGTATGAGACCGAGCGGCAGGCTGGCGCGCCACTTGCGCGCTCCCTGAACGGAAACCGCATGGCCGTTGACCGTCACGGCTGAGGCCGCATCGGCCCGGCTTCCCGTCACCAGCAGGCAACTTTCCGCGCCGCATGACACCAGCCGCGCCTTGGGAGCTGTAGCAGCCGAGACCGGTGAAGCAAAAGCAACGGCTAGCACAATCCCGAGTCCAAACGCTTTGGCTGAAAAGGACATGGTAGACGCTTCCTTCATTCGATGTGGATGCCAGATTGCTCGAAGAAGCGCCGGACGGGCTCCAGAACCGCCTCGTGCCGCTTCCATCGCGCGACCGAGTCACGATAGATCGGTCTACGGACCTGTGCGGCGCTGGGGGTGGAGACTGGTGCAGCGCTGGTGTGGAACGACAGGCAGTCGTCCGACCATGAGAGCCCGCAATGGGCCAGCAGCCGGCGCGTCTCGCCTTCCTGGTCCGCAACCAGATCCTCGTAGCTCACCTCGATCATCTGACCAGGCAGGGCTTCGCGCCATTGGGCGATCAACCGGTCGAACCGGACATAATAGGCTGCGATGTCGAGCAGGTCGTAGCTGTAGTCATAGTAACGCGAGGACACCGCGAAGAGGTTGCGGAAGTTGCTGAGCACCGTGTCCATCGGGCTGCGCCGCAGGCAGACGATCCGCGCCGCGGGCAACGCTTGCGCGATGAACCCGGCGTATAGGAAGTTGCCCGGGAATTTGTCGGTGAAGCGCAGGCTGGGATCGCGCCGGTGATGGCGTGCCCGCTCCAGGAAGTCCCGCCCGATCGCGCCCATGTCGGCCTGGACGGCAGCAGCGATCGTCTCGGGATCCATGACCGTGGAGGTGCGCGTGCCGGCGGCCTTCTTGACCGCGAGCGGCATGGCCTGCAACTCGCCGGCACTCTCCACGGTCGGATGCGAGGAGAGGATGCGGTCGACAAGTGTCGTGCCGGTGCGCGGCATACCGATGATGAAGATCGGCCCGTCGGTCGGCACGCCGCTCGCCGCCTGAGGTAGCGGCCATGCGGCCTCCACGGCATCGAACACCGCGGCGTCGCGCGCAAAAGCATAGGGCAGCGTAGCGCGGTGCTCGGCATTCGCAGCGCAAAGTGCGTCCAGCGCTTCGGCAGGCTGGCCCAGGTCTTCCAGTTCCTTCATGAGCGCATAGCCCAGAAGCAGCCGGTCGCGGCCGTCCTGCGCGCGGGCCCGGGTCCTGGTCAGCCGCGCGACATGATTGTGGGCAGGCGTCTGCTTGCGCAGGCTTGCGAGAAGGTGGTGCGCGCGCGCGTTGTCCGGAGCGAGCGCCAGCAGGGCTTCAAGCGCGGCTTCGGCATCATCGGCATGGCCCAGGAAATTGAAGGTCGCCGCCTGGTTGTAGCGATACTCGATATTGCCTGGCTCCCGCCGCACCGCCTCGGTGAAGTGGGCCAGAGCGGCGACATGGTCGCCGAGGCGGGCATAGACGCAGCCCATGGTATCAAGGCTGAACGCGTCGCTCGGCAGTGCCTGCTCGGCTTCGCGTAAGGTCGCCGCGGCTTCGCCGTCCTGCCGCACGATTATGTACAGCTTGGAGAGCTGCGCGCGATATTCACCCTGCGGGTCGAGCGCCACCGCCCGACCGAGATGCTCGATTCCGGCGCGGATCCGGCCGGCGTTCGATTCGGCGATTCCAAGGAGGAAGTGGCCCTCGGCGTCGTTGGTGTTCGCGGCGATCAGCGTCTGGGCGAAGCGGTGCGCGGTGCCCAGGTCGCCCTTGGCCAGGGCACGCCGCGCCGCTTCCACCCGCGAGGCGCGCATTCCTGTCATGCCGTCGCCGCTGGCTCGCTCTGGTCGTTCGCGGCGAGTTCGCCGCTGTTTCGCGTGCCCGCCTTGCGTGCCCGGTACCTGTCGATCATCGGCCGGAAGGGGAACAAGGTCTGCTCCCAGATCGACAGTCGCCTGCGATCGTCCTGGCCGACAAGCACGCCCTCACCTTCCTTGTAGGTGCCAAAGATTCGGTCGAGCAGGATCAGCGAGTTACCGTAATTGCAGCGCGTGCTCGGATAGTCGGTCGAGTGGTGCAGGCTGTGGTGACGGATCGTCGTAAACAAGAACGAATACCAGATCGGCGGATCGGACCGGACGTTGGCGTGTGCGAAGACCGAGATCACGCCCAATATGTTGATGGCGGCGAACAGGGCCTTCTCGTTGAAGTCGAACAGCGCGAGGACACTGAGGCTGATCAGGAACAGCTCGATCGGGTTGCCGACCGCGCCCTTCGCCGCGTTGAGCTGGGTGATGTGGTGGTGCGGAGCGTGGGTCAGCCAGAACGGCGTCCAGTTGTGCATCAACCGGTGCATCCAATACTGGCCGAATTCGAGCAGGAAGATCGCCAGCATGACCTGCACCAGCCACGGCATCTGCATGACCCAATCGGTCTTGATCCCGAGCTCGGTCTTGGCGATCTTGAGCGGATCATCGGCAAGCTTTTCGGTAAGCCATACGATAATCGTGGCGCTGAGGATCGAATAATAGAGATCGGTGAAGAACTCCTGCTTGTTCATCCGCCAGCCGGCATGCCGTTCGTTGACCAGTTCGAGCAGGAGCACGGCGATGACGATCAACGGTGACGTGACGGTGAGCGCCCAGGGATGATCGACCAGAGCCTTCGGCCCATAAGCCCAGAAGACCAGAACCATCGCGATCATCGCGGGGGGGATCAGGTTGAAGACCCGATCTTTGATGCTCTTCTGCATGTCGCGGCTCCGATCAGTGTCTCCACACTGCGCTGCGCCGCGTCATGAAGGCAGAGCGAAAATCCTGATGAAAGGCATAGATTGATATTATGACCGTGGCTGCGCGCGGATCCGTCGGACGACTTCCTCCCAGAAAAGCTGGGTCGCGGTATCCCGCGCCTGCTCATATCGTGCGAGGAGGAAGATGTCGTAGGCGGGCTCGAAATCGGCGTGGAGCATCGGCCAAAGCTTCCCGCTGGCAACCTCATTTGCGGCGGCCTCGATCGGCAGGAAGCCGATGCCGACACCCTGGACGATGAGACGTCGCGCTTCGTTGATGTCCTCGGCCAGTCCGCTGACGATCGTGCCCAGACGATAGCGCCTGCGCAGATGCGTGATCGTCTCGATCTCGTCATCGCCGGTGAGCACGAAACCCTGATCCTTGAGTTCGCCCAGCCGGGTCACGCGGTAGCCGAAGTACGGATTGCTGCGCGAACAATAGAGCTGCTGGCGCTCGATCAGCAAAGGCTCGTACATCAGGCTTCCGCGGACGCTGCTGTCATAGCCGACCCCAATCTCGACTTCGCCCTGCTCCAGCGCGTCGAGGAGCTGGCGCCAGGGCGAAACCCGGATCTCTATGTGGATGGCAGGGTTGCGCCGATGGAAGCTCGCGATTGCCTCGTCGAACTCTGACGACACCAGGCCCGACACGATCTGGATCCGGACGATGCCCTCGACCCGCTTGGTCGCCTGTGCGATCACGTGCGGCATCATCCTGGCCGATTCCAGCATGTCTTCGCACAAAGCCATCATTGCCCTGCCGGCAGCCGTCACCTCGACGCCGGTGGCGGTGCGGTGGAGCAGCGCGGCTCCGACATGATCTTCGAGGCGCTTGAGCGCTGCGCTGATGCTCGGCTGCTGTCGATTGAGCTGGCGCGCCGCCGCGCCGATGCCGCCGGCGCGGACGATGTCCACAAAGGTCCGCATCAGGTTCCAGTCAACCCGGCTGGCAAATTTCCTGTCGATCAGCGGCGTCCGATCGCTGCTCATGCGCGTGCTGTCCCTTCGAAGGCATCGCCGGCCCTTGCGCATGATAGCGCGGGCCGCAAACGCTCATAGATCAAATCGATGGAGATCATAAGATCGCCATATCTATCGCTATGCCCAGAGCGATCTAAGCGGAATGCGATCATGACACAGCCGCACATCCTGCCTCTGATCGACATCTCCGGGTTGGCGAGCGAACGGCTCGACGATCGGCTTTTCGTCGCTCGGCAGCTCGATCGGGCCTGCGCCGAGGTGGGATTTCTCTATGTCACCGGTGCGCAATTGGACGGCGCCCCGTTCCGCAGGCTCGTCGCGCGCGCCAAGGCCTATTTTGCTCTCGACCCCGACATCAAGATGAAGAGCTATATCGGCAAATCCGAGAACCATAGTGGCTATGTCCCGGTGGGGGAGGAGAAGCTTGGAGCCGGCGAACGCGACCTCAAGGAGGCCTTCGACGTCAACTGCGACTATCGGCGCAGCGACGGGCGACGACCGCTGCTGGGCCCGAACCTATGGCCCGAAATGCCCGGATTTCGCGAGGACGTGGAGGCCTACTACCGGCATGTCACAGCCATCGGACACCAGCTGTTCCGTGCTTTCGCTCTGGCCCTGGGCCTCGACGAAGACCATTTCGACGCGCATCTGCGGCATCCGCCAAGCCAGCTCCGGCTGATTCACTATCCGTTCGATGCGACCGCCGAGGATCGGCCTGGCATCGGTGCGCATACCGACTATGAATGCTTCACTCTGCTGTTCGCGACCGCTCCGGGCCTTCAGATCGTCAACAAGCAGGGCCAATGGATCGACGTTCCGTTGGTCGACGACACGATGATCCTGAACATAGGCGACATGATGGAGATCCTCTCCAACGGCCGCTATGTCGCGACGCGGCATCGCGTGAAGAAGGTTGGGCAAGAACGCTATTCCTTCGCGCTCTTCCACGCGTGCGATTATGATTATGTCGTGGCGCCCGTGGTGCGCGGGGAAGCCCCTCGTTATGTGCCGCTGAAAGGTGGCGAGCACCTGTTCAACCAGACGGCGCAAACCTTCGCTTACCTGAAGCGCAGGATCGCGAGCGGGGAACTTGTCCTGAGCGACGCCTTGCCGCTGGATTCCTTCGGGATGGGGAGCGCCGCAAATGGAGCGCTATGAGTCCATCAATCTCTTTTTGAACAGCGACTTGACCAGCCTGCCTTCGAGGATCCGTCCGACGACATAAAGAGCGGCGAAGATTGCCGCGAAGACATAGGCGGACGTCGGTTTCAGTTTGTCCTCCTCCTCCTTCTTTTTGTCCTTCTTGTCCTTTTTTGGTTTATCGGGTGCGGGCGCGCCCAGAAACTTGTCTATCGGGTTTTGCGGCAGCACCTTGTCTTTCTTTTGGTCCTTCTTTTTCGAATCCTCCTTGGCCGACGGTTCCTCGAACTTGCCGACGGCGAAGGTCAAACCGGCGAAACTCAGGAACAAGAGCGGTGCCAGAAAGCAGAACAGCAACGTCCGGCTAGTCAGCCGATAGCGTAAAACACGTCCCGCCGAGCCTTCTTCGATCTGCAGGACGCCACCGTCGAAAACGGACATCTTGTCCTGCGCCGGCTGATCCTTCTTGCGAAAGCGAAGTGTATCGCGCGTCCGTTCATAGCTAGTCCCGCTCTCGCGGAACAGCGGGTCGAGCCTTCGGAACGCATCATCGGTCGACTGCCCGATCGGGAGCGCCAGGCTGCCCTTGATGTTCCAGATCCAGTCGGCAAAGCGGATGTTCACGCAATCTCCCTTGCGGAGAGTTTCTGGCGGGTCGGCGGGGCGAGGTGTGCGAGCGGGAGCAGGACGGTCACTCGGCGGGCACCGCCACGGACCGGCCGTAGCCTTCCTTGAGCGCCTTCCAGCCTTCGGTGAAGGGATAGGTCATCTGCTCGCGGATCGACATGCGGCGCCCGCCCTCCATGCCCAGCAATTCCGCTTCGCCGTCAATGCAGGTGCCGAACATGCGATCGATGATGATCCAGCTATTGGAGTAGTTGCTGCGCGTGGACTCGTAATCCTGCGAATGGTGCAGGCTGTGATGTTCGGTGGTGTTAAACAGGAAGCGCCACCAGCGCGGCGAGTTGAAGCGGACGTTGATGTGCTGATAGCTGCCGACCGCCAGGCCGATGGTGCCGGCGAGCATGGCTGCGCGGGGCAGGAAATCGAAGAAGCCGCCTATGCCCAGCCCGATGAGGAAGAGCTCAAGCGGGTTGCCGACCGCGCCCTTGTTGATGTTGAGCTGGGTGATGTAGTGGTGCACCGAATGCGGCAGCCACAACGGGTACCAGTTATGCATCCCGCGATGCATCCAATATTGCCCGAAATCGAAGGTGAACGAGATCAGGAAGGCCTGCAGCAGGAGCGGCAGGCCCGTGAACCAAGCAAGCTTTTCCCAGTCAAAAGAGTGTTGGACCGCCTCGATGACGGCGTCGCTGCCGATATAATGTTCTATCAGGTTGAGGATCGTATAGCCCAGCCCGACATAGAACAGGTCGGTCACCAGTTCCTTCCAAGTCAGGCGCCAGCTTTCATACCGCGGATTGACCCATTCGAGCCCCAGTAGCAGTACCCTGAAGCCGATGCCGATGCCGATGCCGGTCGATGCCTTGGCGATCGAGTTGGGCGCGTAATACCAGAACAGGATCAGCGCGAAGAGCGCCGTGGGCTGGAACCAGGTGAATATGAACTGCTTCAGCGGGCCGCCTTGCACCCGTGGGATGTTTTCCCAGCCCACCGTGACTGGCGCGTCCACACCTATCACCCTTCTGCCTACGCGAACTCCGTCCATATGCGGTCCCCGAAATTGCCGGCTTCGCCCTCTGGGAGCATGTCAGATGCCAAGTGTCGAATGGCCTCCGCAGCCCATCGAAAGCGGTCGGTCGAGCATCGCCAACGCGTGCCAATCACGCCAGAGGCCAATATGGTATATGCCTCATAGATCCCATCTATGCCGTGCCGCATCAGCTCGATGCCCAGCTTGGCCATGGTCATGGTCATGGTCATGTCGCTGATCGCCTTTTCGCCGCCTGCGGTTCTTCATCCTCCTTCAGGCATGTCGGGATCGACGATCGACCGTTACGGTCCGGGACGACAATCCTAGCTCGCAATTGTCATGGCATCGAGCCGGACCAGGGCTTCTCCATCGTTGCGTTCAATGTCCGATATGCGGATTTCTGCGACCATGTGGCCCGGTATCGCGAAATCCGGTGCTCCGATCTCTTCGCGCAACGCATCGAGCGCATCGTCGACGCGCAGCCCACTAAGGCTCAGCTCGATCCGGTGGCGGCCGCCGTCGAAGGTCAGGCTTTGCCATGGATCGCTTTCGCTCCGCCGCAGCGCAGTGGTGGCGAGCGCGGCGCACCGGCGGTCGATCCGGCTGGTGATCGCCTTGATGGGATCGCTCATCCTGCGCCGTTCAGCCGCTGCCTGGTGGACGCCAAATAGGCGCTGACCCGCTGGATGGTCCCATCGCGGGGTTCGCGGCCGCGGCGGAGCGACGCGACGAAGCCGGGATCGCCCATCGCCTCCCGGCCGAAACGCGAGGCGGGAACGCCGCTTTCGCGCAGATAGCGTTCGATCGTCGACAGCAAATGCATGATCAAATTCCTTGCGACTCATTTGTTCGCTATATGTTCTAACTCATTTCCTACTTGTCTAGGAAAAATCCTATCGATAATGGAGGATATGGCCGATGACATCCGCACCGCGCTTGATGATCTGATCCGCCACAGCGGCGAGGATTACAGCGCCATATCTCGTCTGCTCGGCCGCAATCCCGCCTATATCCAGCAGTTCATCAAGCGTGGCACGCCACGCAAGCTGGCCGAGGAGGACCGGCTCAAGCTTGCGGCCTATTTCCGCGTGCCGGAGGAGCAGCTCGGCGGCCGCCCAGGACGAGCACCCGCCCTGGCCGCCGATCTGGTGGCGGTGCCGCGGATCGAGATCGGGGCGTCGGCGGGGCCCGGCGGTATCGCCGAGATCGAGGAGAGCGGCGCTCCCATGGGATTTGACGGAGCGCTGCTTCGGAGCCTCGGCGTGCGTCGGGCCGGAATGCTGTCGATCATCCGGGTCGCGGGAGACTCGATGGAGCCCACGCTGCGCAACGGCGATGACATATTGGTCGATCGCTCGGCAACGACTGTCCGATCGGGCGCGATCTATGTGCTGCGGCTCGACGACATGTTGATGGTCAAGCGACTGGTCAAGGACGCTGGCCGCGAGCTGCCATTCGTCATCCGCAGCGACAACTCCGCCCATGCCGACATCGAGGGCTATGATCCTGCGACGGTGCGGGTAATCGGCCGCGTCCTGTGGTGCGGCCGGCGCGTGGTCTAGGCCAGCGCGCCCCTAGCGACCGCGTCGATCCAACAGATACAGCGCCAGGGCGATTGCTGTCCCGACGCCCGTACCGATCACCGTACCGAGAGAAGGTTGGCCGATGCTCGCGCCGCCGATCGCGCCGACGAGAACCGTTAAGGCTATGATTGCTCCGCCTGCGCGCGAAGCGTTGCCGCTGTGCTGTTCCATCTCTGCCCCATGCCATGACTGCCAGCTTTGCGCCAGCGCGCGTCCCGCCTGTGCCACGCCGGGACCGATCGTCCCGCGGCGGGACTTGGTAAACCTTCTGTCGACCATCGCAGCCCAGCTTTCGCGGGATTTCCGATTTTGTGGCACGCAGCTTGAGTGGTGAGGGGCAACTATCGTCGGGGGCTGATCGCTTGGAAGAATTATTCTACATCGCAAATCGTACCAGCATCGATCAGGCGCAGGACCTGCTCCAGCAATATGGAATGCTGGCGATGGACGAGGCTGCGGCTCGCAGTCGTCATTATCGTGAGCTCGGAAACGCGATTCGGTTTTGCGAATGGCGGCAGATCGAGCGTTTTCTAATTCTGCTCAGTCAGGATGTGCCGGTCGGTACCGTTCACTAAACGGGAGCGGCTGGTCACCGCCGGGGAGGCTCGGCCCCGGCTCCACGCCGCTGGTCGCGCCCCGCCTTCGCATGGCCGTTGCTTGTCACTAGCCTCTGGCGGGCGGTGCGCCCTGTCGCTAGGGTTGGCGCATGAGTGCAGCCCGCACGTCGCTCCGTGCTCCTTCGATCATATTAGGCGCAATCCTGTGCGTGTCGGCGCCGATATCGGTGCGCGCCCAGTCGCGGCCTGAGCAGGGAAACCAGCCTCAGCCGGAGACGCAGCCGCAATCGCAGCCACAGCAGCTCCCGGCGGCCGGCAGCGAAGCGGCGCTGCCTGCACTTGACCCATCGACCGAGATGGCACCGATGCCGGGGATGGAAGTCGGCTGGCCGGAGGCCGACCTGGCCGTGCCGTCGCCCGTCGCCAACGCTCCTGGCGCCAGCCCGGTTGCGGCGCAGACCGGTGATGCGCCGACCGAGCGGCGCTATCGTGTAGCGATCGACGGGCTTTCCGGGCCTGAAGGCATCGCGGTCGAGAGCGAGGCGGCCATACGAAGCCGCTTCAAGCTGCTGTCCGCGCTGGAGGAGGGCAGGGGCAGCGGCAACACGGCACAGATCGACCGGCGTGCGCGGCAGGACGAGGCGCTGCTGATTCAGCTGATGCGTGCGGCCGGCTATTATGATGCGGACATCAATACGCGGATCGAGGATGAGAATGGCGGACGGCTTCTCGTTACCCTGCTTGTCGAACCCGGCGCGCTCTACACGCTCTCCGCTATCGACCTCCCGGGACTGGAGCAGGCCGGCGACAAAATCGAACATATGCGCGACGCCTTTGCCCTGAAGACCGGACAACCGGCGGATTCGGACAAGATCGCGGCCGGACAGGCGGCGCTGAAGGCGGAGCTTGGCCGCGAGGGCTTCGTCTTCGCGAAGGTCGGCGATCCTCGGCTGACGGTCGATCATGATGAACATGGGGTGGCGCTCACCGTGCCCGTGGAGCCGGGCTTCGTCCAACGGATCGGCCGCATCACGATAGAGGGCAAGCGGCTGTTCAGCGCGAAGCACCTTGGCCGGATCGCGCGCTTCCGCTCGGGCGATATCTACGATGCCGCCAAGATGGAGGATTTCCGCCGCGCCCTCATCCAGACGAGCCTTGTTTCCTCGGTCACGATCAAGCCGATCCCGACCGCCGACCCGCATGTCGTCAATGTGTCGGTGAAACTCGAGCCGGCGCCGCCGCGCACCATATCGGGGGCGATCGGCTACGGCACCGGCGAAGGCTATCGGCTGGAGGCGAGCTGGCAGCATCGCAACCTGATCCGGCCTGAAGGGGCCGTCACGTTCCGCGGCGTGCTCGGCACGCAGGAGCAGTCGTTCGGGGCGATCCTGCGGCGCAACAACTACAAGGCGCGCGACCGGGTGCTCACCGGCCAGCTGCTGTTCAGCCACCTCGACGAAAATGCCTTCGAAGCCCGCAGCGTCACGCTCGCCGCCGGCCTCGAACGCCAGACCAACATCATCTGGCAAAAGAAATGGACATGGTCCTATGGCGGCGAGATCACCGCCTCCAAGGAAGACGACACCGTCAAGGCGACCGGCGCGCCGCGGCAGCGGAAATATCTGACGGGCGCGCTACCCTCAAGCCTGTCCTATGACGGATCCGACGATCTGCTCAACCCAAGCCGGGGCTATCGCCTCGCCGCGCGGGTTTCGCCCGAGCTGTCGCTGCAGGGCAGCGCCTTCGGCTATGTGAAGGCGCAGATCGACGGCAGCAGCTATTTGCCGATTGGCGGCCGCACCGTGATTGCCGGCCGGGTGCGGTTCGGCTCGATCATCGGGGCGTCGGCGGAACGGATTGCGCCGACGCGGCGCTTCTACGCGGGCGGCGGCGGATCGGTGCGTGGCTATGGCTACCAGAAGATCGGCCCCATCGATGTCAACGGCGATCCCGCCGGCGGCCGCAGCCTTGCCGAATTCTCGATCGAAGCGCGGATCCGGTTCGGGGATTTCGGGGTGGTGCCGTTTCTCGACGGCGGCAACCTCTACGCCGCGCGCCTGCCCACCTTCCGGAACATGCGCTTCGGCACCGGGCTTGGCGTTCGCTATTATACCAGTTTCGGGCCGATCCGTGTCGATGTCGGCACGCCGATCAACAGGCGAAGCGGCGATTCGCGGGTCGCGGTCTATGTCTCGCTTGGCCAGGCCTTTTGATGGCGCAAGATGTCACCACGATGGAGCAGCGGGTGGTCGCCTGGCGGGGGCAGCATCCGATCCTGCGCGCGATGGCGATCGGGCTTCTGTCGATCCTGCTGCTTCTCTCGGCGGCGGTGTGGATGCTCGACAGTGGACCGGGGCACCGGCTGATCATCGACCGGATCAGCGCGCTCAGGCCCTCGTCAGGCTTGCGCATCCGGATCGGGCGGATCGACGGATCGATCTGGAACAAGGCGACGCTGCGCGATCTGCGCCTGTACGATAGCGCCGGCCTGTTTCTGGAAGCGCCCGAGATCGACCTCGACTGGAGGCCGGCGGCGTGGGTGGCGAACAAGCTGTGGATCCGCAGCGCCGACTCCGACTTGATGATCCTGCACAGGCTGCCGAAGCTCACGCCTTCGCCCAAGAAGGGACCGCTCCTGCCGGGTTTCGACGTCCATGTCGGACGGCTCGGGATCGACCGCCTGCGTCTCGAGGCTCCGGTGGCGGGCCGCCGGTTGACCGCGCGCATCGATGCCAGCGCGGACATCGCCAAGGGCCGTGCGCTGCTGAAGCTGAACTCCGCATCCAGTGCGGGCGACCGGCTCGCGCTCCAACTCGATTCGGAGCCGGACAATGACCGCTTCGACATCGATGCGAAGCTGATCGGTCCGGCGGAAGGCGTCATCGCGGGGGCTACGGGCTGGAAACAACCTGTCGACGGGGTGATCTCCGGTGCGGGGAGCTGGACGGGCTGGAAGGGGCGGGCCACGCTCGATGTCGGCAACATCAGGCTCGTCGAGCTCAGGCTCGCCGCCAACAGCGGAAAATATGCGCTCGACGGCATCTTGGCGCCGAGCAGCTTCCTCAAGGGAAAGCTTCAGCGGCTGAGCGCCCCCACGATCAGGATCGACGGCACGGCGACGCTGGCGGACCGGCGCCTGGCGGGATCGATGGCAGTCAAGACTCCGTCGCTCGAGGTGGTGAGTTCGGGCACGCTCGACCTGGCGAGCAGCGCCTTCGATGGCGTGGTGATCGATGCCCGCCTGCTCAAACCGCCAGCGCTGTTCCCCAACATGACCGGGCGCGACCTGCGGCTCCACGCCACCTTCGATGGCCCCTTCGCTTCCGCAGCCTTCGGCTATGCGCTTACCGCAGATCATGTCGCGTTCGATACTACCGGCTTTGACGGGGTGCGGGCGGACGGCAAAGGCCATCTTTCGGAATCGCCGGTGAAGCTGCCGGTGAAGCTGACCGCGCGGCGCGTTACCGGGATTGGCGATGTCGCTGGGGGCATCCTCGGCAATCTCAAGGTCGATGGCCTGTTGCTCGTCACCGCGACAACGGTCAGCGGCGACGGATTGAAGCTGAGCTCGGACAAGCTCGGCGGCAAGCTCTCGGTCAATCTCGACCTGAGGACCGGGCAATATGATGTTGCCCTGGAAGGGAAATTACTGCGTTACTTCATTCCGGGCATCGGCATCGTCGATGTCAATTCGGAGCTGAAGGTCGTGCCCGGTGCTGGTGGCCGCGGGACGATGGTGGCGGGTCGTGGACGCGCATGGGTGCGCCGGTTTGACAACGGCTTCCTGCGCTCGATGGCCGGCGGCCTGCCGAGGATCGATACGCGGCTGCGACGTGGCCCCGATGGCGTGCTGCATTTCGATCGGCTGGTCCTGACAGGTCCCGAAATCCGGATCTCGGGCAATGGCTATCGCCGCCGTGACGGGACATTCTACTTCAAGGGCAGCGGCACCCAGGCGCGCTACGGCGCGCTGCAACTCACCCTCGATGGTAATATCAGCCGGCCGAAGGTCGACCTGTTATTTGCATCGCCGCTGCCCGCGCTCGGCCTGGCCGATGTATCAGTCAAGCTGGTGCCCACGCCGCAGGGGTTCGCCTACACCGCTTCTGGTGGTTCGCAGCTGGGCGCTTGGGGGAGCAACGGCCTGATCCTTCTGCCGTCAGGACAACCCGCGACTATCGCCGTCGCAGAGGTTGCCGTCAGTGGCGCCAAGGGTGGTGGCAGCTTGCGCTCCGATCCGGGCGGATTCACCGGCCGGATCGATCTCGCCGGTGGCAGCGTCACCGGGCCGCTGCTGTTCTCTATCGAACGCGGGCTGCAGAAGATCGAGGCGCATCTTCGGGCGCAGCGCGCCAGCTTTGCCGGCCCGGCCCCCTTCACGGTCGGGCGAGGCCGGCTCGACGGTGCGATGCTTCTCGATCCGGCGGGTATCCAGGGCAGGGGCACGATCGCTGTGCTCGGCGCGACCATTAACGGAATTACCCTCGGGCGGGGTCGGGCCGAGATCAGCATGACCGGCGGCAGCGGCAGCATCACCGCCAATCTGGCGGGGTCGCGGGGGCGCGGCTTTCAGCTCACCAGCGTCGCCCGCTTCACGCCGGATAGCCTGATGTTGACGGCGGAGGGCGCAATCGACCGCCGCCCGATCCGCATCGAATCTCCTGCGGTATTCCGGCGCGAGGGCGATGGCTGGCGGCTCGATCCGGCAATGTTGAGCTTTGCCGGCGGCAAGGCGACGGTCGCCGGCCGGTTCGGGGGCGCTGCCAACGAACTGAAGGCCGGAATCCAGTCCATGCCTTTGTCGGTGCTCGACATCTTTTTTCCCCAGCTCAGCCTGTCCGGTATCGCCACCGGAGACGTCGACTATCGGATCGAGCGCGGCGCCCGCAGGCCGACCGGCCGCGCCAATCTGAAGATCGCGGGCTTGTCGCGATCGGGGCTGGTGCTGACCTCGCGTCCGGCCGATGTCGCCGTCGCCGCGGTGTTGACCGACAGCGTGGCTGCGGCCCGGGCGGTGGTGTCGAGCGGTGGCAAGGTGATCGGGCGAGGTCAGGTCCGGATCGCCGGCCTGCCGGGCACCGGAACCCTGCCGGAACGGCTGCGCAGCGGCAGTCTCTTTGCCCAGATCCGCTATGGCGGGCCGGCCGACACGTTGTGGCGGCTGATCGGCATAGAGACGATCGACATTTCGGGTCCGGTCGCGATCGGCGCCGATATCAGCGGCACGGGTGCGAACCCGCTGATCCGCGGCTCGCTGCAGTCGAGTCAGGCGCGTCTCGAAAGCGCTATCTCGGGAACGGTGATCACCAACATCGCCGCGTCGGGCCGATTCGATGGATCGCGGCTGCTGATCGACAAGCTCGGCGGACAGACGAAGGGCGGCGGCACGGTCAGCGGCCGAGCTGCCTTTGATTTCGCTGGCGGCAAGGGCATCGGCATGGACGTCGCGATCGACGCGCAAAATGCCCAGCTGCTCAATCGCGATGACATCGGCGCCTCGGTCACCGGCCCGCTGACGATCAGGTCCGACGGTAATGGCGGTACGATCGCGGGCGACGTCCGGCTGGTGCGCGGCCGTTTCCAGCTGGGCCGGGCTGCGGCGGTCGCGACGATCCCGCAGTTCGAAACCATCGAACTGAACCGCCCCGACGACGAAGGCGTGATCGTCCGGCGGGCACCGTGGCGCCTGGCCATCAAGCTCGACGCGCGCAATCAGCTGGCGGTCACCGGGCTTGGCCTCGACAGCGAATGGCGCGGCAAGCTCGATCTCGGCGGCACGATCGACAGTCCGGCGATCAACGGCCGCGTCGACCTGGTTCGCGGGGGGTATGAGTTCGCGGGCCGGCGCTTCGATCTCGATCGCGGTTCTATTCGCTTCCTCGGCGAAACGCCGCCGGATCCCTTGCTCGACATTACCGCCAAGGCGAATCTCAACGGCGTAAGCGCGACGATCACCGTGTCGGGCACGGGGCAGCGGCCGGAGATCAATTTTTCGAGCATTCCGGCGCTACCGGAAGACGAGTTGCTCTCGCGGCTGCTGTTCGGGACATCGATCACCAATCTCTCGGCGCCGGAGGCGCTGCAACTCGCGGCGGCAGTGGGATCGCTGCGCGGTGGGGGCGGGGGACTCAACCCGATCAATGCGGTGCGCCGTGCTGCCGGCCTCGATCGGCTGCGCATCCTGCCTGCAGATCCGACGATCGGCGCCGGCACAGCAGTGGCCGCCGGAAAATATATCGGGCGGCGTACCTATGTGGAGGTGATCAGCGACGGGCAGGGTTATTCGGCGACGCGCGTCGAGTTTCAGATCACGCGCTGGCTGTCTCTGCTGTCGAGCATTTCGACGATCGGTCGCCAAAGTGCCAGCGTGAAGGTATCGAAGGATTATTGAGTCCGGTTTCAGCCGCGCGGCGATGGCTGCGGATATTGCGGGCGGAACAGTCGGCCACGTTCGACGACCAGAATGACCGCCAGCGCCGCCAGCCCCATCAACTCCCAGCCCAGCGTGAGGGGAAGGGTGGTCCCGGCGAAGGACTGGCCGATCACGAGCCCGACCAATGTTGCTATCGAGGTCTGGATGAAGCCCTGCACCGACGAGGCCGTGCCCGCGAGGTGCGCCATGGGTGCCATCGCCATCGCGCCGAAATTCGATCCCGTCAGGCCGTAGAAGAAGAAGGTCAGGCCATTGAGCAGGGTGAAAAGCAGCAGCGTCTCGCGGCCGCTCGCGATGATGCCCAGCCGCACCAGGCATATGATGATTATTGCGAGCAGGGCAGCATGCGAGATCATCCGCGTCCCGTAGCGCTCGACGAATCGGGCGTTGATCAGCGCGGCCAGAGCCATGAAGCTGCCCGCGACGGCAAAGCAGATGGCGAACAGTTCGGGCGCATGGAAGCTATGCAGGAGGATCTGCTGGGAACTGTTTATGAAGCCGATCAGCCCGCCATATACCGCGGCCATCGCGACGGTATAGCCGATCGAATAGCGATTGGTGAGGATCTGACGCAGGGCATCGCCGACGACGGCGAAGCTGATCGCCCGCCGATTGGCAGGGTTCAGGGTCTCTGGGAGTCGGATCGAGGCCCATAATGCGACCAGCAGGCTGTAACCGCCGAGGAAGTAGAAAATCCAGCGCCAGGGTGCGACCAGCAGGACCAGCTGGCCGATCGACGGCGCAAAGATCGGGACGGCGAGGAACACCATGAAGGTGATGGAAACCACCTTGGCCATCCGCCGGCCTTCATAGCAATCGCGGATGATCGAAATCGAGAGCACGCGCGTGGACGCCGCCGACAGCCCCTGGGTGGCTCGCGCCGCCAGAAGCAGTTCGAAGCTTGCCGCGTGGGCAGCGGTGAAGCTCATCGCGGCGTAGACGACCATCGCCCCGACCAATATGTTACGGCGGCCATAGCGATCCGCAAGCGGTCCCCAGAAGAGCTGCCCCACGCCAAAACAGGCGACATAGGCCACCACGATGAGTTGCTGATGGTTCTCGATCGCGACGCCCAGCTCCCGCCCGATCATGCTGAGCGCAGGAAGCATGGCATCGATGCCGAGGGCGTTGACGCCCATAAGCGATGCCATCAGCGCGACGAACTCACCGAAGCGCATGCCGTGCGCTGCCCTTGCGGTTGTTAAGCTCGGCGGTGCGTTCATCGAAAATCCTGTCGGTGACGGGCAGATAGGCACGGTGATGAGCAATGGCAACAAACGAGAAGGGGCCCCGGAGCGGTTGCCCCGGAGCCCCCTGAAGCCCTGGTCCGGAAATCAGCTCGAATAATACATGTCGAACTCGACGGGGCTCGGGGTCATCTCCCAACGGGCGACTTCCGGCCACTTCAGCTCGATATAGGATTCGATCTGGTCTTCGGTGAACACGCCGCCCTTGGTGAGGAAGGCATGGTCGGCCGACAGGCTGTTGAGCGCTTCGCGCAGCGATGCGCAGACGGTCGGAACTTCGGCGAGCTCTTCCGGCGGAAGGTCGTAGAGGTTCTTGTCCATCGCCTCGCCGGGATGGATCTTGTTTTCGATCCCGTCGAGACCCGCCATCAGCAGCGCCGAATAGCAGAGATAGGGATTGGCCATCGCGTCGGGGAAGCGGAACTCGACCCGCTTCGCCTTGGCGCCGGCGCCATAGGGAATGCGGCACGATGCCGAACGGTTGCGCGCCGAATAGGCGAGCAGCACTGGCGCTTCATAGCCCGGCACCAGCCGCTTGTAGCTGTTGGTGGTCGGGTTGGTGAAAGCATTGAGCGCCTTCGCGTGCTTGATGACGCCACCGATGAAGTAGAGGCACATTTCCGACAGACCGGCATAGCCGTTACCGGCGAACAGCGGCTTGCCTTCGCCCCAGATCGATATGTGGGTGTGCATGCCCGAGCCGTTATCTTCCTTGATCGGCTTCGGCATGAACGTGACGGTCTTGCCGTAGGCGGCAGCCACCTGCCAGCAGACATATTTGTAGATCTGCATGCGGTCAGCCGTGGTGACGAGCGTGCCGAAGGTCAGGCCCAGTTCGTGCTGCGCCGAGGCGACCTCATGGTGATGCTTGTCGCAGGGCAGGCCCATTTCCAGCATGGTCGATACCATCTCGGCACGGATGTCTACCGCACTGTCGACGGGCGCGACGGGGAAGTAGCCGCCCTTGGCGCGGGGACGGTGGCCGAGATTGCCACCCTCGAGCGCCTTGCCGGTGTTGGTCGGCAGCTCGATGTCGTCGAGCTTGTAGTAGGACGAGTTGTAGGTCGTATCGAACTGCACGTCGTCGAACATGAAGAATTCCGCTTCGGGTCCGACATAGACGGTGTCGCCGATACCAATCGACTTCACATAGGCTTCGGCGCGCTTCGCGGTCGAGCGCGGATCGCGGGCATAAAGCTCCCCGGTCGACGGCTCGACGATGTCGCAGACCAGGATCAGCATCGGCGTGGCCGAGAAGGGATCGATCCAGACCGCATCGAGGTCCGGCTTCAGGATCATGTCGGACTCGTTGATGGCCTTCCAGCCTTCGATCGACGACCCGTCGAACATGAAGCCGTCGGTCAGCTCGTCTTCGCCAACGACGCCGGCGACCATCGTCAGGTGCTGCCACTTGCCCTTGGGGTCGGTGAAACGAAGATCGACCCACTCGATCTCCTTGTCCTTGATCATTTTCAGAACGTCAGCGGGCTTGTTCGCCATATTGCTTGCCTTCCCCGTGAGAAAATCATGTGAGAAATTCGTGGATGTTTCGGGCGATCGTTGCGCCCTGCCTTCTTCATCGCTGGACGCGATCAGATCGCGTCCGCGTCTCTCTCTCCAGTCCGTATGCGGACCGCGCCCTCGACCGGCAGGATGAAGATCTTGCCGTCACCGATTCGGCCCGTCTGGGCTGCCGATGCGATCGCCTCGACCACGCGATCGGCCAGACTGTCGTCGACGACAACCTCCAGCTTCACCTTGGGGAGGAAATCGACAACATATTCCGCGCCGCGGTACAGCTCGGTGTGACCCTTTTGGCGACCAAAGCCCTTGGCTTCGGTTACCGTGATACCGGAAACACCTACCTCGTGAAGGGCTTCCTTGACCTCATCGAGCTTGAACGGCTTGATGATCGCTTCGATTTTCTTCATCTGAGCCCTCCCCGGCCAGCGCTCTTTGCGGGCCCCCAATAAGCGTGCGATTACGCGAGTCGCAAGAAGGCTCGGAGACATCGCATCGATATTCTCCCGCATTGCCGCAAAACCCGGCATATATCGTCGGCCTGCTCGAAAAATGGGCAGGCCAATGCCTTGCTAATAACCTCCGCGCCGCACCTGTCCGCCCACGATACCGCCTTAAAGATAGGGTGGCTTGTGCTGCCCCGTCTGGCTGAGCGTGAATATCTCGCAGCCGTCTTCGGTGATGCCGATCGAGTGCTCGAACTGTGCGGACAGCGAGCGGTCGCGGGTGACCGCCGTCCAGCCGTCTTCGAGCATCTTCACATCGGGCCGGCCTATGTTGATCATCGGTTCTATCGTGAAGAACATGCCTGGCCGCAATTCGGGGCCGGTGCCGGGACGGCCGACATGCACCACTTCGGGCGAATCATGGAAGATGCGGCCGAGGCCGTGGCCGCAAAAATCACGGACGACGCCATAGCGATGTTTTTCGGCATGCCGCTGGATCGCACTGCTGATGTCGCCCAGCCGGTTGCCGGGCTTTGCCTGCTCTATTCCCAGCATCAAGCACTCATGGGTGACGTCGACCAGCCGCCGTGCCTTTATGCCGACATCCCCGACCAGATACATGCGGCTGCTGTCGCCATGCCAGCCGTCGAGCAGGGGGGTCACGTCGATATTGACGATGTCGCCGTCCTTCAGCGTCTTGCTGCCCGGAATACCATGGCAGACGACATGATTGATGCTGATGCAGCAGCTATGCGTATAGCCGCGATAGTTCATCGTGGCGGGAACCGCGCCGCCGGCGATCGTCATGTCATAGACGATGCGGTCCAGTGCCTGGGTCTCCACGCCCGGCACGACATGGGGTACCAGCGCGTCGAGGATTTCGGCGGCGAGCCGTCCTGCCGCGCGCATGCCCGCGAAGCCTGCAGGTCCATGAAGCTTGATCGCGCCGCTGCGCGGATTGGCGGCTACTATATCGTCCGCGGTTACATATGTCGTCATTCCGTCGATATAAGCGAAGTGCGGGCTCATTGCGAGCATCGTTGCACCGCCCGATCTTCCCCGCCTTCTGCCGGACGCGAGTTGAGATGCAGCATCGCGCTTCCACCAGCGTGGATCAGGCACTATGGCTCTGCCCATGATTCCGCAGAACCAAGAAGAGCGCATCTGGACCGCGGCCCTGCTTGTCATCGGCGACGAAATCCTGTCGGGCAGGACCCAAGACAAGAATGTGTCGCAGGTCGCATTGTGGCTGAACATGCAGGGGATCCGGCTGTCCGAAGTGCGGGTCGTCGCCGACGACATAGCGCTGATCGGCGAGGCCGTGGTTCAGCTCAAGGCGCGCAACGACTATCTTTTTACCACCGGTGGCATCGGCCCGACACATGACGACATCACCGTCGACGCGATCGCCGCGGCGCTGGGCGTGCCCGTGATCATCCATCCCAAGGCCCGCGCCGTGCTCGAGGGCTATTATGCGAGCCGCGGCGGGCTGAACGACGCAAGGCTGCGGATGGCCCGGGTGCCCGACGGCGCCGACCTGATCGAGAACAGCATGTCGGGCGCGCCTGGCATCCGCATCGGCAATATCTTCATCCTGGCCGGCGTCCCCCACATCGCCGGAATGATGCTCGAGGCGCTGTCGAACCAGCTCGAAGGTGGCCGGCCGATGCTGTCGCGCACGATCGGCTGCTGGGTGGCCGAAAGTGAGGTGGCCGAACTGCTGCGCGAGACCGAGCACGCGCATCCGGGATCGCAGATCGGCAGCTACCCGTTTTTCCGCGAGGGCAGGGTCGGCGCCAACTTCGTCGTTCGCTCGACCGACGCCACCACCATCGAGAGTTGCCTGTCTGCGATCGGCGCGGGGCTCGTCCAGCTCGGCTACACGCCGGTATCCGACGGGATCTAGACCTTGATCGGATCAGGCTGAATCAGCCTGATCCGTGAATCAAGGTCTAAACCTTTGACAGAGCATGATTCACGCTTTCGGTGGAAGCGCCACGCGCTTCCACCTCAAACGATCATGCTCTAGGCGCGAACCTGCTGGTCGCGCGCACGCCTCGTCAGCATCAGCGCAAGGAAAGCGAGAAAACCGAAAGTAGAGGCGATCACGAACGCGGCGCCCGGAAAATGAACTGGCGCGGCTGGTCCGGTGAACCAGGCGAGGGCCGGGTTCAGCAGCAGTGGCCCTGCGATCGCGCCGACGGCGTTCAAGCTGCCGATGAAGCCCTGCATCTCGCCCTGCGCCTCGGCGGGCGCGCGCTGCGACATCAAGGCGGTGACGGATGGCTGGACCAGCGCCTGCAGCGAAGAGACGACGACAAGGAGGAGGCCGAAGCCGGCAACCGGAACGAGCGCATAGAGCAGGTAGCATATCGCCGCCACGCCGGCACCGATCATGGCGGTTCGCCGCTCGCGCAGCCGCTTCACGACGCGGCCGAGCACGACGACCTGCACGACCGTCATCGATATCCCCGCCATGGCGAGCGATGCGCCGATCATGCCGTTGGACCAGCCATATTGCGCGATTGCGAAATAGGCCCATGTCGCCGGGTAGACCATCGATGCGACGTTCCAGAGGAGCAATATGCCGGCCAGTCCCAGCACGCCGCGAAGCTTGCGCGCCGCGAGCAGCGCACCAACCGGATTGGCGCGGGCCAGATCGAATGGACGACGCCGGTCCACGGGCAAGGTCTCCGGGAACCTGAAGAAGCCGAAGATAAAATTGGCCGCCGCAAGCGCGGCCGCGGCCCAGAATGGCGCGCGGTGGCTGAAGTCGCCCAGCAGGCCCCCGATCGCGGGTCCGATGATGAAGCCGATGCCGAACGCCGCCCCTACCAGGCCGAAGCGTTTCGCCCGATCTTCGGGTGCCGTGATGTCGGCCAAGGCCGCAGTGGCGGGGCCGAAGGATGCGCCGAAGATGCCGGCGATCAGTCGCCCGGCAAAAAGCCAGCCGAGGCTGGGCGCGAACCCCAGCAGCATATAGTCGATGGAAAGCCCGGCGAGCGCGAGCAGCAGCACCGGCCGCCGGCCAAAGCGATCGCCGAGATTGCCGGCGAGCGGACCGCAGAGGAACTGGGTCAGCGCATAGGTAACGGCCAGCCATCCGCCCATCCAGGTCGCATCTGCGAGGTCGAGACCGCCCAGCTCCATCACCAGCCGCGGCAGCACCGGGATGATTATGCCGAAACCAATCGCATCGATCAGGATGGTCGCGACGATGAAGATGGTCGCGGAATCCCGACCGCGATCTGGAACCGACATGCTTTCCCCGAATCCCGGCGGGCCGGAGGACGACGCCGCGCCGCTTCATCGCCGCTCGTCGCCGAAAAGACAAGGATGACGGCAACCGCCAAGTCGTTCATGAAGGGCAGGATTTAGGGGGAGGATCGCATGACACGCATCATCGTCGCCTATGTGGCGACCCTGGTTGTTTTCGCCGCGCTGGACTTCATCTGGCTGACCCAGGTGGGGCCGTCGCTCTACAAGCCGCTGATCGGCTCCATCCTGGCGCCCGAGCCCCGGATGGCTCCGGCGATCCTCTTCTACGCGCTCTATATCGTCGGCCTCGTCTATTTCGCGGTGTCGCCTGGTCTGGCTGGCGCCGGATGTCAGGGGGCGCTGCTCAAAGGCGCTGTGTTCGGCTTCTTCGCCTATGCGACCTATGACCTGACCAATCAGGCCACGCTGATCGTTTGGAGCAGCCGCATCACCGTCCTCGACATGGCATGGGGTGCTTTCGTATCGGGCCTGGGATCGGCAGGCGGCTGCCTGATAACGCGCTATGTGGTGAAAGGCTGAAGGTGAAGGTCGAAGGCGGCTGTCATTGCGGGCTGGTGCGGTTCGAGGCGGAGGTCGGCGAGCCGCCGCTTGCGATCCTCGACTGCAACTGCTCGATCTGTTCGATGACGGGCTTTCTCCACTTGATCGTGCCGGACAGCAGCTTCCGCCTGCTCGAAGGACAGCGCGACACCACCACCTATCGCTTCGGTACCGGCAAGGCCCGGCACATCTTCTGCTCGCAATGCGGCATCAAGAGCTTCTATCGCCCGCGTTCGCATCCTGACGGCATCAGCATTTCGCTCCGCTGCATCGACGGCTGGCAACATCTGGACGTACGGATCACGCCATTTGAAGGGCGCGACTGGGGCAAGGGCGAGAATGTCCCCGGGAAGTAACGGAGCAGTCTAGGCTGTCGGCCGCAACCCGCTGGTCATCGGTCATAGTCACATCTACCCGATTCGGCAGGTCGCGCTGGAGGTAGTTGTGGCCGGCCTGGGGGGCGAGGGGCACGGAACATAGCGCCGAGCATTTAGGCGCTATCCACGCTTGCAGTCGAAGGATGTCGATGCTCTTCCTATTCTCCCCGCGGCCGGGATGTCCAGGCTCGCTGCTTTGCCCGGCCGTGGCGGCATCGGTCACGCTGACGTTCATAGGCGCCGTCGGATGATGCGTCGCATGTCCGTTCTCGTCCTGGCGCTTTCCCTCATCGTCACCGGGTGCGACCATCCCGCGCCCGAATATGCGGCGAGCGTGAGTCAGGAGGATCGCGATTTCGGCGCGCAGCAGCATCCGCAGCTGCTTGCCCAGTTCGGCGGCGAATACCGGGGGCCACAGGAGGGTTATGTCCAGCGCCTCGGTGCGACCGTCGCGGACGCCGCGGGGCTGGGCGGCCGATGCACCTTCACGCTCGTCAACAGCGACGTGGTCAACGCCTTCGCGGTGCCGGGCTGTTATATCTACGTCACGCGCGGACTGATGGCGATCGTATCCAGCGAGGCCGAACTGGCCTCCGTGCTCGGTCATGAAGTCGGCCACATCGTCGCGCGGCACAGCGAGCGCCAGCAAAGCCGCTCGCTGTGGAGCATGCTGGGCGTGATCGTGGTGAGCCTGACCGGATCGGAACGGCTCACCCGCCTCGCCGGCGCCGCTGCGGAGATGTTCACGCTGCGCTACTCGCGGGGCCAGGAATATGAGGCTGACGAGCTCGGCATCCGTTTTCTGCGTCGTGCAGGCTATGATCCCTACGCTGCTGGGGACATGTTGGGCGCCCTCGATCGGCAACAGGCTTTTCTCACCGACAGCGGTGGCCGCGATGCCGCAAGGGGGGTTCCCGAATGGGCGCTGAGCCATCCGCTGACGGGCAAGCGGGTGGAGCGGGCCCATCATCTCGCCGAGGAGACGGGCCTCAGCGACGACGCCCTCCCCGATAAGGCGCCGGCCTATCTCGCCGCGATCGACGGGCTTTTATATGGCGACGATCCCGAGCAGGGCTTCGTGCTCGGCCGCCGCTTCGCCCATCCGATCATGCGAATCGGGTTCGAGGCGCCGGAAGGCTTTACGCTTGCCAACAGCCCACAGGCGATCACCTTGTCCGGCCCTGCCGGGGTGCGCGGTGAGTTCGCTGGCGGGCCGATCCCGCCAGGGGGCTTGCCGGCCTATGTGGAGACGATGCTGCCACAGTTGCTGGGCGATGTGCCGGCGGAGATCGGCATGGCGCAAGCCACCGTCGTCAATGGGCTGCCTGCCATCATCGTACCGGTCCGCATCGCGACCCGCCAGGGATCGCTGCCGCTCGCGGTGGCTGCCTATGACGCAGGCGGCGGCCATGCCTATCACTTCGCAATCGTGTCGCCGCCATCGGATGCGAGCGCGGCGGCGATCCTGCGGTTGTTCGCCTCGTTTCACCTGCTGGCGCCGGAGGAGGTCGCGCGGCTGCGGCCCCGCGTGGTGCGAGTGGTCATCGTCGCACCCGGGGAGACTGAACGGAGCCTGGCGCGGCAGGTCGCCGATCCGCATGGCCTGGCGCTGCTGACTGCGTTGAACGGGCCAGGCGCCGTGCATCCGGGGGCGCACGTGAAGATCGTTACCTTCGCTGGAGCGGATGGCGCAGGATCGTGATCTCGAGCGGCAGTGGCGGACCAGCTCCCCGTGCTGTTGGCCGGTAGTAACCTATATTGCGACGACCATGATCCGCCGCTGATACAGCTGGTCCCTGCTCGGATGAAGGAAACGATGCCGCACTATCGCTTCCACCTGTATAATTCGGTCGGCTTCATCGAAGATTATGAGGGCGTGACTCTGCCGGACCTGGAGGCTGCCCGGCACTATGCGATCGCCGCGGCTCGATCGATCATGTGCGACGAACTGCAGCACGGCCGAATGGACTTGCGGGGCTGGATAGATGTGATGGACGCAAGCGGATCGACGGTCATCGTGCTGCCCTTCGGCGACGCTATCGAGATCATCAATGGGCTGCTGTTCGGAAGCGCCGAGATCGGGCCGGGCGATGACGGGTGAGACCTTCATCAGGCGGCTTGAGCTTATCGGCCCTCTTGACGATGGCGATCGACAGGCGCTTCGCGCCATGGCGGGAGAGTTCCGCGAAATAGGCAGGGGGGCACAGCTCATCAGCGTCGGTGATCGTCCGTCGCATGTCGTGGGAATCGTCACCGGCCTTCTGCACCGGTTCACCGTCACCGAAGACGGCGAACGCCAGATCCACGCCTTCTATCTGCCGACCGACGTGCCTTCCGCCGATACCCTCCACATGCCGGTGATGGACACCGCGATGAGCGCGGCCGTACCGAGCCGGATCGTCCTCGTCGAACACGCGGAGATGCTTGCGGTGCTGAACCAGCGGCCCAACATCCGCGATCTCCTGTGGCGGGAGACGCTGGTGCAGGCGAGCATGTTCCGCACCTGGCTCATGCGGAACAGCCAGATGATCGCCGAGGTGCGCATGGCCCATCTGTTCTGCGAGCTGTTCTGGCGCGCCCGAGCTGCCGGTGCGGATTCGAACGGCAGCTTAAGCTTCCCGGTCAGCCGCGAGGATCTGTCGGCTGCGTTGGGCATGACCACCGTGCAGGCCAATCGCACATTGAAATTGCTTGAGGACACCGGCGCGGTGAAACTCACGCACGGCATGCTGTCCCTCAATGATCCGGAGCAACTGAAGAACTTCGCGCAGTTCGACCCGTCCTACCTCCATCTGCGACCTCGGTGATCGCAGCGCCGGGTTGCGACGAGCGCAACCCCTGGCGCAGCGACCAGCCGAGCCCGCCGAGCCAGATGGCGCCGAACAGGACATGCGCGATGTTCGCGCCCATCGCACCGAATATCTCAATCAGCGGGGCGACCGAGCAGTAGAATGCCGCCGCCGCGGCCAGCACCGTGCGTAGGACGGCCGGCTGGCGGCCCATCGCAAGCAGGCCGGCGCGACTGGCTGCGCCGCTGATCGCCAGCCCGACAGCCAGGATCTGGATGCTGAGCAGCGGCGCTGCCGCACCGAAGCTCGGCCCGGCGGTCGCTTCGAGCACCATCCGCGACAAAAGCAGCGCCACCACGAAACAGGTCGCTCCGAACAGTGCCAATATGATTTCGGTTTCGATCAGCAGCTGGACGAATGCCGATTTCCTGCTGTCCGCCCAAAGGCGGCTCAGGTCCGGATACACCACCGCTTCGACATGGCTGCCGACCTGCTGGACGACGCGGCTGACGCGCTTGGCGATGTGGAACATGCCCGCTGCGGCAGGATCCGCCAGCCAGCCGACGATGAGCGTATCGACCTGCTGCGCACTGGACCAGATCGTGAGCGATATGTTGGCCCCCCAGGTGAACCCCCAGACATTGGGGAAACGTCGCCCCATTCCAGCGAGGCTGGCCCTAAGCACGCTGGCCACGCCGAGACTCGCCTGCAGGCGCATGGCGAAGGCGATGTTGAGCAGGGCGCCGAGCGCCTGTGTCGCGCCCCAGACGATGACGAATCCGATCAGCCCGGCACCCGTCGCAAAGGCGAACAGCGTCGCGGCGAGCCGGATGATCGCCACGGCCACCTGAAGATAGGCGACCATTCGAAACTGTCCGGACAGGCGGAATGCCGCAGTGGCGGTGCCGTTCATGTTGAAGAGTAGCGAAAGCAGGAAAACCAGTGCGATCTCGATCGTCACCCATGGAATGCCGAAGAAAAAATGGCCCGCGACGGCAAACAGGCTGGCGGCGGCCCACGCCGCGACGCTGCCCATTGCATCCAGCATCAGCCCGAACTTGAACAGCGATCGCAGGTCGTCGCAGTCGCGGATGGGATCGAGTGTCGCGCCATAGCGGATCAGCGGCTGCCACGACTGAAAGCTGAAAAGCCTTTCGCATGCCTGGCCGAGCGTGAGGATCAGCGCGAGTACGCCATATTGCGTTGGCCCGAGACCGCGCGCGGCGAAGGTTATCGACAACAGGCTCAGGACGACGGTGGCCGAGGTGCCGGTAAGCAGATGTCCGACCGCACGAACGCGTCGGTTGTTCATCGCGCCCAGTGCCGTTGCCAGGCGCGCCCATCCTTTGCTCGTGCCTTCGATCATCGCGGCTCCCCAACCAGGTCGTTGGGATCCGATGGCCCGTTACGCGCAAGAGTGCAGCTTATAAGCTGGCTTAATCCGGAATCGCCGCCCTGCGGCGTCGCTGCAGGCGCTAAGAAGAGTCCGGGAGGCCCATATGTCGATTACCGCTTCGCAATATTTTTCGGATGACGCCGCCGCGATCACAGCCGAGGCCGAAGATCGCTTCTTTGCGGGCCTGAAGACGGGCAACAACACGTTCAAGCGGACGGCGAAGGATCGCTTCAAGCGACTCGACGATCGATGCACAGAAATGTTCGCCAGCGCGAACGTCCAACTTTCGCACGTCCTGGATATAGGCATCTCGTCTGGAACCACGACACTTGCACTCAGCAAGCGGTTGGCGCTGGCCGGCCAGACCCCGCAGATCGTGGGGACCGACCTTTCGCTCGGCGCCTATCTGCTCGACGTGTTTCCCGGGCTCCGGGTGCTGGTCGACGAGCAGGGGCTACCTCTGCAATATGAACTACTTGGTCGAGCGGTCCGGGCATGGGTCCGTCGTGCCGATTATGTCACCGGCGTTGTCATCCTTCTGGGGCTGCTGCGGGCGCTGGTCAAAGCGCGGGTGCGCCGCCACCTCCGCTATCGGGAGCGTTCGACGCGAAAGCTGTGGCTGCTGAGCCGCGCGCTACGCGATGAGCCCCGCATCACCGTTCAACGCAACGACGTGTTCCAGCTTAGCGAGGAGTTCGTCGGCCGGTTCGATTTCATCAGGGCCGCCAACATTCTCAATCGAGGCTATTTCGGCGACGCCGATCTGCGTCGGGCCCTGGGCAATGTCGTTCGCTATCTCTCGGGCCCCGGAGCGTGGCTGCTCGTCGCCCGGTCGGAAGGCGCGAAAACGGCCGGCACTCTGTTCCGGCTGTCACCAGATGGAAGCCGATTGATCATCATGGCCAGGGTGGGGACCGGCTCGGAAATAGAGTCGCTGGTGCTCAACACGCCGATACCCAGTCCGGATGGAGCCGCATGATGCCGACTAGAATATGCTTTCCCTTCGTTGGGAGCCTTGTTGGCGGGAGCCATATCTCTTCTGCCGCTCTTATCCGGCATCTCGACCCCGAAAAATATGATCCGATCGTCGTGGTGCAGCATGAACGGGGCGCGATAGCCGAGTTGCTGCGCAGCGAGAAGATCCGGTTCGAAGTCGCTCCGAAAACAGCCGAACTCGAGCATGGACATCCGGTGCCGCCCGGTGCCGCACTGCGCCTGCTGTCGGCCGCGCCCCGGCTTGCGCGGTTCCTGCGCCGCAAGAATGTCCAGATCGTTCACTGCAATGACGGGCGGACGCTGGCGACCTGGGGTCTTCCGGCAAAGCTCGCCGCGGCCAAGCTGCTCTGGCATCATCGGGGCTCGCCCAACGCAGCCGGTCTCCGCCTCGTCGCGCCAGCCCTGGCGGATCGCGTGGTGGCCGTCTCCCATTTCGCCGCGCCGCGGCCAGGCTGGTATTCCGCAGCGCCGCGCGCCCATGTCATCCACAGCCCTTTCGACACCAACATGGTGCACGACAGGCCATCCGCCCGATCCGCCCTGCTGGACCTGCTGCCCACGGCTTCTTCCAATGCGCGTGTCATTGCCTATGCCGGCGCCATGATCGAGCGTAAGCGGCCGCTGCTGTTCGTCGAGGCGATCGCCGCGATGCGGCAGGCGTCACCACGCTCTGAAATACATGGTGCCCTGTTCGGCGAGCCGCTGGGCCGCATGGCCGAGCGCGTCAAGGAGCTTGCCGTGCAGATGGGCGTGCAGGATATCGTTCATGTTCTGGGCTATCGGACGCCGGGCTCGTTCTGGCTGGCCGGCTGCGATCTCCTGATGATCCCTGCCGTCGGCGAACCCTTTGGCCGCACCCTGATCGAGGCGATGCTCGTCGGCACGCCGGTGGTCGCAACCGCTTCGGGCGGTAATATCGAGGCCATTCGCGATGGAGCGACCGGCTTGCTGGTGCCACCCGAACGGCCGAGGGATCTTGCCGAGGCATGTCTGTCGCTGCTGGCGGATCCGGCGCGATCAGCCAAGATCGCTGCCACCGCCCGCGCCGACGCCCGCTATCGCTTTGGTGAGGAGAAACATGCCGAGGCGGTGATGGCGGTCTATGACAGCATGGTTCCGCGAGGGAAGCAGCCCCGGGCCCGGATGCACATCGAGAAGTCGGCCCGGGCAGTCGGGAATGAGCGATGAGCAGGGCGGCGGGAGAGGCTATTGCCGCTCCCGTTGCGGTTTCAGGGCTGGACAGGGCCAAGGCCCGGCGCCTTCCCCTTGCGCTCTGGTTCTGCGCGATAGTCCTTCTGACTGGGGTGTTCGGCCGCATCATGGTCACGCCGCTGGGCCATGACGAGCAGATCCACATAGCGGCGGCGCGGCTGATTTTCCGGGAACCGCTTTATGGCGCACTGGGATATAACCACCTGCCGGGCCTGCCGCTCCTCCTCGGCGGGCTTTATGCCGCAACCGGCGCCGAGCATCTCCTGCTGACCGGGCGGCTGCTGATCTTCCTGTGCTGGATCGCAGCGGTATCGGTGATGTGGCTGATCGCCAGCCAGGCCTCCGGCGGGCGCCCGACGATCGGCGCTGCCTTCGTCCTCATTCTCATGGCGGGAACGCTGCTCGGGCCGGCGGGAACACTGGTCACCAACAATTTCCTGCCTATTCCCTTTGCCTTGCTCGGTGTTCACCTGTTCGTCGTCGCGCTCGATCGGCGCCCGATACGGTCCTGGACGCTGTTCGGAGCCGGTTTCGCGATCGGCTTCGCGGTGATCCTGAAGATCAGCTATGTCTTCCTGGTTCCCCCGGTCGCGGTGGCGGCGCTGCTGGTACCGCGAGGCATGGCCGCTGCCGAGCGCTTTCGCCGCACAGTGCTGCCGCTGGTTGCCGGCGGCATTCTCGGTGCGCTTCCCGGGCTGGTGCCGCTGATCGGCGGGCCGCAGACTCTCTACGCACATACGGTGAGCTATTTCACGGGCGGCCATCTTGCCTATTGGCAGCACTCCACGGCGCCCAAGGCGATGAGCGCTGCGGCAAAGATGCTGGTGGCCGATGGCGTGTGGTTTGCCGGGTCGGGATTGCTCGCGGGGGTGCTGGCGGGCACGTTCGCGCTGACCGTGGCCCAATCCGGCTGGCGCCGGCTGGCCAGCTGGCCAATTCTCCTCGTCGCGGGCATCACTATCCTCGCCGCCATCCTCAGCTTCGCGCCGACCCCGGCCTTTCCGCAATATTACGAACCTCCGGTACCCTTCCTGCTGGTCCTCGCGCTATTGTGCTATCGGCAGCTGGGTGAGCCGGCGCAGCGCCGGATGGACCCGCTGATCGCCACGGCGGGCGCAATCGCGCTGGCCATCATCCTTCCGAGGGTCCTGCCGGCCATTCCCGCCGTGGCCAAGCCTGACCGCTGGACCGGCAATGTCGTTCATGCCCAGGGCGCGCAAATCCGGGCCGTGCTCGAACGGGCAGGGGTGCAGGGGAGGGTCGCCACCCTCGCGCCCATCATGGCGCTGGAAGGGCAATTGCCGATCTATCGCGAGTTCGCGGCGGGCCCCTTCGTCTATCGGGTGGCCGACTATCTGCCGCCGGCCCAGCGTCGCCACTTCGTGACGACGTCGATTCGCGGTCTGTCGCCCTTTCTCGACGCGAACCCGCCCGCTGCGATCGTCACGGGTCAGGAAGCCGAGCTGGACGGCGCCTTCATCGACTATGCCCGATCGCGCCACTATCTCGCGGTCGACATCGGTCCGCAGGCGCAGCTTTTCATGCGCGCGGCGAATCCGCCGGCGCGCTGAACCCAGCCGTGCGCCGCCTCGCCGTGGTGCTAAGGCTTAGTCGAGGTACGCCGGCTAACCCCTCGGGATGAGAACTGTGCCGATGGAACCGGGCAGGGCCGCCCGATAGGTTCGCCCACTAATCCCCCTGCGCAGCGCCGGCTCCGCTCCGATGCGGCTATATCAAGCACATGGCCGATAGGGTCGAACAGCAAGGGGGCACGTATATGCAAACGGTGCTGCTAGCGGGCGGGCTCGGTTCCCGCATCTCCGAGGAAACGGTTCGCATTCCGAAGCCGATGGTGGAAGTGGCCGGACGGCCGATCATGCTCCACGTGATGGATATCTACAACCATTGGGGCCAGCATGATTTCATCATAGCATGTGGCTACAAGTGCATGATGATGAAGTCGTTTTTCAACAATCTTCATCTGATGAACAACGATTTCACGGTCACTATCGGAACCGGCCGCATGGATCTCAAGCCGTGCCGCCAGGTCGACTGGAATGTTTCGGTGGTCGATACCGGAGAGACCACGATGACCGGTGGCCGATTGCGCCGGCTGCGCGACTGGCTGGGCGACGAGACCTTCATGGTCACCTATTCGGACGGTGTCGGCAATGTCGATATCGATGCGCTCCTGGCGTTCCACCGATCGCATGGCGGCCTCGCGACGGTCACCGCGGTCCAGCCGCCCGCGCGGTTCGGCAGCCTCGATCTGGCGGGTGATCGCGTGGCGGAGTTCACCGAAAAGGTCACCAGCTACGAGACCTGGATCAACGGCGGCTATTTCGTCTTCGAGCCGGGGGTCTTCGATTATCTGAGCGGCGACAAGGAGCAGCTCGAACAGGCACCGCTCGCGCAGCTCGCACGGGATGGGCAGCTGTTCGCCTACAAGCACAAGGGCTTCTGGCATCCCATGGACACCGTCAGGGACCGCGAGCAGCTCGAACAGCTCTGCGTCGACGGCACGCCGCCCTGGCTGCAGTTCGACCGGGAACCCGATGCAACGGTGCGGCCGAAAATCTATGCCTGAGCAGCCGTCCAACGACGAGCTGGTCGCCCGGGCCTTCGCCGGGCGTCGCGTGCTGGTTACCGGGCATAGCGGCTTCAAGGGCGGGTGGCTCAGTCTCTGGCTCCAGTCGCTTGGCGCCGATGTCGTCGGTATTTCGCTGCCGCCGCCGACGGTCCCCTCCTTCTATCATTCGGCGGGAATCGGCGGGCTGGTCGACAGTCGCATTGCCGACATCTGCGACGTCGAGGCGCTGCAACGGGCCGCCGACGGAGTCGACGCGGACATCCTGTTTCACCTTGCCGCGCAGCCGATCGTGCGTCGATCGCACCGCCACCCGGCAGAGACCTTCGCGATCAACGTCACCGGGACGGCGAACGTCCTGGACGTTGCCAGGGCGATGCCGTCGATGCGGGCGGCAATCGTGGTGACGAGCGACAAATGCTATGATGATCGGGGATCGGCCACGCCCTACCGGGAAACCGACCGGCTCGGCGGCACCGACCCGTATAGCGCCTCCAAGGCCTGTACCGAGCTCGTTGCCGAATGCTATCGGCGCAATTGGTTCGGCAGCCCGGGCGGGCCGCATCTCGCGACCGCCAGGGCCGGTAACGTCATAGGCGGCGGCGACTGGGCCGAGGACAGGCTGATACCCGATATCATTCGAGCCGCGCATAGCCGCTCGCCGATGGTCATCCGGAATCCACGCAGCATCCGGCCGTGGCAGCATGTCCTCGAACCGCTGTCGGGTTATCTGCTGCTCGCGGCGCGCATGCTGGGCGAGGATGGACCGGCCTTCTCGGGACCGTGGAACTTCGGACCGGTGGACACCAGTGGTGCCGACGCAGAAGCAATAGCGCGTGCCATCATGCAGGCGGCGCCGGAACTCGACCTTCCCATCGAGTTCGCGTCCGGGGTCGCCGCGCTCCATGAAGCCGCGGTGCTGCGTCTCGACAGTAGCAAGGCCTTTACCGAACTCGGCTGGCAGCCCAGGCTGTCGATGCAGCAGACCATCAGGCTCACCGGTGAATGGTATGCCGCGTCGCTCCGGGGCACTGCCGACATGCGCGCCGTCAGCCGAGGCCAACTTTCCTCATATCTGGATCTCGGATCCTCCCTCCGGACGGAAGGTGTTTCAATATGCGCGTGAATTACGGACAGAGCGTACATGGCGAGGCAGAGATCGCTGCCGTGATCGAGGTGCTCGGTACGTCGACCCAGATGGGCGCGAAAGTGCGTGCGATGGAGGCGGGCGTCTCGGCGCTGTTCGCCAAGGCGCACGGCATCATGGTCAATTCCGGATCCTCCGCCAACTATCTGGCGGTCGAACTGCTGGGGCTGCCCGCTGGCAGCGAGGTGATCACGCCTGCGCTGACCTTCGCGACGACCGTGGCGCCGATCGCCCGCCATGGCCTGGTGCCGGCCTTCGTCGACGTCGAGGAAGGGACGTACAATATCGATGCCGACGCCATCGAGGCGATGATCGGGCCCAATACGCGGGCGATGATGATCCCGTCGCTGATTGGCAATCTGCCGGATTGGGATCGGATCTGGGAGATCGCGGCGCGGCATGAGCTGATGGTGGTGGAGGATAGCGCGGATACGCTGGGCGCGACCCTGCATGGCCGCAGTACCGGCCTTCGGTCCCATATCAGCACCACCAGCTTCTACGGGTCGCATGTCATCAATGCGGCGGGCAACGGCGGCATGCTCTGCGTCAACGACGACACGCTCGCCCGCAGCGCAAGGTTGCTGCGGTCGTGGGGGCGGACATCGTCGCTCTTCGTCGACTCGGAGGCCGCGGAATCGCGGTTCGATGTCGAGGTCGACGGTATCGAATATGATGCGAAGTTCGTGTTCGAGGCGCTTGGCTATAATCTGGAGCCATCGGAGCTCGGTGCGGCCTTTGGGCTGGTCCAGCTCGACCGGCTCGAGGATAACATCCGCCGGCGGATCGAGAATTTCACTCGGCAGCGTGCCTTCTTCGCAGACTATGAGGAGTGGTTCATACTGCCGCGGGAATTGCCCGACGCACGGACGGGGTGGCTGTCCTTCCCGCTGACACTGCGCGACGACGCGCCGTTCACCCGGCGCGAGATGCAGATATGGCTCGAAGCGCACGACATCCAGACGCGGCCGGTGTTCACCGGGAATATCCTGCGCCAGCCGGCCATGCGCTCGGTCGCGCATCGCACTTCGCGGGATGGTTATCCGGTGGCCGACAGCGTGATGCGCGGCGGGATACTGCTTGCGTGCCACCATGGTCTCGATGATGCGCAGATCGATCACATGCACCGGACCTTCGCCGGCTTTGCCGACCGGCAGGCCCAGGCCCCGCGCGTGGCAGCGGCGGAATAGGCGAGGACGTGGCGATGCGCGTCTTGATCGTCGGCGGGACGGGATTTGTCGGATCGCACCTCGTCCGGCGGTGCATCGCGGAAGGGCATCGTGTCGACGTGGTTGCCCGCCCATCGAGCGACATTTCCCGGCTGACCCCCGTCTTGGCGTCGATCGGGCTGCACCGGCTGTCGCTGCTCGATGCGGCGGAGGTCGGCCACTGCCTGTCCGAGACCCGTCCGACCCATATATTCTACCTCGTCGGCGCTACCAAGCGCCGGCATGAGCCGGGCGTTGCCCAGGCCGCGCTCGAGGAAGCGGCCGGCTTCCTGACGCTCGTCCAGGAAGCCGCCAAGGCGACGAGCCGCGTTCGATGCTTCGTCAGGACGGGATCCATCGCGGAATATGGCGTCGCGCGGGTTCCGTTCCAGGAAGGGCAGCGCGAACATCCCGACAACGGCTATGCTGCCGCCATCGTCGCCGGCACCTATTATGCCCAGGCGCTCGCGCCGCAACTGCCATTCCCCTTGATCACGGCCAGGCTGGCGCTGGTCTACGGCCCCGGCCAGGCATCGGACTTCCTGGTCCCCTCGCTGATCGCCTCTTGCACTTCGGGCAAGTCGATCAAGCTCGGGCGGCCGCTGGACCGGCGCGACCTCATCCATGTCTCCGACGCGGTCGACGCCCTCTATCGCATGGGCACCGCCGGCCTGTCCGGCGGAGAGATCGTCAATGTCGGTTCCGGAGAGGCGGTGGGGGTCGCCGAACTGGCCGCGATAGTGGCGGCATTGGCGGGAGCGGACTCGACGCTGGTTCAGTGCAGCGCCCAGAGCGATCCCGTGACGCTGCAATTGTCCAGCGCCCGCGCGGAGCAGCTTATTGGCTGGCGGCCCCGCATCGACATCGTTTCGGGCATCAAGGGGTTGATCGCCGAATGCCGACGGGGCGAGCGGGTGGCGGCGGCATGAAGATGCATATGATACCCACGCTGGTTTCGATCATCGTGCCGGCCTTCGACGAGGAGGCGACCGTCGAGCGATGCTATGAGACGATAGTGTCTGTCTTCGCCAAGTTGCCGGGCTATGATTATGAGATTGTCTTCACCGACAATCATTCCTCGGACAGGACCTTCGCGATCCTCTCCGATATCGCCGCGAAGGACCGTCGGGTCCGCGTGATCCGCTTCTCGCGCAACTACGGCTATCAGCGTTCGTTGCTGGTCGGTTACCAGCACGCCGCCGGCGAGTGCGCGATACAGCTCGACTGCGATCTGCAGGATCCGCCCGAATTGATCCCGGAGATGCTGAGACGCTGGCGGGAGGGGCATCATGTCATCTATGGCGTGCGGCGGAGCCTGCGCGACGACCCCCTAACGCGCTGGGCGCGGCGAGGCTTCTACAGGTTGATCGCCGCGATGAGCGACGACGATCTGCCGATCGATGCCGGCGAGTTCCGGTTGGTCGATCGTCGCATATTGCACGAACTGCGCGGCGTGCGGGATACCTCGCCTTATCTGCGGGGGCTGATAAGCTCGATGGGATTCTCGCAGGTCGGCATCGAATATGATCGCGGCAGCCGGATCGCCGGGCGCAGCAAATTTTCGGTCAAGCCGATGGTGTCGCTGGCCGTGGACGGCCTGCTCAACCATTCGCTGCTGCCACTGCGGCTAGCCTCGGCCGTTGGCCTTTTCGTCGGCAGCATCACCTTCGTTCTGATCTTCGTCTATCTGCTATGGCGTCTGACCACGGGGTCCTCCTGGCCAGCGGGTTTCGCGACCACGACCTTGCTGTTGCTGCTTTCGATCACGCTCAATTCCATCTTCCTCGGCATCATCGGCGAATATCTCGGCCGGCTGTTCATGCAGGCTAAACGCCTTCCGTCGCCGCTCGTCGAGGCGATGCTGAATCGTCCGGAGCCGCAGCGCGAGCCATCGATCACCGAGATTTCCGATTAGCACCCGCCGGGTGACGGGTTACGCGGTCGCTTCGCGGCCCGATGCCAGCCGCAACAGGTCGAGCAGCGGCTTGCGGCGGAACAGCGCAACCAGCCCGGCATAGATCGCCACATCGATCAGCACCATCGCCGACAGGCGCACGACGTGCGGCATGTCCGGGGCGAAGTCCTCGAACAGCTTCGCCAGCCCGACCGCCATGAGCCCAGCGGCAAGGGCATATCCGCCGTTGACCATATAGTGGCGCGGACGAACTCCGAGCACGCGATTCTGGATGATGGCGGTTACCAGGAAGCCGAGCGCGGCGGCCGTCATCTGGGATGCGGCGGCGCCCACCGGGCCGTAGCGGGCGAAGACGAACAGCATGGAGATGCTGATCGAAATCGTGATGATGCGTTGGAGTGGAAGCCTGCGGATCTCCCCCGCCACCCCGAATCCGGGTTCGGACAGCTGACTAGGCAGACCGAACAGTGCGCTGATCGAGAGGAACATGATGACCATCTCGGTGCCGCGCCACTGGGGGCCCAGGGCGAAGACGGTCACGTCGCCGCCGGTTATCCCGAGCAGCAGCAGCGGGCCGAGCAGCAGCAGGTAGATGCACCCGATGATCAGTTCCGTAGCGCGTCCGATTTCGCCGCCATTCGAATGGATCCGCGACAATATCCGCCAGTTGATCGTTCGCATCGGTTCATAGACGATGGTCGTGACCAGCGCGATGATGCGCGAGCTCATTCGGTAGATCGCGACTGCAGCCGGGCTCATGAACCAGCCGAGCAGCAGGTCGGCGCCGTAATTCTGGAAATAGCCCAACCCACGATCGATGATCATCGAGCGCCAGAGCCGCATCATGCCGGACGCCTGCGCCTGCGAATAGCGGAACGACGGCATCCATCGCGCCACCGCCAGGAAGATCAACGACGCCACGCCGGATTGCACATAGCGGGTAGCGACGAGCGAAAGGACCCCCCAGCCGGTCAGCAGTCCGGTGATCCCCACGGCCAGCGCCGTCGTTTCCACCACGATGCTGGTGACGGCCATGCTGCCAAGCCGCCCGTCGCGCACCAGGATCGATTCCGCCGTGCTCCGCGCGCCCGCCGGCAGCGACAGCGGTACCATCAGATATACGAGCATGGCCACCGTGTCGGACCTGAACACCCTGCCGGCGATGAAGGCGATCAGCATCCCGCCCAGCCAGTAGGCGGCACCCAGCATCATGTTCACCCAGAATGCCGTGTTGGGCGCGTCCCTCTCCTCGGCATGGCGGATGACATATTCGAACGTGCCGACTGCCATGAACTGGTTGAGCATGAGGGCGACCGCCGCAGCGAGTGTGAATTCGCCGAAGTCGTTCAGGCCCAGGAAGCGGCCGGCGACCAGCATCAGCACCAGTGCCGAGAGCTGTGACCAACCGCGCGCCGCGAACAGCAGGATCGAGTTCATGAGCAGGCGCTTCCCGTGTTCACGTTCGACCTCGATGCGCATTGCCGCTGTGCGCGCCGCTGCGCGATCACGAGGCCGTCGGAATGTTTGTCATCGCTGTGACGGCCTTCGCGGAAGCGTGGGACGCTCAAATCTGTTCCACATATTCGGGATCGATTCGGCCGCGTAGCACCTGGGCGATGCCCAGAAAATTGCCCTTGAGCCGGCCGCGACGGTCTATGTAGGCAGGAGGCCTTATAGATCCGATGAAATTCGCGACGATGTTCCTGCCGGCGAACTTCATCGCCCGGGTGAGCGGCATCGTCCCCTTCCTGTAGAGATAGATGTTGTTGATGATCTGGGACGCCCCGAGCCGCACCCCGGATACCCGCCCCGACTTGACGCCCATGTGGACCCCGATCAGCTGGCTGGCCTTGACCAGCCGCCCGTGCCGGCCGAGCAGCGATCCGAAATCCAGGTCTTCCTGCCAGCCGTAGAGCGGCAGGCGATCGTCGAAGCGGACCCCGCGACCGAACTTCACGGCATAGGCCATGTTGCAGCCATAGGGCGCCCCGTAATCGCGCAGGCGCCGGACGCGGGGCTTCCCGCGTGCGCGGTCCAGCAGCTTTGCCGCTTCGGCCAGGGAAATGCCGGGCCCGTTGATGCCGTCGGCCAGAAGGCTGCCGGTAACACAGGCGACGTCGGCTTCGCTTGCGAAGATGGCCTCCACCTCTTCGATCCAGTCGTCCGCGGGGATGAAGTCGTCATCGAAGAAGATCACGACGTCGCTCCGGCTCTCGGCCAGGTCCAGCGCGCGGTTCCTCTGCCGGGTCAGGCCCTTGGGCCCGAACAGCACCGCTGTCTCGAACGCCGTGTCGACGAGTTGCACGTCGCCTTCCTTCACGGCCGATATCACGACCAGGTCGGGGGCGCGCGTCTGCCGGCTCAACGCCCCTAGCATCACCGGAACCAGCTCCGGCCGACCGATCGTTGCTATGACAACCGAAATCTTCATTGGTTCGTCCCCAGAAGCGGATTGCGTCTCCGCACGGTTTACCTCCCCTTGCCGCGCCCGGCGTCGTCGAGAGGCTTTGCCTCGACGATCATCATTGAATCTCCGATCGGCACCGCCAGCGATGCGCCGCTCGACCGGTCGACCGGCTCCGCGCCGGTGACCGGGCTGTAAACCGTCAGGTCCGCGCCGCGTGCGAAGTCCAGTCGCACGGTTGCCGGTTCGACGGGGAGCGGTCGCCGATTGGCCTGGTCCCAAAGATCCGCTTCGCGCCACAGCAGGATGAGCGTCGCGCCATCYGGTCTCGCAAGCTCGAGCAGTTTCAGGTCCGGTGGCCCGCTTTCCACGCGGGCCTGGATCTTGCGGCTGGCGCTGCGCATCGCCGTTCCGTCGCTCAGGATCGCCGTCAGGTTGTGGATGGCGCGCGCTGCGGGCTTGGGCTGCCAGCTTGTGTCGAACAGCCCCCAATGCTTCTCCCACGATTTGCCGGTCGGATCCGGATAGGCGTCGAGCAGCTGATACGGGAAAGTGCGCTCGATCCCTGCGGCGGCATAGGCGGCGTAGAGGTTGAGGATCAGCTTCGCAGCGGTGTCCCGGTCGACGGCTTCCGCCTTGATGTTCGTGGCATCGTTATAGCCGGTTTCGGTGATGAAGACTGGCTTGCCTGGGATAGCGGCCTTCTGTTTCCCCACTTCGATAACCATCTGGCGAGACGCCTGATCGCCGTTGCGCGGGTAGGGGTGAGCGTTGCCGGCGTCGGCGTCTGCGGCGTCGATGGTCGGTACGCTGACCCAGCTGGGCGCGAGCAACGGCGTCCTGCGCAGCGGGGTGGCGCGGAGCAGACGGCGCAGGTCCCGGACGAAGGCGCGCGTTGCAGGATAGCTGTTGCTGCGGGGTACATCCTTCATCAGCCCGTAGGACAGCGGCCAGTTGTTTACTTCGTTGGGCGCTTCCAGCGACGCGATCGAACCCGGGTTGGCGGCATTGAAGGCGAGCAGGTCGTCGATGGTCGCCGCGGGTGGCCGGTTGCCTTGGAACACGAAGTTGAACTTGAGGCCAGCCTTCGCCGCCCTCGCAAGCGCGCCCTGACCCTGCGATCCCCTGAACGGGGCGCCGTCGCGTATGTGGAATATGCCGAGGTAACGAAGCGCCTCGATCACTTTGTTGGCGTGGTTATAGTCGCCATCGGTATAGTTCAGGTGGGTGTTGATTCCCAGGGTCTGGCGGAAGTCGGCAACGCTCATCTCCGCCGCCCAGCTGCCGCTGGAGGACAGCACAGCGGCCAGAGCCAATCCGTGGAGCCACCTCGCGACAGGACGGCTTCGCGGTAGAACTGCGTTCGCGCTCGATCGGATCATGGGAAAGGTCCCCTTATCGTCGGGGCGAACGCGGGTCGCCAATTCAGGTACAGCGTGGTTAGATATTTGCGCACCGGTTCATCGAAACAGCGCATCAGCAGATATGATGCCGCGACGATGAACGCGAATATCGCCAAACTGAGGGCGGGGGCGCCGGCGCCGTTGCCGAACTTCTTCTCCAGCCCCGCGCCCATCATCAGGATTGGATAGTGGATCGCGTACAGCGGATAGGAAATCCTTCCGAGGACATCGTCGAAGGGGGAAAAACGTCGATCTCCGGCGCTCATGCCGCACGCAACCGCGAAGGGCAGCAGCACCAGCACGCAAGCGAGGAACCAGGCGACATGCCGGATCGGCAGGAAGATCGAAACGGTCAGCAGGAATAATGCGATATAGGGCCATATCGGCGAACGCAGCCTGATCCAATCTTTCGTCCGGAACAGGATGACCCCCATGGCGAAGCCGAAGGTGATGCGGCCTATGCCGCCAAGATAGGTATAGGCGTTCCAACCGAGGTCGCCCGTGCCTTTCCACAGCGACATGACGACGATCAGCGCGCCTCCGGCACCGCAGACCGCAACCAGGATTGCCAGCCGGGCACCGACAAGGAAGCGCGCCCAGATGAGGTTCGCCGCGACTTCCATGCTCAACGACCAGAGCGGACCATTGGCAGGGAAGGTCTCGTCCCGGGTCGCCGCCGTCACCCACAATTTGGGAAGCAGGAACAGGTTGAGCAGCGAAGCCGCGATGATGTCCGAGACGGGATCGGAAAGCACGGGCGCGAAGTGATAGCGCACCAACAGATAAGCAGTGCCTGCCACGACGCTGAAGACAGCCATCGGCATCAACCGGATTGCGCGCAATATCAAGAACCTCGCCAGGCCCAGATTCGATGCGAGCCGCTCCTCATAGGCGCCTGCCAGCACGAAGCCGCTGAGGATGAAGAAGAAATCGACGGCAACATATCCGTTCACGGCGGTGTGGATGCCGCCGAACCGCGTCCCGATATGGAAGAGGACCACTCCTATCGCCGCATATCCGCGAAGTGCGTCGAGGAACTGATAACGCACTTTCACTCACGACCCTCGCGCTTGCGGATCTGCCCTAAACATTACGGTGGCGCGTTGGTTCCACCTGCCGCTGGCGATCCGATCGGGGCATTTTCCGCTCTTGCGTTTCGCGCAGACAATATGTGCATCGCGATGCGCGAGAAGGACGCCGAAAGATCCATGCGGGGTAGCGCCAAGATGGTGTATCGCCTCGATTCTCTCGTTGGACCGTCGGAGCAGCTCTTATGACGATCAGCATCGACGCGGCCGCCAGCAATATTTCCATCGCACAGCCCCAGGCAACCAGTGGCTCCAAGCGGCTCGAATGGCTCGACGCCGCGCGCGGCATCGGCATCATCCTGGTTGTCGCCGGGCATGTCGAGCGCGGACTGGCGGCGGCGGGGATAGGCGATCATTGGGCGTGGTTCGATTTCGTCATCTATTCCTTCCACATGCCGCTGTTCATTTTCCTGGCGGGCGTGAACGCGGTCATCCCGCTGGCGCGCGGCCGGAGAAGCTTCCTGCGGGGCCGCGTCGAGGGCGTCGCTTATCCCTATCTGCTGTGGGCGACGGTGACCTATTGCATATGGCATTTGGTAAACGGGGCGGGCGAGCCCTTCGGTGTCGCCGACATCAGCCGCCACCTCGCACTTTCGCCGCCCAGCCCGTTCTGGTTTCTCTATGCGCTGTTGGTCTTCTCATGCTGCTATGCGATCGTCGGCAACAGCAGAGCTATATTCATCCCGGTGGTCGGTATGTTCGTGCTGGGCGAGTTCTACCGGAACGATATCATTCTTCATCAACTCCTTCATTTTCCGCTCTATTTCTTTGCGGGCGTCCATCTGTCCGGATGGGTGAAGGCTTGGCCGGGCCAGTCCAGGATAGCGTGGAGTGGCGCCGCGATCTGCCTGCTCGCCGTCACCGACGCGATCGTGGGGCCGCTGACCGGCATGAACTTCAATTCGGTGTTCCTGCTGCCGGCCGCGATAGCGGGGATCGCGGCGATATTGCTGATCTCCATGTCGCTGCGCGGCGCCACCCTGGCATGGATGGCCCGGCTCGGCGCGGCATCGATGGCGATCTACGTCACCCACCTGTTCTTCACCGCTGCCACGCGGCTGCTGATGGTGCAGCTCCATGTCCCGCAGCTAGTAGTGCTCTATGCGCCCGCAGGCGTGATCGCCGGGGTAGCGGGTCCCTATCTGTTCTATGTGGTTGCCGAGCGGGCAGGCGCGCTACCCTTGCTCGGGCTGGGGAAAGCCCGCCGACGTCCGGCATAAGCGCCGCCCAGGTTCAGCGCGCGGCGACCTTGGGCGCCTCCACCTGCCAGCCGCCGCCCAGCGCTCGAAACAGCTCAACCTGCGCATCGGCCACACGCGCGTCGGACTCGGCGAGGTCGGCATCGGCTTCCGCCGAGGTCCGCTCGGCATCGAGAACCGTCAGGAAATCGACCCGGCCCTCGCGCAGCTGGGCGCGGCTGATCGTCGCGGCGGTCATCGCCTGGCCTGCCGCCTCGCGGAGTGCCTGCTGGCGCTCGAGCTCATGGGCATAGGCGGATAGCGCTGTCTCGGTTTCCTGCAGCGCGCGCAGCACCGTGCCGTCGAAGCCGGCGAGCGCGGCCTGCGTCGAGGCGCGTGCCTCGGCGATGCGGGCGCGGCCGGCTTCCTGGTTGGGGAAGTTCCAGCTGAGCAACGGCCCGAGCAGCCAGCGCAGCGGCCCACCGCCGAACATGTCGCCGAGCGAAGGACCGGTCGAACCGATCGAACCGCCCAAGGTGATGCGCGGGTAGAGATCGGCGGTCGCAATGCCGATCCGGGCGGTCTCGGCGGCAAGGCGGCGCTCGGCCTCGCGAATGTCGGGCCGGCGGGCGAGCAGTCCACGGCCATCGCCAACCGGTATCGGCCGGTCAAGCCGCAGGGTCGTCTGGCGCTGCCCGACATCGGCGGGGAGGTCGGCCGGCGCCCGGCCGGTCAAGGTCGCCAGCCGAAACAGCGCGGCGTCGCGCTGCGCGCGCAACGGGGGCAGGGTGGCGCGCTGCTGCTCGCGCAGCGCCGAGGCGCGCGACACGTCGAGCCTCGACGTCCTGCCTGCTTCGAAGCGCTTGCCGGTCAGTGTCACGGTTCGGTCGAGTAGCTCGAGGGTGCGCTGCGCGACCGCCAGGCGCTCGGCGGCAGAGGATGCGTCGGCATAGGCGCGGGCGGTTTCGGCGACGATCGCGACCCTTACGGCATCGCGTGCGGCCTCGGCCGCCTGCGTATCGCCGCGCGCTGCCTCGACCGAGCGGCTGACGCGGCCGAACAGGTCGACCTCATAGCCGATGCTCAACCCGGCATCGTAGGACCAGTCCTCTCGCTTCGCGTTCGGGCTCCGCTGGCCCTGCGGGGAGCGGCCATAGGTTGCGCCTGCGCTGACATCGGTCTGCGGCAGTCGATCTGACCGCGCTTCGCGCAGCGATGCGCGCGCCTTGTCGAGGTTGGCGACCGCCACGCGCAGGTCGGTGTTGGCCGCAAGCGCGTCCGCCACCAGCCGATCGAGCACGGGATCCTGGTAGAGCCGCCACCACGCGTCTTCGGGTTCGGCGGCCGTCACCGGCGCAACCGGTGCCCCGAGGAAGGGCAGGGTCGCGCTGGGCGGAACGGCGGGCTGGACATAATCGGGTCCGGCAGCAGCGATGGTCAGCAGGCTGGCAAGGCCCAGCAGGCCGATGGGCAATATCTTGGCGGTCATGATGTCCTCCATCATTCTGCGGGAACGAGCGCGGATTCGGTGTTGCCGTCGGGGCCAGGCCGATGCCCGAAACGACGGGCGAACCGATCGGAAAGGCTGCGGGCGGCAACGTAGAAGGTCGGCGTGAACACCAGCCCGAAGAAGGTCACGCCGAGCATGCCCGAAAAGACCGCAGTGCCGAGCGCCTGGCGCAGTTCGGCGCCCGGGCCGGTCGCGATCAGCAGCGGCACCACGCCCAGGATGAAAGCGAAGCTTGTCATCAGGATCGGCCGCAGCCGCGCCTGAGCCGCGTGGATCGCAGCCTCCACCGTCGACAGTCCGTCCTCCTCGCCCTGCTTGGCGAACTCGACGATCAGGATCGCGTTCTTGGCGGCGAGGCCGATCAGGACGACGAGGCCGATCTGGGTGAGGATGTTGTTGTCCATGCCGCGCAGGTTTACGCCGGTCATCGCCGCGAGCAGCGTCATCGGCACGATCAGGATGATGGCAAGCGGCAGCATCAGGCTCTCGAACTGCGCCGCCAGCACCAGGAAGACGAACAGCACCGCTGCGGCGAAGACGATCATCGCGGCATTGCCGGCCAGTTTCTGCTGATAGGCGATCTCGGTCCATTCGGCCGACACGCCCGCGGGCAGCTTGGCAGCGAGCCTGTCCATCGCCGCCAGCCCCTCGCCCGAAGAGCGCCCCGGCGCGGATTCGCCCTCGATATCGATCGACGGGTAGAGGTTATAGCGCAGCACCCGATAGGCACCCGCACGGTTCTCGATCGTGGCGACCGCACCGAGCGGCACCATCGCTCCGCTGTTCGAGCGGGTCTTGAGCTGCTGGATGTCCGAGACGTCGTCGCGGAACTGGGTGTCCGCCTGCGCGGTTACCCGATAGGTGCGGCCGATGAGGTTGAAGTCGTTGATATAGGCCGACCCGAGATAGACCTGCAGCGCTTCGAACACACGGCTGGGCGGTACGCCGAGCATATCGGCCTTGGCGCGATCGATATCCGCATAGGCGCGGGGAACACCATATTCGAACTTCGTGTGCACGGCTGCGAGCGTCGGATCCTTGTGCGCCTCGCCGATCATCTGCCAGGCGATCTGGTTGAGCTTTTCAAGCCCCATGCCCGACCGGTCCTGCAGCACCAGCTTGAAGCCGCCGCCCGTGCCGATGCCGCGGATCAGCGGCGGCTTGAGCACGAAGATCCGACCCTGGTTGAAGCCCTGTGCATATTTCTGGGCCTGGGCGAGGATCGTCGATTCGGTCTGGCCATGCCTCGCGCGTTCCTCGAAGCTGTCGAACACCAGGAAGGCGGCCGCCGCATTCGAGGCGGTGGTGCCGGTCGGGCCATGGAAACCTGCCAGCATCACGGCGCCCTTGACGCCGGGGATGGTGAGCATCTTCTTCGTAACCGCCTGCATCGTCGCGTCGGTCGACGCCAGCGATGTGCCCGGCGGCGTGAAGATCGCCGTCAGCACATAGCCCTGATCCTGCGCGGGCACGAATCCGACCGGCGTCGCGCCGAACACCAGCGCGGTCAGGCCGACGAGGCCGGCATAGGAGAACAGCACGCGCTTCGGCCGCGCGAGCAGTTTGCGCGTGCTGCTGGCATAGAAGGCGCTCAGGCGATCGAAGCCGGCATTGAAACGCTTGCCGCCGCGATAGGCCATGCGCGCCCAGCGCCCCTCGGGCTCATCTTCTGCCTTGGGTTGGAGCAGTCGGGCGGCAAGCGCCGGCGACAGCGTCAGTGACAACAACAGCGAGATGATCGTCGCCGAGGAGATAGTGACGGCGAACTGGCGGTAAAACTCGCCGGTGAGTCCGGTCAGGAACATCGTGGGCACGAACACTGCGCACAACACCAGCACGATCGCGACCAGCGCGGTCGATACCTCGTCCATGGACCGGAACGCAGCCTGCATCGGAGTGAGGCCCTGTTCGAGATTGCGCTCGACATTCTCGACCACGACGATCGCGTCGTCGACGACGATGCCGATCGCGAGCACCAGCCCGAACAGCGACAGGTTGTTGAGTGAGTAGCCGAAGGCCGCCAGCACCGCGAAGGTACCGATCAGCGACACTGGGATCGCGATCACCGGGATGATCGCCGCGCGCCAACTCTGCAGGAAGACGAGGATCACGATGACCACCAGCACGACGGCTTCGAGGAGGGTGTGCTGCACGGCGCTGACCGACTCGCGGATGAAGCTCGTCGGGTTGTAGATCACCCGATATTCCAGCCCTTTCGGGAATTTGGCAGACGCTGCCTTGAGTTCGGCGAGCACCGCATCGGCGGTCGCCAGCGCGTTGGAGCCGGGGCGCTGGAAGACGCCGATGCCGAGCGACGGCTGGCCGCTCAGATACATGTTGATGCCATAGTCCTCGGCGCCGAGCTCGACGCGGGCGACATCGCGCAGCCGGGTGAGGTGGCCTGCGTCGTCCGCCTTGATCACCACGTCCGCGAACTGTTCCGGCGTGTTCAGCCGACCCTGCGCCTCGACATTGAACTCGAAGGCCGCGCCGTTCGCCTCGGGCGGCTTGCCGATCGCGCCGGCCGCGACCTGGACATTCTGCGCCCGCAGTGCCGCGACAATCTCGCCCGCGGTCATGTTGCGCGCGGCGGCGCGTCCGGGATCGATCCAGATCCGCATCGCATAATCGCGCGCGCCGAACAGCCGGACTTCGCCGACGCCATCGAGCCGTGCGAGACGGTCCCGGATCTGGCTCAGCGCATAGTTGGAGACATAGCCGCGATCGAGCGAGTTGTCGGGGGAGATGAGGTTCGCCACGAGGATGAAGTCGGGCGAGGTCTTGCGTGTCACCACGCCTTGCCGGCGGACCTCCTCGGGTAGGCGCGGTTCGGCCAGCGCCACCCGGTTTTGAACGAGAACCTGTGCCTTGTCGAGGTCGATGCCCTGCTTGAACGTCACGGTGACCACCAGCCGGCCGTCGCTAGTCGCCTGGCTCGAGAGATAGAGCATATCGTCGACGCCGTTGATTTCCTGCTCCAGCGGCGAGGCGACGGTGTCCGCCAGCGTCTCGGCAGAAGCGCCCGGATAGGTCGCGCTGACCGTCACGGTCGGAGGCACCACGTCGGGATATTGCGAAATCGGCAGGCCGAAATAGGCGAGCGCACCGACGATGGTGATGACCACCGCGATCACGCCGGCGAAAATCGGCCGCTGGATGAAGATATGGCTCAGGCGCATCGGCTTAGTCCCTGTTGGCCGGGCAAGACGGGCCAATCGCCCTCCATGCGGAGGGCGTCGAGCCGCCTCGCGGGCGATAAGTCTGTGATTCAGTGGGCCCCGGCCAACGTCGCCTGCGAGGCGACCGGCGCGGTGACGGCAAGCTTCGGCACCGGCGCGGCGGCTTCGACCTTGCCTGCGATCACCTGGACCTTTGGCGATGTCGCGGCGAACTGCAGGCCCGAGATCACGATCCTGTCCTGGGGCTTCAGCCCCGATCGTATCACCCGCAGCCCGTTGACCAGTGGGCCCGCATCGACTGGCTGCGCGGTCACCGTGCCATCCTTGCCGGTCACCACATACACCACCTTGCGGGCCTGGTCGGTCACCACGGCGGCGTCGGGTACCAGCAGCGCCGGGCGCGGTGAGCCCGAGGAGAGGCGCATATTGCCGAACATGCCCGGCGTCAGGAAGTAGTCGGGATTGGCCAGCACGGCCCGCCCGCGTATCGTACCCGAGCCGTCGTTCAGCGCATTGTCGGTGAAGTCGACCTTGCCGCGCCATTTGTAGTCGGCCTCGTCCTGAAGCCGGATCTCGACATGGTCGCTGCCGGCCTTCTGCCGACGCTGCTTAAGGTAGAGCGCTTCCGAGCCATCGAAGGCGAAGTAGATCGGATCGAGGGCATTTATGGTGGTGAGGACCGTGGCATTCGCTGTCGAATCGCCCGAGACCAGGTTGCCGATATCGATCCGGCGATCCGAGACGCGGCCACTGATCGGTGCGCGAACCTGGGTGAACTCGACATCGAGCCGGCGCGCCTGGACCTGCGCGCGCGCCGCGGCGAGCGCAGCTTCAGCCGACTGGGCTGCCGCCTTGAGCGAGTCGACCTCCTCGGCGCTGACCGCCTGATCGGCAACGAGCCGATTGGCCCGTGCCAGCTCGCTGCGGGCCAGCGACAGCGCGGTTGCAGCACTCGCTACCCGGGCGCGTGCTTCGGCCAGCGATGCGGCGAAGGGGCGGGGGTCGATAGTGAACAGCAACTGTCCCTTGCGGACGATGTCACCGTCGCGGAAATGGATCGACTCGAGCGCTCCGGATACGCGCGGACGGATCTCGACCGCCTGGCTCGCCTCGAAACGGCCGACATAATCGTCCCATTCGACGATGGTTTTCTGCAGCGGCTGGGCAACCGTGACGACCGGCAAAGCCTGGCCATCGGCCTTGGCCTTGTCATGGCCGAGGAGGCCATAGCTGGCGAACAGCAAGAGCCCCGCGATGGGCAGGGCGGTATAGGCGGCGGCGCGCTTCTTCGAAAGCCGCTGCTTCGGCTCGGCCGACGGCTCCGCAGCGCGCTCGACAGGGTCTGCCTTGAGCTCGGATAGATACATGCTGCCTGTCCCTGAATTGCAAATATGTTACAGAACGGTACGTCCTGATGTCCAGGTACCGATCTGTAACATTCATTGCAAGTGCGAAGGACAGAGGAACGGATGCAAAATAACTATCCGCCCGCAAAGCTATCCGATGGCGGGTGGAGGGCGGTGCGAGTCACGCCGGATTTCGGCCGGCGTGACCGCGCAGCTTCACTTCGCCAGTTCGGCCTCGATGGCGCTGGTGACGATGGCATCGTCGGGCGCGATATCGGGGGAGAAGCGGCCGGCGACGGTGCCGTCCTTGGCGATGAGGAACTTCTCGAAGTTCCACATGACGTCTTCGTCCTTGTCGATCTTGATGCCGTAGCCCTCGAGCTTTTCCTTGAAGCTCATGTCCTTGAAGGTCTTGTCGGGTTTCTCGGCAACCAGCTTGGCATAGAGCGGATGCTGGTCTTCGCCTTTCACCGACAGCTTGGAGAACATGGGGAAATCGACGCCATAGTTCGTCGTGCAGAATTCCTGGATCTCGCTTTCGGTGCCGGGCTCCTGCGCGCCGAAATTATTGGCGGGGAAGCCGATCACCACCAGGCCTTTGTCCTTATACTTCTTATACAGCGCCTCGAGCGCGGTATATTGGGGGGTGAGCCCGCATTTCGACGCGACGTTGACCGCCAGCAGCACCTTGCCGGCATAGTCGCCGAGCTTGGCATCCTGGCCGTTGATCGTCTTGAGCGGGATGTCCTGGATCGCGGTGGCCATGATCGACTCTCCTATATGATGAGGGCTGTTCCTATCGGACGCGGGAAGCACAGGTGCAACCCCGCTCGCGCATTGACGGAACAGGGCTGTGACGGCAAAGCGAGGGCATGAAAAAGCTTACCGGCCAGGATCGTTCGATCACCACCAAATGGCGCCCTGCAACCCAGGCGGTGCGTGGCGGCACCGTGCGGTCGCAGTTCGGGGAGACCAGCGAGGCGATCTTCCTCACCTCGGGCTATGCCTATGATTGCGCGGGCGATGCAGCCGCGCGCTTCTCGGGCGAACAGAAGGGGATGACCTACTCGCGGCTCCAGAATCCGACGGTCGAGATGCTCGAGGAGCGGCTTGCGCTGATGGAAGGGGCGGAGGCGGCGCGCTGCATGGCGACGGGCATGGCGGCGATGACCGCGGCGCTGCTCTGCCAGCTCTCGATGGGCGATCATATCGTCGCGGCGCGCGCGGCCTTCGGGTCGTGCCGCTGGCTGACCGACACACTGCTGCCGCGCTTCGGGATCGAGGCGACCATCGTCGATGGCCGCGACAACGACGCGTGGAAGCGGGCGATCAAGCCGAACACCAAGCTGTTCTTCTTCGAGACGCCGGCCAACCCGACACTCGACATCGTCGATCTCGAGACGGTGTGCGGCATCGCCAGGGAAGCGGGACTGCTGACGGTCGTCGACAACGCCTTCGCCACGCCGCTGCTCCAGCGGCCGATGGATTATGGCGCCGATATCGTCGCCTACTCCGCGACCAAGATGATGGACGGACAGGGGCGCGTTCTGGCCGGAGCGGTATGTGGGACCAACGAGTTCATCAACACCACGCTTCTGTCGTTCACCCGGAACACCGGCCCGACCTTGTCCGCCTTCAACGCGTGGGTGGTGATGAAGGGGCTCGAAACACTCGACCTGCGCATCAATCGCCAGAGCGAGAATGCGCTGAAGGTGGCGGAATTCCTCGACGGGCGGGTTCCGCGCGCGCTGTTTCCCGCACTCCCCAGCCACCCCCAGCACAAGCTGGCGATGAAGCAGATGTCGGCCGGGGGGACGATCATCTCGATTTTCCTCGATGGCGGCCGGACGCAGGCGCATGGCTTGCTCGATGCGCTCGAACTGGTCGACATTTCCAACAATATCGGCGATTCACGCTCCTTGATGACTCACCCGAGCTCGACCACCCACGCCGGGTTGTCGGAGGAGGTGCGCGCTGAAATGGGAGTCGAGGAAGGCATGCTACGCCTGAACGTCGGGCTCGAGGATCCTCTGGACGTGATCGACGATCTCGATCGCGCGCTGAAGGCGGTCGGGCTGTGATCATGAAGGCGCTCTTCCCCCACATGGCGCAGACACGCGGCGTGGTGGTGCGGGTGGCGGTGTCGTTCATGCCCGAACAGTCGGAGCCGGCGCGCGGCCGATGGTTCTGGTCCTATCATATCCGCATCGAGAATGAGGGCACCCAAGCGGTGCAGCTGCTCACGCGCCACTGGATGATCTCCGACGGACGTGGTGGCCGGCACGACGTGCGCGGCGAAGGCGTGGTCGGCGAACAGCCGGTGATCGAACCGGGCAAATCCTATGACTATGTCTCGGGATGCCCGCTCCAGACGCCGACCGGTTCGATGGAAGGCAGCTACCATATGGTGGCCGAGGACGGCTCGACCTTCGAGGCGGCGATCCCGCGCTTTCCGCTGATCGGCCCGGCTGTCGCGATATGAATGCGTCGGTGAAGGCGAAGGCGGCGTGAAACGGACCCATCTGCCCCTCAACGGCCTGCGCGTCCTCGATGCCGCCGCGCGGCACCTGTCGTTCACTCGTGCAGCCGATGAGCTGGCGGTGACGCCGGCGGCGGTCGGCCAGCAGATCCGCGCGCTGGAGGATACGCTGGGTGTCGTGCTGTTCCGCCGCACCGCCAAGGGCCTGGAGCTGACCCCCGAGGGCGAGGCCGGTCTCGACGCCCTGCGCGCCGGCTTCCTGCAGTTCGAGGAGGCAGTCCGTGCGATGCAGGCGGGCCAGTCGTCCAAGACGCTGACGATCGCGGCGCCGCGCGATTTCACGGCCAAGTGGCTGGCACCGCGCCTGGCCGACTTCGGCCGAACCGATCCCGAGTTGCGCTTCGTGCTGCTGTCGTCAGACGAAGGCCTCGATTTTACCCAGGCCAATCTCGATCTAGCCATCTGCTATGCCGATGGGCCGGGCGAGCATGAGGGCGTCAAGCTGGCCGATGGCGCGATAGTCACGATCGGCCTGGCTAACGGCGCGCCGATCGGCTGGCCGGGCGCTCCCGCCGACGATAAGGGGGCGGCGCTGATGGTAGCCGACGCCGGTCTCGCGATCGACGCCGCCGCTGCCGGCTTCGGCACCGCCCATGTGCCGGCGCTCCTGGTCGAGCATGATATCGCCGAGGGGCGGGTGCGGGCCCACGGCGAACCGCGAGCCACTTCGAAAAGCTACTGGCTCGTTGCGCCCACCCCGCAATGGCGGCAGAAAAAGGTCAAGGCGCTGGTCGCCACCCTGACGGCGATATAGTCTCCGCGCTCAACCGGGCTAGCCATTGGAGCCATCGATGGCTATGGGAGTATCCATGCGTAAGCTTCTGATAATCGGCTGCTTCAGCCTCCTGGCGGGTTGCGTCAGCACCGCCAAGACCATCGTCATGGCACCGGTTCACGCCGTCGGCAAAGGTGTCGACTGGGCCACCACCAGCCAGGACGAGGCCGATCGTAACCGCGGCCGCGAAATCCGCAAACAGGAAGAACGCGACCGCAAGGACCGCGAGCGCGCGGAGAAGGAATGGCGGCGGGAACACCGCGGCGACTGATGGGCTTCAGATGTTCGAATTCATCCATTGAAGGCACTGAGAAAATCGGGATCAGAGAACAGGCGAGTCACGAGTGCGGGATAGAGCGCCATGTAGTTTCGCTCGGCGGCAGGGATTGCGACGCCTCCGATAAAGGACGAGTTCCATCGGGCCTCGACCGTGATGACCTTGCGGAAGTTCTGGATCGTCCCGCGAGTCACTGTGAACTCGGCCGCAAGAAGGCCATGGCCAGCATTTTCGCCGATGCCCGACCCGATCTCGCTGCGCACGATTTCGCCTGAGATTATGATGTTCGATGTCACGTCGAGGCGGCCGGCGGTACGGAGTTGCGCTTTCAGCGTCTCGCCGAGATAGCCGGCGAACGAGCCGCCTTCTGGTCGGATTGTTGCCGCTCGGACGCTTAAGCCTCGATCATGTTGTGGCGGTAGATTTGATGCTTGCCGAAAACTGCCCGTCCACATGGGCGGCAGATGTGCGGCGCTGATCGCCTGGACAGCATTTATCGAGGCGGTTTGGACCGGAACAGCGGTCATCGAACAGCCGATCAACGGGATCGCCGCCAGCAGGATGAAAGGTGCCGCTCTCATCGCACACCGGACTCGATGGTCGACGCCGTAGCGGCGGCAAATGCTGTGTCGCCCGCGATGTCGTTGAGACCGTGCGTGACGACTTGGTGTATGATCATCCGCACGGCTTCATCGATCTTCTTGACCGGAGTTGCATTGGGTGGCGAAGCTTTGGCGCCTATCTTCATATAGAGCCGGTGATGCACGGTGCGGGTTATCGGTGCTTGCCCATCGGCGCTTACATAGCTGAGCAGAACGTCATAGTCGTCAGCGACCACGGTGCCCGCAAGCCCCAGAGTAAGACCGGTTAGGAAGCCCTTAGAGGCGGCGTTTTTCTGCGTAATGTTGTTCATGACGATCGACAGCCGCGCTCCATCGAGTACCGCACCTTCGCTTACTTCGCTCGCAAACCCGCTCGCTTTTACTTCCTCCGTTACGATGGGCTTTGCATATTTGGTTGCCTTAGGATTGGAGGCCCCATCGGTTTGGAACTCGAACAGTAGTTGCGTGGGCTTGGGCGTAGCAATCTTGTGAATGTCAGTGGACGGGACCTCGCCAAGGCTGTTGTCGACATAGACGGCAGCCGACGCCGGCTGAGCGGCACATAACATTGCTCCGCACCCCCAGGGCAGGAGAAGCGCGAGTCCGCGCAATATGATTTTGAACATGATTCCCCCGATTTGATCCGCGACGAGCGCTAGCAAAAAAGAAGACAACTAGGATTCGGGGTCAAGTAAGATGGGACAATTCATCCGATTTGGATGTTTTTCGATGTGTAAACACTATTCGATTTCGATCCGCGTCAGCGCCGCTGCCTGCCGGACAAGGCTTGGGGCATGGCCAAGTAGGCCGATCAGCGGCCCTGCAAGCCACGGAGTCTCACCCATTTTCTTCAGCAGACTGGCGACCCGAACCGGCCGCCGGGCATTGTCCGCAAAGGCGAGTTGGAAGGCGCTTGCCGCAGCCGGGCCGCCGCTCAGGTAGAATTGCGCGGCGCTTGCGGCACTTGCCAGCGCGATCGCTATACCGTCGCCGGCGAGGCTCGCGATGACCGCGGACTGGTCGCCCAGCCGAAAGATGCCGGGATCGCTGTGCCGGGCGCGCCAGCCATAGGGAACGCGCGCCACGCTGGACCATGCGCCGACGCTTGCGGCTGCGCCGAAACGCTCGGCCAGCAGCGGCGCTTCGTTGGACAGGGCCTCGATCAAGCGGGCGGGCTGGCCGTCCGCGGCCTTGAGGCGGGACTGCGCCACCGACAGGCAAAGATTGATGGCGCCATCGTCCTGTATCAGCAGGCCCGCATAACCGTCCCGGAACAGGTGGAGTTCTATGCGATGCGCAAGTGCTGCGGCGAGCGCGGGCGAGGGTTCGAGCCGCACCCGCAGCCCCAGGGCCGGATCGAGTGCGGCGGGCACCGGCCGGGCCAGGCCGCGCAGTTCATGCTTGCCGGTGGCGAGGAACAGCGCGCCGGTCTCTATCATGCTCTCGTCGGCCAGATGGATGCGGCGCGTCACCGCATCGACCGTGCGGATCGCCACGCCGCGCTCGACGGCGGCGCCCTCTTCGGCGGCCCGCGAGATCAGGGCGGCGTCCAGGGTGCGGCGCGACAGGCCGGCTGCCGGGAAGGGAAGATCGGCCTCCGCAACCCGCTTGCCCGCGATCAGCCGCACCCTCCCGATCGGCCTGGCGCCGAGTGCGGCGGGATCGATGCCGACCCGCGCCAGCAGCGCGATCGCATCCGCTCCTAAGAAGCCACCGCACACGACATCCTGTGCTTCGCGGCTCCGCTCGATCAGCAGCGGCCGGGTGCCGCCGCGGGCGAGCAGGATTGCCGCGGCGGATCCGGCCGGACCGCCGCCGGCGATCACGACGGAGCGGCCGGGAGGGCCCATTACACGCTCGCGATCGCGAAGCCTTCGGCGGCAAGCCCTGGCCCGAACGCCACCGCGATGCCATCGACAGCCGCAGAGTCGGCCATCAGCCCACCCAGCACGAACATCAGCGTCGCCGAAGACATGTTGCCATAGCGGCTGAGCGTCCGCCGCGATTCTGCCAGTGCCGCACTGCCCAGGCCAAAGCCATGCTCGACCGCGTCGAGGATAGATCGTCCGCCGGCGTGGACGGCCCAGCTGGGAATGTCGCGCGCGGCGCGGTTGCCGAGGATGGCGCGTTTCATTTCTGGGGATTCGAGCGCCTGCGCGATCCGGCCCGGCACTTCGCCCGACAGGTGCATGACGAAGCCCTCGTCGCCGATCGTCCAGCGGATCAGCTCATCGCTGTCCGGCAGGGTCGCCGCGAAGAAGCGATCGATGGCTATGCCGCTGGGCTCGGCGCTTAACAGAGCCGCGGCGGCGCCATCGGCGAACTGGAGCTGGGCCAGCAGCGATCCGATCTCGGACGTGTCCTGCATGTGGAGCGAGCAGAGCTCGACCGTCACGACGAGGATGCGGGCGTCGCTGTCGGAGCGCGCGATATGGTGGGCGACCCGCAGTGCAGCGACCGCCGCATAGCAGCCCATGAAGCCGACGAGCGTGCGCTCCACCGACCCGTCGAGCCCCAGTTTGCGTGCGATGATCTGGTCGATGCCAGGGGCCACGAAACCGGTGCAGCTCGCCACGACGAGGTGCGTGATTCCGTCGATCGCGGTGCGCCGCCCGAGGTCGGCCACGGCTTTCAGCGCGAGGGCGGGCGCCTCCTGAGCATAGGTCGCCATCCGCTCGGAGGTCGGCGGCATGCCGTCGCCGTAGAAGCCGTCGGCGTCGATGGGCGTCCCGCCGGGGCGCTGGCGGGGCAGCACGGTGAAACGGCGCTCTATGCCCGATCGGCCCGCCATCCTCAGGAACAATGCGCGTTCGCGTCCCTGGAGTCGTTCGCTCGCCCAGCCGATGAAGATATCATGTATGTCGAAGTCCGGAGCGGCGGTACCGATCGCGTGGATATGGGCAGTCATCGGGAGGCAACGCGCGACATCGGCGTTATGTCCCATGCGGAACGACCCGGCGCAAGCCATGTGGCGAGCGGCGCGGACGTCCGCCGCTTAGCCGGTCTGCTCGATCCCCAGCTCGCCGAGCTTGCGATACAGGGTGGAGCGGCCGATCTGCAGGCGACGCGCGACTTCCGTCATGCGGCCGCGATAATGGCCGATGGCAAGGCGGATCAGGTCGGCCTCGATCGCCTCCATCGGGCGAACATGGCCGTCGGGGCCGAATAGCGCGAGGCTGCGGATTGCATGGGCACTGGCCGTCGGGGGCGGCGAGGGCGTGTCGTCATTGGCCGGCGCCTGGGCATGGGCGTGCGCGACATGCGAGAAATCCGCGGCAGACAGCCGGCCGTTGCGGCAGAATATCGCGGCGCGGAACAGCACATTGTGAAGCTGGCGAACATTGCCGGGCCAGTCATAGCCCTCGAGCAGCGCCACCGCGCTGTCGTCCGCCATGAGCTGCGTCAAGCCGAGTTGGCGTGCGATCCGGCCGAGCAGATGTTCGGTGAGGGGCCTGATATCTCCGGTGCGCTCGCGCAAGGGCGGCAGCGTGACCGGTACCACCGCCAGCCTGTAGAAAAGGTCTTCGCGGAAACGGCCCCGCGCGACATCGTCGGACAGGCGCCGGTTGGTCGCGGCGATCACCCGCACCGAGACCTGTCGAGTCGAAGTTGCGCCGATCGGCCGGATCTCGCCAGACTGGAGCACACGGAGCAGCTTGGCTTGCGCCTCGGCCGGCAGGTCGCCGATCTCGTCGAGGAAGATGGTGCCGCCGTCGGCATTGGCGAACATGCCGAGCCGCCGCTCGAAGGCTCCGGTGAAGGCCCCGCGCTCATGGCCGAACAGCTCGGACTCGACGAGATTGGCGGGGATGGCACCGCAATTGACGGTGATCAGCGGTGCCGCGCCGCGCGGCGAGGCGCGGTGGATCGCCTGTGCCAGCACTTCCTTGCCGACGCCGCTTTCGCCTTCGATCAGGATCGACGCTGGCGTGGCCGCGGCCCGCATCGCGGTGTCGACCGCCTTGCGGAAGGTCGGTGTAGAACCAATGATTTCCACGGAATCAGGTGCTTCCGCCCATTTTTCGGCAAGCGGTCGCAGCTCGCCGACGGGGCCGGGCGTGGCGACGGCATTGTCCAGTGCCGCGAGCAAGCGCATCCCGGCGATCGGCTTGATGATCACGTCTCGCGCGCCGGCGCGCATCGCCGCAACCGCGAGATCGACCGAATCCTGTGCCGTGACGACGACGATCGGCAGATTGGCAAAGCGGCTCTTCAGTTGAGCTATGGAGAGGACGGCCTGCTCGTCCGCCGCCCAGAGATCGATCAGCGCGGCATCCAGGCGCAAGTCGCTGCGGCGCACGAGATCGATGGCCGCGCCGACATCGGGCGCGCGGAGCACCCGCCACCCGGCACGCTGTGCGATGGTGGTCATCAAACCCGCCTGGGCAGGTTCGCTATCGATCAGCAAAAGCCCTGGCGGGCAGTCGCGAGCCATGCATTCTTCCCTTCTGCACTCTTGTTAGCGTTGAAAAGCTAAGGAAAAGCAAAGCGCGGGCGATTGCGGTGCGGCGGCGCCTATTAGGCCTTGAGACAGTCTATGCCTCTGTTTAGAAGGGCGCCGAAATCGACAACCAGTTCCCGGGGAAGAAACATGTCTGACGATCATGGCGCGCCGATGGATTACAAGGCTCACAATCAGACCTATGGCGGCTTTCTGACCCTGTTGAAGGTCGGCACGATCGCCAGCGCGATCACCGGCCTTTTGGTGATTTTCCTTATCGCCCCCAAGGGTTGATCCGTTGAAGATCGCAGTGCTGAAGGAGGTGTCGGCCGACGAGAGCCGTGTCTCCGCCACGCCGGAAACCGTAAAGAAATTCATTGCGCTGGGTGCCGAGATGGCGGTCGAGCGAGGTGCCGGCGAGGCAGCCTCGATCTCGGACGCCGACTATGAGGCGGCCGGTGCGAAGCTGGGCGACCGGGCGGCAACGCTGCAGGATGCGGACATTTTGTTCGGCGTGCAGGGCCCCGATCCGGAATCGGTGGGCGGAGCGAAGCCCGGCGCGTGGATCGTGGCCGGCCTCAATCCCTTCGCAGAACGCGCCCGCATCGATGCTTATGCCGCCAAGGGTTTCGAGGCGCTGGCGATGGAGTTCATGCCGCGTATCACCCGTGCGCAGTCGATGGATATCTTGTCGTCGCAGTCCAACCTCGCCGGCTACAAGGCGGTTGTGCTGGCCGCCTCGGAATATGGCCGCGCCTTCCCGATGATGATGACGGCGGCGGGCACGGTCTCGGCTGCGCGCGCCTTCATCATGGGCGTCGGCGTCGCCGGGCTCCAGGCGATCGCCACCGCCCGCCGTCTCGGCGCGCAGGTGTCGGCGACCGACGTCCGCTCGGCCACTAGGGAACAGATCCAGTCGCTGGGCGCCAAGCCGATCTTCGTCGAAGCCGTGAAGGGTATCGAGGGCGAAGGTTCGGGCGGTTATGCGACGGAGATGTCGGAGGAATATCAGAAGGCGCAGGCCGAACTGGTGTCCAGCCACATCGCCAAGCAGGATATCGTGATCACCACCGCGCTGATCCCGGGGCGCCCGGCGCCGCGGCTGATCACCGACGCGCAGGTCGCGACGATGCGGGCAGGCTCGGTCATCGTCGATCTCGCCGCCGAGAGCGGCGGCAATGTCGAGGGCTGCGTGGCCGGCCAGACGGTGGTACGGCACGGCGTCAAGATCATCGGCGCGAAGAACATGGCGGGGACGCTCGCGGCTGACGCCTCGGCGCTCTATTCGCGCAACCTGTTCAACTTCCTCAGCGCCTTCTGGGACAAGGAGGCCGGCAGGCCGGTTCTCGACGAGGAGATCGGCAACGCCGTCAGGCTGACGCAGGGCGGCAAGGTCGTCAACGAACGCCTGCTCGGCTGATCAACAGGAATAGGGGCACATCATGGACTTCATCTCGATCCTGTCGATCTTCGTCATGGCCTGCTTCGTGGGCTATTATGTCGTCTGGTCGGTGACGCCGGCGCTGCATACGCCGCTGATGGCGGTGACGAACGCGATTTCGTCGGTCATCATCGTCGGTGCGCTGATCGCCAGCGCGGCGGCGGGCAGTGCGACCGCCAAATATCTGGGCTTGCTCGCGGTGGTTTTCGCCAGCGTCAACATCTTCGGCGGCTTCGCGGTCACCGAGCGGATGCTCGCCATGTACAAGAAAAAAGAGCGCAAGGGCTAAGGCGCGGGCAGGGGTATAGACATGCATGAACTCGCCGAAACGCCCGCCTGGGCTTCGCTCGCCTACCTGATCTCGGGCGTCCTCTTCATCCTGGCGCTGCGCGGCCTGTCGAGCCCGACAAGTTCGCGCCGGGGCAACCGCTTCGGCATGATCGGCATGCTGATCGCGGTCGCGACGACGCTGGTGCTGCACGGCACCGGCCTGGTCGAGATCGGCATCGCCATCGCCATCGGCGGCGGCATCGGCTTCGTGACCGCACGGCGGATCGCGATGACCGACATGCCGCAGCTCGTCGCCGCCTTCCACTCGCTGGTCGGCATGGCCGCGGTGCTGGTCGCGGTGGCGGCGTTCCTCAACCCCGACGCGTTCGGCATCCTCGACGCGGCGACCGGCCACATCCATGATGTCAGCCGGATCGAGATGGGCCTCGGCGTCGCGATCGGCGCGATCACCTTCTCGGGATCGGTGATCGCCTTTCTCAAGCTCAACGGCAACATGTCCGGCGCGCCGATCATGCTGCCGGGCCGGCATGTCATCAATCTCGGCACATTGGCCGCGATCCTCGGCTTGATCGCCTATTTCGTCACCGACGACGCCCATTGGGTGTTCTTCACGGTCACCGCGCTGAGCTTCGTGATCGGCTTCCTGCTGATCATCCCGATCGGCGGCGCCGACATGCCGGTGGTCGTCTCGATGCTCAACAGCTATTCGGGCTGGGCCGCGGCGGCGATGGGTTTCACGCTCCACAACACCGCGATGATCATCACCGGCGCGCTGGTCGGCTCGTCGGGCGCGATCCTCAGCTACATCATGTGCAAGGCGATGAACCGCAGCTTCATCAGCGTGATCGCCGGTGGCTTCGGTGGCGGCGATACGGCGGCGGCCGGCGGTGCGGCGAAGACCGATCGGCCGTGGAAGCGCGGCTCCGCCGAGGATGCGGCCTTCCTGCTCAGCCAGGCCGAGCAGGTGATCATCGTGCCCGGCTACGGCATGGCGGTCAGCCAGGCGCAGCACACGCTGCGCGAGATGGGCGACCTGCTCAAGGCCGAGGGCGTGCGCGTCAAATATGCGATCCATCCGGTCGCGGGCCGCATGCCCGGCCATATGAACGTGCTGCTTGCCGAGGCGAACGTGCCCTATGACGATGTGTTCGAGCTCGAGGACATCAACTCGGAATTCGCGCAGACCGACGTCGCCTTCGTGATCGGCGCCAACGACGTCACCAACCCGGCGGCCAAGACCGACAAGAGCTCGCCGATCTACGGCATGCCGATCCTCGACGTCGAGAAGGCCAAGACCGTGCTGTTCCTGAAGCGCTCGATGGGCGGCGTCGGCTATGCCGGCGTCGACAACGACGTCTTCTACATGGACAACACCATGATGCTGCTCGGCGACGCCAAGAAGATGGTCGAGGAAATCGTCAAGGCGATGGCGCATTAAGGGGCCCCCCGGAGGGCAGGGGCTCTCTTTTATCGGCGAGAGGCAACCGGAACGGAAAGCAGTCGCGGGAGTTTCGGCCCTCCTTTGGTTATGGTTGCTGCTCGGCTGAAGGTCCGCAATTGGCGTTGGCACATGTCGTGCTATCCAAATTGTTGCATCATGGCCGCAAGGGGATGGAGAGCGGATCGTTTCCTATTGGGCGGACGCACCGAGTAAGCTGCCATTGCCCCTCCGCGCTTGGCCGAGAAGCCAAGCTTCCAATCGCTTTATCATCTCGGATCCCGGCTTTGGCACGTCCTTTGTAACGAAGTAATAGCCCTCTGGAAGATGGACGGTCGTGCCGAGTGCGCGGAGGCGACCACTCGCTATATGGGGAGCTGCATATGCCGCATCCATTATGGCTATGCCTGCGCCAGCTAGAGCCGCATCCATAGCTTGGGCACGAGTCTCAACGACCATGCTCCGGCCGAGCGGATCTCCGTGTTTGCCCGAGGCCCGCCACCATCGGTTCCAATCGCGGAAGCGCGACCGCGCCCGGATGATGGTGCTGGTAACGGCCAATTCCGCAACGTCGGGGTGTGCGACCGGTAGAAGCGTCTCGCGGAATAGAAGCGTCGCTGACAAGCCTTCCCAACCGGCAAGACCGTGACGGATGGCGCAGTCGAAGTCCTCCGCCGCCAGATCAACCGTTCGTGTCGTGGTGGAGATCGCTAACTCGATACTGGAATTCTGCCGTTGCCAATCGGGAAGGCGCGGGATCAACCAATGCGATGCGAAGGTCGCAACCGTGCTGATCCGCAATTGCCCATTCCGCCGCCGAAGAGGTGCTACCGCAGCCTCTATCCGATCCAGCGCGTCGCCCATCACCGCGAGAAGGGATTGCGCGTCGTCCGTCAGTTTGGCGCATCGGCCCACTTGGCGGACGAGCGTTACGCCGAGTTGCCGTTCCAACTCGGCAACTCTGTGCGACAACGCGGAGCGGGTCACCCCCAGCATTTCGGCCGCCTTGGACAGGCTCGGCGCCCGTTTTAGCGCCGCAAGCGCCTGCAAGCCCCTAATGGACGGAAGCTCCATACCACCACACTCGCGACGTGATCCGTGAATATATCTCACGCAATGTCTCGCGGAAAGCCGCTATGCTCAACTGCGGAGGCCAATGTGACGAAAGTAATTTTTGAACAGTTCGCGGCTTATAACCGCTGGGCCAATGCCCGGCTTTACGCTGCCGCTTTCGCCCTGCCCGACGTAGATTATCGGCGTCCGACCGGCGTTTTCTTCAAGAGCCTTCACGGCACGTTCAACCATCTCCTCGTTGCTGACCGGATTTGGCTTCGTCGGCTCACGGGTGAAGGCGAAGTCCCGGATCGGCTTGATGCCATTATCCACGATGATCGGCATGAACTGGCGCGCGCTCGTACAAGAGAGGACGAGCGCCTTATTTCTGTGATCGAAGGCTATAGTGAGGGGGCGTTGGACAGCGCGCACGCCTATCAAACCACCAGTGGTCAGCCACAGGAACAGCGGATCGCTGATATCCTCCAACACGTCTTCAATCACCAGACGCATCATCGGGGTCAGGCACATGCGTGTTTTTCCATTCTAACCGGACTGGAACCGCCCTCCCTTGATCTCCTCGCCTTCCAGCGGGGCGCTCCGGCGCCTTCGATATCGGGCGATAGTCCGTTTTCAGGATCGCCGCAGAGTGCCTCGAACGGTTAAGACGGGGCGATTCCTGCCGTTTCATCCTATCCGTTGGCGAACAGCCATGCTCGGTGGCTAGGCGAATAGTTCCTTGTCGCAATCCAGCACGAACGCCAAAATGTCTTCTCTCAGGTTATGAGCCATATGCCGAGCGGCGGTGCGGATGTCCTCATCCCGGTTGTGGCCATTGGCCTCGATGGACATCGCGAGGATTGTTATCAGCGCCTCGCATATGGCTGGTGAAGAGGTGTACGTCGTACCTAGCTCCAGTCGCCCGGCGTCTAGAACTTCGCCAACGATCGTTGCGAGGCGATCATGCTCATTGTCCCCCATCCCGCTGCTGGTAGCAGCGGGAGATGTCCGACGTCAGCACTGGTTCCATCCAATTTGGATGTGAATGGCGGTGAGCAGGTGGTGCGCAGATGGGGACCCGCCAAGCCGGCCTATATCTTGCCGGGAATGCGGGCGATCACCTTGATCTCGAAATCAAAGCCGGCAAGCCAATTGACCCCGATCGCCGTCCAGTTTGGATATGGAGCCCGTTGGAAGATCTCGCTCTTCACGGCCATGACGGTTTCGAACTGCTTCTCAGGATCGGTATGGAAGGTCGTTACATCGACGATGTCATCAAAGCCGCACCCTGCCGCGACAAGCGTCGATTGCAGATTGGCGAAGGCCAACCGAACCTGATCCGCGAAGTCCGGTTCCGGTGAGCCATCATCGCGGCTGCCGACCTGTCCCGACACGAACAGCAGATTGTCGGATCGGATAGCAGCCGAATAACCATGCGCTTCGTAGAGGGCATGACGGTTTGCGGGAAAGACGGCTTCACGCTGAGCCATATTCGAATTCCTTTCATGTCTGTTGCCCCTACGCGCAGAAAGCGCGCGCGGGCCGTTCAAAGAGAGAGCGATGCAGGTTGATATACGCACCGTATGTAGTACGAATGCGATGTGTATGTCAATTCAAATACGAAGCGTATCTGAGCGGAGGTTTATTGTGGCTGCGAGGCGGCGTCTCGAAACGATGGAGGAAAACCGCGTCAAGCTGATCGCGGCTGCGCGAAAAGCGTTTGCTGCGAACGGTTTTGCAGCGTCCTCGATGGATGAACTGACCGCGGATGCCGGGCTCACCCGCGGCGCGCTCTATCATAATTTCGGCGACAAGAAGGGACTGCTCGGTGCCGTCGTGGCAGAGGTCGACGGTGAGATGGCCGCGCGCGCGCAACAGGCCGGCGCGGGCGCGGAAAACGAGTGGGAGGGGCTGCTGGCCGAAGGCGTGGCTTATATCGAGCTGGCGCTGGACCCCGAAGTGCAACGGATCGTGCTGCTGGACGGACCTGCGTTCCTCGGCGATCCCTCCCGGTGGCCAAGCCAGAACGCCTGTCTGCAGCTGACGAAGCAAGCGGTGGCAAAGCTGGTTTCCGAAGCTGTCATGAAGCCTGTCGACGTCGAGGCTGCGGCCCGCCTTCTGAGCGGCGCGGCATTGAATGCAGCGCTGTGGGTGGCTGCCAGCGACGAGCCGCAATCAATCCTGCCGAAGGCGATCGAGGCGTTCCGGCTCATGGCGACGGGTTTTCTGGCGGAGCAAAGTTGACGTCCGCGTCCGGCAACGATCGCGACAACCGTGGCGATCGAGGGCGGCGTCAATCTCGGCAACGGCCGACCAGCTTGCCCGGCCGCGCGCCGGTATCCTCGCCCGTGCTTGTCACCACCTCGCCCGCAACCATCGTCGCCACATAGCCCACCGCCTTCTGCATCAGCCGCGGCGCGCCGGTCGGGAGGTCGTGGACCATATGGAGGCGGCCGGGGGTCAAAACTTCGAAGTCGATGATGTTGATGTCGGCGCGCAGGCCGGGGGCGAGGCGGCCGCGGTCTTCGAGGCCGTAGAGCAGGGCGGCGTCGTGGGTTTGTTTGCGGACAATATGTTCGAGCGGCAGGCGCGGGCCACGGACGCGGTCGCGGGCCCAGTAGGACAGCATGAATGTCGGCGCGCCGGCGTCGCAGATCGTCGCGACATGGGCACCGCCGTCGCCGCCGCCGGGGACGGTGAGCGGGCTCTTCAGCATCTCATAGGTCGGATCGAGATTGCCATTCGCATAGCCCATCACCGGGCGATGGAGGAATCCGGTTCCGCCGCCGGCGAGCATCGTCTCGAGGGCGATCTCGCGCGGGGGGCGGCCTTCGCGCTTGGCGATGGCGAGGATGCTGTTGGTCTTTTCGGGTTCGTGATCGCCGTCGCCGAACGGGTAGATGCCCTTCCACTGGCTGAAGCCGGTGACGCCGCCGAGGATGTCGTCGACACCCTCGCTGGCCATCTGCTGGCGGAGGCCGGCGTCGGCCTGCAGCGCGCGCACCCTGTCGGCGAAGGGGCGGTCGAGCAGGGCCTGCCATGTGACGGAATTGATGAAGGGATGGAGCTTGCTCTCCAGGCAGACCATGATGCCGATCGCGCGGCAGAACATCTGCGGCACGACCATCGCCCGGTTGCGGCGTTCGTCGCCGCAGGCCTTGAGCTGCTCGCGCCACCAGTCGGGCTGGACATGGTTCTGACCTGTCAGGAAGGTGATCGGACAGCCGGTCTCGGCCGAGATCGCGTTCATCCAGGCGAGTTCCCTGGCCGGATTGACCAGATCCTCGCCGAGCAGGCCGGCCGGTGCCACTTCCATGACCCCGCGCCCACCCGCGACGGTCGCCGCGGCCAGGGCGCGGAGTTCCTCGACCGCAGCGAAGGTGCCCGGCACGGGTTCGCCGTCCATCGCGCGGTGGACGACGGTGCGCGAGGTCGAAAAGCCGAGCGCGCCGGCCGCCATGCCTTCGCGGACCATGTGCGCCATAGCGGCGATGTCCTCTTCGGTCGCGGCTTCGTTCAGGGCGCCGCGCTCGCCCATCGCATAGGCTCGAAGGGGGCCGTGTGTCATCTGCGCGCCGATATCGATGGCGAAGCAGCGGCGGCGCAGGGCCTCGAGATATTCGGGAAATGTCTCCCATTCCCACTGGATGCCATCCGACAGGGCGGTGCCGGGAATATCCTCCACGCCCTCCATCAGTCCGATCAACCAGTCGCGCTTGTCGGCACGCACCGGTGCGAAGCCGACGCCGCAATTCCCCATGACGACGGTGGAGACACCATGCCAGAAGGACGGCGCCACCTGATCGTCCCAGGTGACCTGGCCGTCATAATGGGCGTGGACATCGACCCAACCGGGCGTGACGAGGGCCCCATCGGCGTTGGTCGTCCTGCGCGCAGGCCCCGAAATGCGGCCGATCTCGACGATCTTGCCATCGGTGATCGCAATATCTGCGGTGAACCCGGCCCGGCCGGTACCGTCGACAATAGTGCCGCCCTTGATGAGATGGTCGAACATGCTGCGCCCCCGCGGCTCTGCGTGCCTGTCGCAGACCATATAGTAACCAATTGCGGTCTATGCCTAATTGGCACTGATTGCGATTTCTTGAAGAAGCTCCGATGGACCATCCCACATGGTCGGCGCTTTGGCGAGAATTTTCAGTGTGACAAAGTCGACATTCGGGGTCGTTGAAGATATCGAGGCGAAGGGGGCCTTTGAATGGATCGCAGTGCAATCTACGAGAAGCTCACCGAGCTTTTCCGGGACATCTTCGACGATGACGACATCGTTATCGGAGACGACACCACAGCAGCAGATGTGGAGGGCTGGGACAGCCTGACCAACATAAGGCTGATCCTGGCAGTCGAGACCGCGTTCGGCATTCGACTTTCCGCTGCGCAGGTATCTGCGCTCGCGCAGTTGGGCGATCTTGTCAGCGTCATCGAGAGAAAGCTCAACCAGGCCGCCGCATGAGCAGAGGCCTGTTCCGCGATTTGCAGTGGCTTCCCCGGCCTGCGGATTTCCGGGCTGAGTGCGAAGCGCTGCGGACCGCGGAGGGGGATTGCGGCGACGCGATCAAGGCACTCGCCGCGCACGCCCTGGATGATGTCCAGCTCAACCGGCTGGCGAAGCTGATTGCCCGAATGGAAGCCGACGGGCGCTCGACCAGGCCGCTCATTCCCTTTCGCCTGGGCGTTATCGGCAACGGCACGCTCGATCTTGTCGTGCCGGCGCTGGTCGCCACGGCAGCCCGCCATGGCTTTCTGCTCGAATGCGTGACCTCGGAGTTCGGACAGGCGGCCCAGGATGCGCTTTCGCCCGGGTCCGGGATCAACCGTGCCCGATGCGATGCGGTGCTGGTTGCGATCGATCATCGCGGCTTGCCGCTGGGTGCATCGTCTGGCGATCCGGCGCTGGCGCAGGATCTTGTCGCCGAGTCCCTCGACATGATCCGCCGGATGCAGGCGGGCCTGCGCGACCATGGCGGCGCCCATGCCATCCTCCAGACGCTCGCCACGGTCCCGGAGCCGCTGTTCGGCAGCATCGACAGGGCGACGCCTGGATCGCTGCGTCATGCGGTGGACGCCTATAATCAAGGCTTGTGGGACGCGCTGCGCGATGCCAGCTCGTCCGTGCTCGACGTCGCGGCGCTCGCCGAAACCGTGGGTCTCGCCGAATGGCATAGCCCGACGCAGTGGAACATCGCGAAGCTGCCGTTTGCGGCGGCCTATCTGCCGCTCTACGCCGATCATGTCTGCCGCCTGCTGGGCTCGCTTCGCGGCCGGAGCCGCCGGGCGCTGATCCTCGATCTCGACAATACGCTGTGGGGTGGCGTGATCGGCGACGATGGTCTCGATGGCATCGTGGTGGGGCAGGGCGACGGCACCGGCGAAGCCTATCTGAGCGTCCAGCAGCTTGCCCTGTCGCTGCGCGCGCGCGGCGTCGTGCTTGCGGTGTCGTCGAAGAACGACGATGCGGTCGCGCGGCAGGTGTTCCGCGAGCACCCCGACATGCTGCTGCGCGAGGACCATATCGCGGTGTTCCAGGCGAACTGGAACGACAAGGCAACGAATATAAAGGCGATAGCCGACGAGCTGTCGCTGGGTCTCGACGCCATGGTGTTTCTCGACGACAATCCCGTCGAACGGGCCTTGGTGCGGCGCTTCCTGCCCCAGGTCGCGGTGCCGGAGTTGCCCGAGGATCCAGCGCTTTACGCCCGCACATTGGCCGCAGCCGGCTATTTCGAGGCGGTCGTCGTCTCCGAGGAGGATCGCGCCCGCGCCGATTTTTACCAGGGCAATGCCCGCCGCGCCGCACTCGGCAAGGCGGTAGGCGATGTCGGCGACTATCTCGCCGCGCTCGACATGGAGATCGATTTCCGACCGTTCGACCGGATCAATCGCGCACGAATCTACCAGCTCATCAACAAGTCGAACCAGTTCAACCTGACGACCCGCCGCTATACCGAAAGCGAGGTCGAGGCGCTCGAACAGCAGGACGGGGTCTTCACCCTGCAGGTCCGGCTGTCGGACCGGTTCGGCGACAATGGCATGATCAGCGTCGTCATCTGCCGGCAGGTCGAACGTAGCTGGATCATCGACAGCTGGCTGATGAGCTGCCGCGTGCTCGGCCGCGGCGTCGAGCGCATGGTGCTTCGCCACCTGATCGAACAGGCGCGGTCGCGCCGCATCGCGACGCTGATCGGCGACTATATCCCCACGCCGCGCAACGCGCTGGTCCGGGACCACTATCCGGAGCTCGGCTTCTCGCCGGCGGATGGAGAGGGGGAGGCGACGCGCTGGACGCTCGCCACCACCGCCGAAATCACAGTGCCGCCGATGCGCATCGCTGCTTCCCCCGATGCCGTAGCAGCGGCGTAGCACCGCCATGGCCGTGCCATCGATCAGCTTCCTGATCCTCGTCTTCGTCGCGGCCATCCTGTTCAACCTGTCGAGCGCGCCGCGCTGGCGGCAGTTCGTGCTGCTGGTGACGAACGTCTATTTCCTGTCGACCTTCGTGCATGCTCCGGCCGAGCTCATCCCCTATGTCGGCTTTCTCGGCCTCGGATTTGCGTTGATCCATATGGTGCGTCGGGGCGTGCCGACAATCGCCTATGCCACGTCGATCGCGGTGCTGCTGTTCAGCCCTGGTAGCCATGCTTTGACCCGTCATCGGTAGATCAGGATCCGCACACCAAACAGGCGGATCAGGATCATGGCAGTGAAAATCGACGACACGGCCCGGCGCGCTATCGGCAAGGCAACTCGCAATGTCGCGCTGGCGCTCGGCGCCGCACTCACACTCTCGGCATGCACCACTACGACGCAGGGCGCGTCGGCCATGCGCGACGGCGGCCTCGTCATGCCACCTGCCGGATGGATGGACTTCTGCGGCCGCAATGCCGATGATCCATCCTGCAAGGTGGTCCAGCTCGATGAAGGCCATCTGAAGCAACTCCAGGCGGTTCAGGCCAGCGTGCGCCAGATCCACGCGGTGGACGATCGCAAGGAGTTCGGCCGCGCCGAATATTGGCAGGTCGCTTCGAAGGCCGGCGATTGCGAGGACATCGCTCTGGCCGCCCGCGAAAAGCTGATGGCCATGGGCTGGCCTGCTTCGGCTGTCCGCCTGGCTACGGCATGGACCGAGCAGCGTGCCTATCACACCGTGCTGACGATCGATGTCGCCCGCGGCGGTGCCCAGACCACGCTCGTCCTCGATAGCCGCTTTCCTACGGTGATGTCCTGGCAGCGCCTGGAGCAGATCGGCTATCGCTTTCACATACGCCAGGCGTCGCGCGGTCCGACCTGGGTAGCCATCCAGTCATGAACTAACGAGGCGTGGCGGCCGTGAGGGTTATGTCACTTTGACGGCAATTGTGGCGATGCCCACCCACAGAAGCAGGCTGAGCGGCAGCCCGGCCAGCAAGCCGGCCAGTGCCTTGTCCGCTCGCGGTAGTTCGGCAGGTCGATCCCGTCCCATGCTATCCTCACCCCCGACGGCCTGTGGCGGCCATTTTCAGGTCATTACAAAACGGCGTCAGGGCGGCTAAAGTTCCACTCGACGACATTCGGCGTGCAAAGGGGGCGTTTGCCTGCGGATTGCGTCCGCGGCGCTCGGCATCCTGGACGGCGAAATCAAGCGAATTGCAGCGTTGCAAACAGGGCCAGGCCGACCACGACGAGCATGCTGGCGGCCAGGATCGGCATCCAGCGCAGCCGCCCTTCGCCTGAAGGCTCCGCGACATGCCGATGGGTTCGCCACTCTTCCGGAAGTTCGTCCTGACGTGCTCCGCGCCAGCCGCGCCGCGAGCGCACAAGATCCTGGCCGCAATAGCCGCACTCCGAAAAGGCGCGATCCTGGTGCCAGTTGACCGCGGTGCGGCGGTGATAGCCTAGCCTGCACCACCGCCGGGCCTTGGGCCTCGACACCTTCAACCGTCCGTCGCCCAACGCGGATGTCGGATCCGCTCCGGCCCCGGCGAAGTTCCCAAAAACATGCTCCTTTTCTCCGTTGACGTAGCAGTCGAAGGGGCGTTCATAAGCAGAAGGTATGACATTTATGCTCGCCTGAAATTCAGCGCTCACGCGGTAACGATCATACCCGATCGCTCATTTGCCGCATAGCAGCATATTCGGCGCACGAGCGCAGCCCGCCGAACATTGCGCGCTTTTGACCGCAGAAAATTAATCTTTTGTTTACGGGTTGGACCGTAGGCCATTGTCAGAGGTGAGACATGGCCCTTCCCAAGTTCAAGACGACCGATATCGTAGAGGCGGCACTCCGCGCAGGGCCGCGTCCGACACAGGACGGCGATGGCCCGATCGCTTCGCCCGTTCACGCGCTCCAGCAGCGCGTCGAACGGAATGTGGTGCTGGTGCCGGGCTATGACCTCAGGCTTTCGGCAACGCGAATCTCTCTCTACGTGGTGGCTCCGCTGCTGCTGTGGACCGGCATCTTCAAGGTGGTTGCCGCCCTGGTCTGACGCTCCGCGCGCTTACCCGTCATATCATGCTGCCGCAGGACGCCAACCTTTCGACAGCGGCCGGCACAAACCCGTTGTCTTCAGGTGCGGTATCTCCTTCATCGCCAGCGATGAACGGATAGCCTATCTTAATTCATGTCAGCATCCTTCTGAAAAGCTGTACTAAATCTCAACTTCATCAACGATGCCGATGAAGGGTGAGCCATGGAAAGCATCTCGGTCGATAAATCGGCGACACTGACTTCGCCTTTCGTTACCCCGACGATGACGGTCGGCCCGCTCGTGACCCAGATCCAGCGCTTCCTGTCGCTGGATGTTCAGTATCGGCAGCGCTGCTCGCTTAACGTCTCGGCGCCGATCCGGCTCGACCATTGGGAAACGGCGCGAACCTATCTCAATGCATCGGCGATCGACGATTTGGCGACTGTCATGAAGGCGCGCGGCGTGCTCTAAGCATTCGATCTCCTCGAATGGTTCCGATATGGGCATCGAGGAGATAGATTTCGTAGGGTACGAGACTTAGTTGATCTAGCGCCGGGCCGATCGATCAAGTCGGCCGGTCCAGTCCTTCACCGAGAGCGCGGTCGTGGGTGCCGTCTCCGCCCCCATGCTCTGGCGCATGATCTCGAGGGCCCATCGATGCCGATCGTCCGAGACTGCCGCGACGGCATTTTCTGGCACCCATATCGCGTAGTCGCGCATATGTGCGTCAGCCGCGGTGAACAGGATGCAGATATCGGTGGCGATCCCGCTCAGGATCAGCCGGCTCACGCCTAGCTTGGGCAGCAGGACCTGCAGATTGGTGGCGTAGAAGCCCGAGAATTGCGGCTTTATAATGAAATAATCTTGCTCGTCGGGCTTGATTATCTCCGAGACCGGATTGGCCTGCTCGAGCGAGCGTTCGACCAGCTTCGAGCGCTCCGAATGCCACTCGCCGAAATTGTCGTTCACATAGATCGAAGGCTGGCCCAGCGACTCGACCTCCCGCTTCAGCTCGACGATGGCCTTTGCCGTATCATGGGCCTTCGAGCGCAGTGCGTCAGCGCCCTGGAAGTCGAATGTCGTGATCATGTCGATGATCAGCAGCCCCACGCTGCCGCGCTCGCTGTCACGATGGGGCGCGGTGGGGCCTTTCTGGTCGGTAACGGCCATTCCGCTACCCATTCCTGGTCAGGATCGCCGCGACGATCGCTATGCGGTCCACGTTGCGATAGGCCGGATTGTCCAGTTCCTCGCCGAACATGTCCGGATCAATCTCTCGGTACCGCATCGAGCAGTCATGGTCGGCGGCCAATTCGCCAAGCGCCGCACGCAAGCGATCGCCGCCGTCGACGATCGCGCTGCCGGTATAGAGGATGAGGCGACCGCCTCGCGAGAGCCTGCCAACTGTCGCCGCCGCCATGTCGAGCGCCACCTCGGCGCCGTGCATCCTGCCGCCGTGACGATAATCGCGGCCCGCGGAGTCGACGATGTAGGGCGGGTTGGCGAGCACGATATCCGGCGAACCCGAGACGCCGTCGAGATTCGCGGCGAGGACGGTACCGGCGTGGATGCCTGCGGCGCGTGCGTTGATCCGCGCCAGTCGCAGCGCATCGGGGTTGATGTCCGTCATCGTCACGCGGAGGTCGGGGCAGAGGCGGGCGGCGGTGATCGCGCCGACGCCGGCGCCGGCGCCGATGTCCACCAGCATCGCTCCCGCAGGATGTAGACAGCCGTCGAGTTCGCTCGTGATCAGATCCGCAAAGCGATAGCTGTCCGGGCCGAAGAAGACCGCGTCGTTTGCATCGGTGGGATAGGCGGAGTGGAGGAAAAGCACACCGCGCAGCCACGATATGCGGTAGCGGCTCTTCAGCTGACCGTCCGGCGATGGCTGCAGAGCGTCGGCGGCGACGAGCATATCGAACAATCTTGCGTCGAGCAGCGCCGGTGCGAATGGGAGGCTCCAGCCCAGCGCATCGGCGAGGTTGCGGGCTTGCTGCCGCTCCGGCCGTCGCAACACCCGTGCATGCGTCGCCGGCGTGGGCGTTATGAAGCGGTAGCCTTGTTCGTCGAGGAACCTGAGCACTGCAAGGAGCGCTTGGTCTGACTCCCGGCAGGAAGAAGTCGCGGTGCCCGATTGTACGAATGAGGCCATGCCGGAACAACGCGGCGCCCATGAAGTGGTTTCTTCACAATGGCTTGTATGATCCAGGTTAGAGGGAACAACTCGCCTGCCCAGGTGATTTTGCGAGCTTCCATGGAGTTGCCAATGAAGCTCGAAATTCCAATCAATCTCGGCGGTTGGTGGCGGCCGGCTCTTTCGCGGTGCAGCGTCGAGAGCGAAGTTCATCGGCTGACCGACGTCCTTCTTTGCAGACCTTCCCATCTCGCACCCATTCCATGCTGTTCGGTCACCCAGGAGAGCCTCCGCAATGGCTTCAGGGTTTCGATCGACGAAGCGCTCGCCCAGCACGCGGCGCTGCAGGCGGTGCTGGAGCGGCATGGGGTGCGTTGCCATCTGCTTCCGCCTGACGAGCAGCTTCCGGACATGTGCTTCACCCGCGACGCGGTCGTCACCACGCCCTGGGGACTGATCACGCTGCGACCGGCGGCCGCGCACCGGCAGGGGGAGGCGGGTCATGCGCTGCGCTTCGCACGCAGTCTCGGTGCGCCGCTGGCCGCGAAGGTTCGGCGAGGGACGGTCGAGGGCGGCGATATTGCGGTGGTTCGCCCGGGGCTGGTGATCGTCGGCTGTTCGGGAGAGCGCACCGACGAGGTGGGAGCGGAAGCGGTCGCTGAAATTTTCCGGGCGCAGGGCTGGGATGTGCTGATCTATCCTTTCGATCCTCACTTCCTTCATCTCGACACGCAATTCAGTATGGTGGGGCGGAACCTGGCACTCGCCTGCACCGATGTTCTCGACGATCGCTTCGTTCACCGGCTCGGCGTCTATGGCATCGAGCTGATCCCGGTGAAGTATAAGGAGGCGCGGCAGCTGGGCTGCAACGTGCTCGCATTGGGCGACGGCGTCGTGATATCTTCGGCCGCCAACGAACGCATCAACGCCGAACTGCGCGATCGTGGTTTCACCATCGAAGCGCTGCACATCGATCAGTTCACCCAATGCGGCGGCGGCGTCCACTGCCTGACCATGCCGCTGTCGCGGCGGGGATGAGCATGACGCTCAACCGATGAGGCCGAAGCCCTCGGCTTTATCCAGCGCATCGTGTGAACATTGATCTGGATTATCGGTGTCCGATTAATCGCTTGGAGCTCGCAACCCGTCGCCACGCCTGGCGTTACGAGACCACATGCCCAGGCAGGAGCAATCGATATGGCGGACGACAAGAACAAGCAGGGCGAGGGCGACCGCTCGCAGGTCGCCGAGGGCGAGGGTTATGAGCTCGATTATCTGGCGCAGAAGCATGGGCTCAGCCGTGCCGACGCCCGGGCACTGGTCGATGAGATCGGCAACGATCGCGAGAAGCTCGACGCTGCCGTCGCTGCACGGGGCAATAGTCGAGAGAGCGGTTCGCCCGCTCCGCGCAGCGCTCCCAAGGCTCGGAGGGCGACCCCCCGCAAGCCCGCAGGTACGGACAGACGACCCAGGGCCGAGGCGCGGCGGGGCCAGCGTGCTGCCCCGGAGCAAGCATCCGCGCTCGCAACGCGTGTAGGCAAGCTGCCGGAGCAGCTGGCCGAAACGGCAGCCAAAGCGCAGGAGCAATTCGTCGAGATTGCGGGTAAGGCGACCGAGACCGTAAAGCGCGGCGCTGTATCCGCCGGCCGCAAGGTTGCCGCGGCGCCGCGGACCGCTCGCAACACGGCCGCCACCGCAACGCGACGCGTCAAAGGGTCGGTCAAGCCCAGAACAGCGGCGGTCGTTGGCGCAGCGGCAGCCGGCCTGGCGGCCGGCCTTGCAATCACCCTGAGCCGCAAGGCGGTGGTGCAGGCGTCGGGCCTGCTTGCCGGGGACTGGCTGGAAGCCTTGAAAGCCGAGCACGCGCTGGTGCTCGGTATCTTCGACAAGCTTCAGGCTACCAAAGACACCCAATCGAGCAGGCGGAGCACCCTTTTGGCGCAGCTCAAGCATGCGCTGAGCAAGCATGCCTTCACAGAGGAAAATGTGATTTATCCTGCGATACGCGATCGCGCGAAGAAGGCGGATGCGGACAAGCTCAACCATGATCATGGCTATGTGAAGCAATATCTCTACGATCTGGGCAGGATGCCGAAGGTGGCGCCTGAGTTTCTCGGCAAGGTCGCGGCCTTTCGCGGCGATCTCGATGCGCATATCAAGCTGGAGGAAAGCCGGATATTCCCTGCGTTGCGCTCTTCATTGAGCGATGACGAGAATGCCGCCCTGACCGCGCAGGCCAATAAGGAGGGGCTCAAGCTTGCGTAGTGGCGATCAATCCAAGACCGAGGCGGGCGGGGCGCTGAGCCCCTCCGCGATCAAGACGCTCGGTTACCTCATTTCCTCGGTAAGCGTCGCTCTGCTTGGGCTGGTCTCGTGGAAAATGGCATCGAAGGACCCGCTAATGTCCGGCTGCCTGATTGCAGGCATGCTGACATCTGTAATCGGCATGCTGCTGCGGTGGATATCCCACCAGCGCGAATGACGCGGGTGGAGGGGGCCGCTAAGACGCGCGCTTTTTCACTGGCTCGTCCCCCAGGGCCGCATGCACCATCGCTTCCCATATCGCAGCATCGCCGACAGCGGCCATGGCTGCGTCGGGTTCTCGCAGGGTCTTGAGCACCGCGATCGCATCGTCGACATAGTCGTGCCACGCGGCGTCGACCGCATCGCAGGCCGATGAATATGTGCCGTTGGCATTGGCGCTCAGGTGCTGACCGCACAGCACGCGGGCAACCCGCTCCAACGCATTGCCTTCGGATACCGGCATGTCAGCCCTCCCTGCTATCGACACAGCGATATACCGCGCCATCTCATCGAGACCAACTGTCCAATTCCGTTTCGGGTCCCTTCATCGCCGCCACTTGCCGGCAATAGTGCTCGAGCCTTGGGAAACGCGATCGGATCTGAACGTGATCTGCGTGCATGACCGCATCGAATTCGAGCAGTGCGTGGCTGGCTTCCCGCTGTCAATCGCTCCATCCATCTCGGCGAAGCCTCGGTTAAACCGAAAACCCGCCAGCGCCTGTTTTCAAGACCGCCGACCTCGCAGCCAAAACCCGTCTAAGTCGTTGATCCGGAACACCCGAAGGAGGCTACCCATGAGCACCGATACCGATGTCTCGACATTGAACAGCCTGATCAAGACGACCCTCGACAGCGTCAAGGGCTTTGAGGAGGCGGCGGAAAACGTCGATGCAACGCGCTTCTCATCGCAATTCCGCGAGTTCGCCCAGGAGCGCCGACAAGTCGTTACCACCTTGCAGACCGAAGTACGCCGGCTTGGCGGAAATCCCGAGGACGACAGCAGCTTTCTCGCCGCCGCGCACCGGACGTTCATGAACCTGAAGGACGCAGTCACCGGTCGCGACGACAAGGCGATCGTCGAGGAGGTCGAGCGGGGAGAGGACTATATCAAGGAGAAATACCAGGCGGCCCTGAGCGACACCGACCTATCGCCGGAAGTTCGCCAGGTGATCGAGCAGGCCTATCAGTCGATCCGGCGAGGCCATGATCGCGCCAGCCAGCTCAAGCACAGCCTGCAGGGGCAAGGCAGCTACTAGAGCCTGGGCCGACCTATCTCTTGACCCCGGCCTGTACGGCCGGGGTTTTCTTATCGGTCTCCGGTGCCTCCATCGTTCGGCGGATGCTAATCTCCCGTTCATGCGAGACGTGATAACGGGGCGCGTTGTTATCTTCGGACCAAGGCAATGCGTCTCATCACATCGCTCATCGCGGCGGTGGCGCTCGCATCGGGTGCTTCGGCCGCAACGTCGACAGCACAGCAGCGCGCCGACGCCCGGATGGCCAGGCTCCTCGAAGGCCGGGTCGCCGGGAAGCCGGTGGACTGCATCAGTCTCCGTTCAATCCAGTCCACCGAGGTCGTCGATGGCACTGCCATAGTCTATCGTGAAATCGGCGATACGATCTACGTGAACCAGACCGACGATCCCCATACTCTCGATCGTGACGATATTCTGGTCAGCGAGCCCTGGGGTTCCCGGCTCTGCAGCCTCGACCTTGTTCGGCTGCTCGACAGCAGCACCCGTTTCACCCACGGCGCGGTGTCGCTCCGCAAATTCGTACCTTACACTAGGGTAACGCGGCGCGGCTGACGAACGAGGCGATCCACCATGGTCGCCACCTATGGAGACATGATGAACATCAATGCAGGCCGCGCGGCATCGACTATGCCGTGGCGCAAGCTGGCGGACAAGCTAGGTTGAAGCCCCGGGGCCCACCGGCTCAGGCAGCCACCTGATCGAGCCGGTTCAGCAAGCGCAGGAACTCCACTTCGCTCGGGTCGTGCGGTTCGCCGCTCTCGTCGAAGATGTCGTGAAACCAGGCGTCCTTCAGACCTTCGATATTGGGATTTTCCCAGCTGTCCCAAGGCAGATGCGTCTGCGTCTTGCCGCGGACCAGACCCCAGCAGAAGGCGCCGACCTCGAGTTCCTTAGCAGCCGGCAGGATGGCCTGGAAGGTACTCCCCGCCGGACGCGCCATGAACTCGGTGCACATCAGCGGCCGGCCCATCGTCTTCAGCCATTTCACGCGCTGGATGAAGTCTTCCGCCACGCCGTAATTGTGGAAGGAGATCACATCCGAGTTGCCTGTCTGCGCGCGCTGGATGGGGCTGAGCAGATCTGGCGCCGACCAGTCGCCCAGCCAGATCCCACTGGTCAGCGGCTGAATGGGGTTCATCGCGCGCGCCCAGCCGAACGCTTCCACGAGCAGCGGCACCACCAGATCGGCCTTGGCCTTCAAAGCAACGGGATCGCAGAGCGCGACTTCGGGCCCATTGTCAGGCTCGTTCCAGATGTCCCAGGCCAGAACGCGCGGGTCATCCGCAAAGCGGGCGACCACGCCCTTCACATAGGATTCGAGCCGCCTGTGCTCTTCCGCATTGCTCAGCGCAGGCACACCAGGGGACTGAACCCAGCCCGAATTGTGCACGCCTTCGCGAGGTTGCGGCTGGGTACCCAACTCGGGCTCGGGATGCCAGCAGGAGTCGAACAGCACCAGCATCACGCGAATACCATGACGCTCCGCCAGGCTGAGGAAGGCATCGATCCGGTCGAGAAAGGCGTCAGCATCCTCCACCCAGAGAAGATCGTGCAGATAGACGCGAATCGCATTCATGCCGACCGAGGCGGCAAGGCCTAGTTCACGATCCATGGTCGCGAGGTCGAAGGAATCGGCCTGCCACATCTCAAGCTGGTTAATCGCATTGGAGGGCGTGAAATTACACCCTACCAGCCATGGCAGCGCTGCGAACCATTCTCGCGCGGCCTCCGGCGTCCACCGCTCACCCATGTCCCCACTCCAAGCACCAACCCATCTGATCGGAGCCCCGGCTCCGCGCGCTCTGCTATAGGCGCGGGTAGATTGAGACAAGATGAATTAATCGATGTTAGCGAAAAGAATAGTAATCATTACGGATGCTTAGCGATCTCAGCGGTGCGTATCAGGCGGCGGCGGCCTTCAGCTCGGGGCCGCTGCCTAGCTGGATTGTTACGCTATTCTTGCTGTCGATTTTTGCATCGGCTTTGGCGAAGATCTTGCGATAGGTGGCGAGCGCCTGACCGACCACCTGGTCCATATTATAATAGCGATAGGTCGCGAGGCGGCCGACGAAAGTTACGTCGGTCTGTGCGATAGCCAACGCCTCATAGCGCTTAAACAACGCCTGATTCTCTTCACGCGGGATCGGATAATAAGGATCGCCCTCGGCGCTTGGATATTCGTAGGTGATGCTGGTGCGCTCCGCCTGCTGGCCGGTTAGGTGCTTATATTCGGTCACGCGCGTATAGGGCACCGCCTCCGACGGATAATTCACGACCGCGACCGGCTGGTGCCACTCCTGGTCGACGGTCTCATGGACGAACCGCAGCGATCGATAAGGCAGCTTTCCGAAGCGATAGCCGAAATATTCGTCGATCGGGCCGGTGAAGACGAGATGCGTGTGTGGATAGGCGTCGCGCACTTCGGCGAAATCGACGCCCAGCAGCAGATCGATGTTCGGGTGGTCGAGCATGCGCTCGAACATTGTCGTGAAACCCTGCGCCGGCATGGCCTGGAAGCTGTCGGTAAAATAACGATCGTCGACATTGGTTCGCGTCGGAACCCGTGCGGTTACCGACTTGTCGAGCTCGGACGGATCCATTCCCCATTGTTTGCGGGTGTAACCCTGGAAGAAGGTCTCATACAGATCGCGGCCGATCGCGGAGACGACCACATCGGCCGACGTCTTGATCGTCTCGACCGGTTCAGCGCGCGATGCCAGGAAAGCGGCCGCGTCCTCCTCGGTGCGCAGGTCCAGTCCGTAGAGCAGATTCAGCGTGGTGCGATTGATCGGCATCGGTACGCGCTGGCCGTTCACTTCCGCGAGCACCCGGTGCTCGTAGGGCCGCCAATCCGTGAATCGGGACAGATAGTCCACGATTTCCTGGCTGTTCGTGTGGAATATGTGCGGACCATATTGGTGGATCAGCACGCCGGCGTCATCGAGATGATCGAAGGCATTGCCGGCGATATGCGGGCGTCGATCGACGACCAGCACCCTTCTGTTCGAGCCGGCGGCAAGCCGCTCCGCCATGACCGCCCCGGCAAAACCCGCGCCGACCACCATCACATCATAATGTTGCGGGCGTTCAGCGGGCCAAATGGTTGGAGAAACGATCGGCTGGACATGCTCGGCGCGGGCCGCCGCATCGTCGATCAGGTCGAGCATCTGCCGGAATGTGCGATCCCATGAGAGGCTTGATAATGTCGAGTCGACTTCGTCCTGCCAGGCGCCCGGGGTATTGGCCAGGGCTAGTGCTTCGTCGCAGGCGAGCACGAAGCTTTCCGGCGTATCGGCGATCTTCACCGCTTCGATCGCGCCATAATGCCGAACCACGTCGCAGATCGGACTCGACACCACCGGACAGCCGGCGGCGAGATATTCGGGCGTTTTGGTCGGACTAATGAACCGTGTCGCCTCGTTGATGGCGAACGGCATCAGCGCGACGTCCCAGCCGCGCAGATAATCGGGCAGCTCGGCATAGGACTTCCCGCCGAGATAATGGAGGTTGGGTGCTCGCGGCAGATCGTCTTCGCTGATCTTGACGACGGGGCCGACCACCACGATCGACCATTGCGGCCGGGCCTCGGAAAGCCGTGCCAGCAGTTCGAGGTCCATACGTTCATCCACGACTCCGTAGAAGCCGAGTCTCGGGCCTGGGATCGCCGCCTGATCCTCCGGATCGCGGCCCGGCGCACGTGCAGCCTTGAAATGCTTCACGTCCACGCTGGACGGGAAGGGATATATATGAGGGTGACGGCCGCGCTTCGCCTCGAAGAGGCTGTGGCCGCCGGTGAACATCAGATCGGCCTGCTCCATCAGCCGCATCTCGAGCGGCATCAATTCCGGCGGCGCGTTCTTGAAATTCGCGAGTTCGTCCATGCAGTCATAGACGATGCAATCCGCAGGGACATGTTCCGAGAACGGCAGCATCATCGGCGTGTAATACCATCTGACGGCGGGCTGCGGGCGATCCTGGAGAAATTCGCCGAGCAGCCTCTTGAGCATGGCCCGTTCGTCGCCTTCGTTGAAGTCGACCGGCAGGATCGGCGTGGCGACGATCACACCGGTTCGTTCACAGCTGCGGACCTGCAGATACGGCGCCAGAGCTTCGTCGGAGGTCAGTGGTTCCTCCCAGAAGACCACATCATATTCTGCCGCGAAGCGGCTCATCAGATGCTGCGGTCGCTGGAATACGAAGTCCCATCTAAGATGGCTGAAGCACATAAGCAGCCGTTCGGCATGGCCCCCTCCCTCCATGGAAGAGACGGCACGGGGAAGGGAAGGGAGCTGCTGCATGACATAGCCTTGCTGACAAATGTGTATGAAGAACGGTGCAACCGGCTCGGGAGTTCCATCAGAATATATGTAAGCTATTGTATGATATATGTTATTTCGGATGAGTTATTATCCTCATCATGCAACAAGTATAGATCGACTTCGTTTCTCCCGATTGATCTTTGTTGGCGAGACCGGGGAGTAGCGGGTGGACATGCTGGAACTTTGGGGCGGTGCAGAGTGCACGGTCAACCGCGTCGGGGACAGCTTTCGGGATCAGCTTAAGGAGACGGGGCATCATGACCGCATCTCCGATCTTGACCTGTTCGCCGAACTTGGGCTTCGCGCCTTGCGCTACCCGATCCTTTGGGAGCGTATGACAGCCGAAACGAGCGCGAACCACGACTGGAACTGGTCTGACATGGGGCTGGCGAAACTCCGTTCTCACGGCATTCGCCCAATTGCAGGGTTGGTGCACCATGGCAGCGGCCCGCGTTCCACCAATCTGCTGGCAGACGATTTCGCTTCCGGCCTGGCAAGCCATGCCCGCACCGTCGCGGAGCGTTATCCGTGGATCACTGACTGGACGCCCGTAAACGAGCCGCTGACCACGGCCCGTTTCGCGACGCTCTATGGTCATTGGTATCCTCATCTGCGCGACGAACCGAGCTTCTGGCTCGCGCTACTGAACCAGATCGACGCTACCCGGCTCGCCATGCGCGAAGTGCGGCGCGTGCAGCCCGAGGCGCGGCTCGTCCAGACCGACGATCTGGGGCGTACCTACGCAACGGTTTCCGTTCGCGAACAGGCCGCCTTCGACAATGTGCGCCGATGGATGGGCTGGGATCTGCTTTGCGGGAAAGTGGTGCCTGGGCACGATCTGTGGACGCGCCTCCTGCGCTATGGCTTCGAGGACCGCCTCCGCCGGATTGCCGACGATCCCTGTCCGCCCGACATCATCGGCATCAACCACTATCTTACCAGCGACCGGTTTCTCGACCACAGGGTGCAACGCTATCCGGCGCGAGTGCGCGGGGGGAACAGCCGGCGCGCGTTCGTCGATGTCGAGGCAGTCCGCGTCCTGCAGCCGCCCCCCCCGGGACTCGCCGGCTCATTGCGCGAGGCCTGGGACCGCTACCATATCCCGCTCGCGGTCACCGAGGTTCACAATGGCTGCACCCGCGAGGAGCAGATGCGCTGGACCTATGATGCGTGGCAGACGGCGTTCGCACTCCGCGGCGAGGGCGTCGACATCCGCGCCGTGACCAGTTGGGCGCTGCTCGGGGGCTGCGGCTGGAACACTCTGCTTACCACCGCCGGTGTCTATGAAGCCGGTGCGTTCGACGTGCGCGGCGCGGTGCCGCGGCCAACGGCCGTCGTGCCGCTGCTGAAGTCCCTAAGCCGGGGGGAGGAGCCTTCGCACCCGGTGCTCGCCGGCTCAGGCTGGTGGAGGCGCGACATCCGCGTCCACCACCCGGCAGTTCCGCGACCAGCTCCGCTGCCCGATCATTCGCGCTGCTGGCGTCGGATGGCGGGCCAGACCGCGCCGCCGCTGCTCGTGGTCGGAGCGACCGGAACATTGGGAGGCGCGCTCGCGGCCGCCTGCCGGCATCGCGACATCGCTCATGTCGCGACATGCCGGCAGCAGCTCGACCTGTCCGATGAGCAAAGCATCGCTGCGGCGCTCGATGCGTACAGGCCCTGGGCGGTGATCAACGCCGCCGGCTGGGTGAGGGTCGACGATGCCGAAACCGACGCGGCGGCCTGCATCGCCGCCAACGCCGAGGGGGCGGAGCGGCTTGCCGCCGCCTGCGCCGAACGGAACATCCCGACAGCGAGCTTCTCAAGCGATTTGGTGTTCGATGGCGGGATCGGCAGGACCTATCGGGAAGATGACGATCCTGCGCCGCTGAACGTCTATGGCTGGAGCAAGGCTCTCGCGGAACAATCGATACGGTCGCTCCACGGGAGTCACCTGATCATTCGCACCGCCGCCTTCTTCTCGCCCTTCGACACCTATAATTTCGCTATGCACATGGTCGGAGCGTTGGGTCAGGGGCGGCCTTTCCGCGCCGCTCATGATCAGGTGGTCACGCCAAGCTATGTTCCGGACCTGTGCAGCGCCGTGCTCGACCTGATGATCGATGGTGTCGAGGGAATATGGCATCTCACCAATGGCGAGGCGCTGTCCTGGTCGGATTTCGGTCGCCAGCTCGCCGGGCGTTGTGGCCTCGATGCGGCATTGATCCACGCGGTGCCGGGCGAACGGCTCGGCTGGCGCGCCATTCGGCCCGGCGCGGTGCCGCTCGGCAGCACGAAAGGAGCGCTGCTGCCGCCGCTATCCTGCGCAATGGACCGTTTCGCGCATGAGCTGCGCCTCCGGGGCGTACTGGATCGCCGCGTGGCCGCCTGACGGGCATTCACACGGGGTCGATGTCCAGCCGCATCCGCAGCGTCATGGTTTCGCTGGGCTCCACGACCTTCAGCCCGAGCGCTTCCCAGCGCTCTTCCGGCGCGTTCAGCGCTGCGTTGGCGTGCGTGACCGGTTCTGCGACGAAAAGGCCGCCTTGCCGTGGCGAGTAGAGCTGGAAGAAGCGCGTCCCCGGCGAAGACAGGGTGATGCTGAACGGCGCGCCCGGCGTCGTGATGGCAGCCGCTCCGCTCCAGCCATCATAGCCATTATCCAGTTCGCGACCGCATATAGGACCATCGGTCAGGTCGTACCGTCCGCGCGCAGCGATGCGCTCCACTGGCAGGACCCGCTGGTCCACGGTCCAGACATTTTCGACCCGGGTGACCAGGCGCGTCCCGGCAGCGCAGGGAAAATAAGGGTGAAGCCCCAGCCCGCAGGGCATCGCGGCGTCCCCGCTGTTGGTGCAGCCGAGTTCGACCGTAAGGCCTTGCGGATCGAGGCTCAGCCGCTGCCGGGCGGCATAGGGCCATGGCCACTCGCCGCCATCATGTTCGAACAGAAGCTGGGCGCTGGCGGCAGTCTGCTCCTCCACGCGCCAGCGGCCAAGCCAGCCCTGGCCGTGCAGCGGGCTCGGATCGCCGGCCATGTTCGGTGCCAGCAAGACCTCGCGGCCGCGGAAGCGGAAGGCGCCACCGCGAATGCGGTTGCAATAGGGAACGAGCGGGAAGCACCCGGCCTCGAGCGGAGAAGCAGGCGCGGCCTCGCTGCGCAGGATCGGAGAAACCGCATTGCCCTCGACCCAGTCGAAGCGGCCTATGCTGCCGCCGAGCGACGGCAGCAGGGCCAGTCGCAGCGGGCCGGCCGAGAGCTGTACGTCGCTCATCCTACCACTCAGCAAAGCTGCCGTCGGCATAGCGCCAGATCGGGTTCCGCCAGCGGTGCCGCTGCTCATGCGCACGGCGCACGCCCGCTTCGTCGATCTCCACGCCAAGCCCGGCCCCAGTGGGGATCGCCAGAAAGCCGTCGATCGGCTTGAATATATCGGGATTGGTGACGAAATTCAGCAGGTCGTGCCCGACATTATAGTGGATGCCGAGCGACATCTCCTGCAACACGACATTGGGCGTGCAGCCCGCCAGCTGAAGGCAGGATGCCAGCGCCAGCGGGCCGAGTGGGCAGTGCGGGGCGACGGCCACGTCGAACGCCTCCGCCATGGCGGCAATGCGGCGGCACTCGCTCAATCCGCCGGCATGGCTCAGGTCCGGCTGGATGATGTCCACTACGCCGGAAGCGAGGAAGGGCTTGAAGTCCCAGCGGGAGTAGAGGCGTTCGCCGAGCGCGATCGGCGTGCTGACCAGCTGGCTGATCTGCGCGATGCCTTCGGGATTTTCGGAGAGCAGCGGTTCCTCGATGAACATCAGCCCCAGCGGCTCGAGCAGCTTTGCCAGCTGCTTCGCCATCGGCTTGTGGATGCGCCCGTGGAAGTCGAGCCCGACGTCGAGCCCTTCGGCCTGGACCGCACGGACCCGCTCGACCACCTCGTCCAGCAACTTCGGCGTGCCGAGGAAGTCGAGCTCCGCGGTGGCGTTCATCTTCACCGCGGAAAACCCCTGCTCCCGCCGCGCAGCTGCAGCTTCGGCGGCTTCATGGGGTCGGTCTCCGCCGATCCAGGCATAGGCCCGCACCTTGTCACGCACCCGGCCGCCCAGCATCTGCCAGGCCGGCAGGTTCGACGCCTTGCCGTTAAGGTCCCAAAGCGCTTGGTCCAGCCCGGACAAGGCGCTCATCATCACCGCCCCGCCGCGGTAGAAGCCGCCGCGATAGGCTATCTGCCAGATGTCCTCGATCCGCCGCGCATCATGATCGACGAAACGGTCGCGCAACGCTTCGAAAGCGCCGTCGACGGCTTCGGCATGGCCTTCGAGGCTGGCTTCGCCCCAGCCGACCAGGCCGCCTTGCGCCTCGATCCGCACGAACAGCCAGCGTGGCGGCACATAGAAGGTTTCGATCCGCTCGATGTTCACCGGTTGATCTCCTCGCTGGTCAGGGGCTGGGCGTCGGGCCGGCGCAGCATGTCTCCGGCGCGATCTTCCTGTTCGACGGCATCGACCCGGCCGGAGTGGGAAGGGGGCACCACCGGCACCACGAGGCAGACGCTCTGCGCGGGCAGGACATCGCGCCAATCCGCGATAAGCTGCTTATAGGCCTTGCCGACGGCGCGGATATTGCGATCGAGATCGTAGAGGCCGAGCGGGTTCACATGGCCATTGCGTTCCCGCAGCGCACTGTCCCAGTCGACCTGATCGGTCAGCGAATACCAGGTGAACCCGACCGTTGGGATGCCGATGTTGCGCAGCCGCAGGACATTGGCCCATTCCTTCCACAGCCAGTTTACCGCCTCGTCGCCATTGGGGCCTTCGGAGAGATTGGTTTCGGTGTGCATCACCGGCAGGCCGTAGCGGCCGTAATATTGGCGGGTGATCTCGCTATAGCCGAACACTTCGCCCGCTGCCCAGGTTCGGCCGTCCTGGTGCACGCGATGCTCGTTGGTGCAATAATAGTCGTTGCCGAGGATACAGTGCTGTTTGAGGCGGTTGCCCAGGAAGAAGTGATATTCTTCCCGGGTCATGCCGCAATCCATCAGGAACTCGTACATCTCGCTGTTCACCCGGCGCCCGTAATTCAGGTCGAGGCTCAGGAAACGCTTCGAGTTCATGATCTCGGCGGGGCCGATGGCTGCCGGGCTGTCGGCGTGGAAATATTCCGAGGACTCGCTCTGGATGAAGATCGCATCGGGGCGGAGTTTCAATATCTCCTGCATCGCAACGACATTGGCTTTGACGATATTCTTGAGCGCGGTGACGAAGGCGGTGTCGCTGGTCAGTTGCTCGTTCCACCAGCCATATTTGGCGGAAAAGACCGCGCAGATGAACATCTCGTTGACCGGCGTATAGAGCTGCACCCAGTGATAACGCTGCGCGAACGCCGCTGCGTAGCCCCCAAAAAGATGCGGAAAGTCCGGATTTTGAAAATTGCCGATCCAGTCCGGCACGCCGAAATGACAAAGATCGACGATGGGGGTGATGTCCCGGCGGTGCAGGTCATCCAGGGCATGGTCGGCAAATGACCAGTCATAATGGTTGGGACCCAGCCAGGTCCGGTGCAGCGGCGGCCCGAAGCGCAGGTAATGGATGCCGAGATCCTCGACCAGATCGAAGTCCTCGCGCCACCGTTTATAGTGGCCGCACAGCTCCATCTCGTCGATGCGGGTGCGGCCATTGTCGATCGTCGGTATGCTGTTTTCGATGCCGGTGCAGAACATGAAATTGGCCATTGCGTGCTCCCGCTTCAACCGGCGAAGGACGGTTGCTCGACGCCGACGACGCCGGGCCGCACCATGAACAGCGAACCCGCCAGCGGCTGATCGGCCAGCACGTCCTCCAGGCCGATCCGTGCCGAGGTGATGAACAACCGGTCGAGATCGGGTCCGCCGAAAGCGCAACTGGTCGGACGCCGGGTCGGCAGGTCCACATGGTCGAGCAGCACGCCCTCCGGCGAAAAGCGCCGCACGCAGCCGCCATCCCAGAAGGCGATCCACAGGCATCCCTCGATGTCGCTGGTCATGCCGTCGGGATAGCCGTCGTCCTGGCCGAAGCGCAGGAATGTCTCGCGCGCGCCGATCGACCCATCCGCGGCGATGGGGAAACGGTACACGGTGCGTATCGCGGAATCGCTATGGTAGAGGATCCTGCCATCGGGGCTGAAGGCCGGACCATTGGTGACATGGTAGCCGCGATCGACGCATTGCCACTCGAGCGCGGCATCGAGGCGGAAAAGCGAGCCAGTGGTCGCCTGTTCGGCATCGTCCATAGTTCCGGCCCAGAAGCAGCCGGCGGGATCGACCTTGCCGTCGTTGAAGCGGTTGCCGGGGATATCCTTGTCGGGATTGCCGATCGGTTCGAAGATATTCTCCTCGAAGTCGGCGAGCGCAAATCCCGCTTCGGTGGCGGCGATGAAGCCGCCTTCAAGGCGCGGCGCGATGGCCCCGATGCGCCATGGCGGCGTCCAACTTCGCGTGCTCCTCGTTTCCCAGTCCAACCGCCAGACCGATGGCGCTTTGATGTCCACCCAATAGAGCGCCTGCTCACGCGCCACCCATATCGGGCCCTCGCCCAGCAGTGCGTCGCAGCGCACGACAACTTCAGGCGCGGAAATATCGTAGCTCGATCCCATGACGGAAAGGCCAACGCCGGCTGATGCGCAAAGTTGCCGTGGCCGTCGCGACATTCGCGCGTCTTGCGCGTTATCGCGCTGTTGAGATGGAGGTTGGATGGCGAGCGGAGCCGAAATAATCGCCGTGGACTGGGGGACGACGAACAGGCGGGCTTATGCCGTCGCGCGCGACGGGACGGTGATCGATCAGGTCAGCGATGGGCAAGGAGTCCTGGCCGTGGAATCCGGCGGATTTCCCGCCGCCGTTGCCGACCTGCGAGCCCGGCTCGGCAGCGGGGCGATGCTGCTCGCGGGGATGATCGGCTCGAATCGGGGCTGGGTGGAGGCGCCCTACCGATCCTGTCCCGCCGGGCTCGACGAGCTGGTGGGCGGCCTGAAGCGCATAGCTGAGTCCGATGCCGCGATCGTTCCCGGCCTCAGCTTCGCTGGCGACGACAGCGTCGACGTGATGCGCGGCGAGGAGATCCAGCTGCTCGGTGCGGTGGCCGCCGGTCTGGTGTCGCCCAATGCTCCGGCCTGCCACCCAGGCACCCATGCGAAATGGGTGAAGCTTGAGGGCGGCAGGATCGTGGCATTCCGAACGGTCATGACGGGGGAGATGTTCGCGCTGCTGAAGAAGCACAGCATCATCGGAAGCCAGCTTCAGGCCGAGATTGCTCCCGGCCCTTCCTTCGCGGCGGGCGTTCGCCGATCGCTCGAGCGCTGCGAGTTGACCGCCGAGCTGTTCCAGATCCGCGCCAGAGGTCTGATCGGCGGCCTTTCGGACGAAGAGGCCAGCGCCTATGCGAGCGGCCTGCTTATCGGAGCCGACATCAGAACCGGCCTGTCCTTCGTCGGCAGGGGGGGCGCCGTAGCGCTGATCGGCGATCCGGCGCTGACGGCGCTTTATGCCGCGGCCCTGCGCGAAACCCGGCGGCCCTGCTTTGAAGTCGATGGCGAGGCCGCTTTTCTGGCCGGCATCAAGGCCTTGACGGAGATCATGAGATGAGAGCGGAGCAAATTCTCGAACGGCATCTCGCGCATTGCCCCCTCGTTGCGATCCTTCGCGGCATCACCTCGGCCGAGGCTCATGCGATAGGAGACGCGCTGATCGAAGCCGGTATCCGGATCATCGAGGTGCCGTTGAACTCACCGGATCCGCTGCGCAGCATCGAATTGCTCGCCGCGCGGTTCGGCGACCATGCCCTGGTCGGAGCCGGCACGGTGCTGGAACCCCGGCAGGTCGCGGATGTGAAGGGGGCCGGCGGACGGATCATCGTGTCGCCCTCGACCGATGCCGAGGTGATAGCGGCGACAGTCGAGGCCGGGCTGATTTCGGCGCCCGGCTATTTCACGCCGACCGAGGCGTTCGCGGCGCTCAAGGCGGGCGCACACATGCTGAAGTTATTCCCTGCCGAGGCGGCTTCTCCCAAGGTGGTGCAAGCCCAGCGCGCCATATTGCCTCCGACCGTGCCGCTGGTCGTCGTAGGCGGCGTCACGCCTGAATCCATGGCCGATTATATCGCTGCGGGCGCCTCTGGTTTCGGACTCGGTTCCGGCCTGTACAAGCCCGGCAGCACGGTAGAGGCTGTCGCCGTGCGGGCTCGCGCCTATGTCGCTGGGCTGGGATCGTTCCATGGCTGAGATCCGGATCGCCATCATCGGCTTCGGCAAGATCGCGCACGACCAGCACGTCCCGGCTATTGCAGCAAACGCTGCATTCAAGCTTGTGGCAGCGGTCTCGCCACGTGCGGCGCCGAGCGTCGACGTCCCGGTCTTCCAGGACCATGGCGAGATGCTGCGCCAGATACGCCCCGATGCGGTGGCAATCTGCACGCCGCCGGGGCCGCGCCACGCGATCGCGCGCGATTGTCTCGATCTCGGCGTTCATGTCCTGCTCGAAAAGCCACCCGGCGTCACGCTGGGCGAGGTAATGGATCTCGCAAAGCTGTGCGAGCCGCGGCGCGTCAGCCTCTTCACCACCTGGCACGCCCAGTATAACGAAGGCGTGGGCGAAGCGGCACGGCGCGTCGCGGAGGAGGGGCTTCACTCGCTGCGGATCGACTGGTTCGAGAATGTCGAGAAATGGCATCCCGGACAGCAATGGATCTGGCAACCGGGCGGATTTGGCGTCTTCGACGCCGGCATCAATGCCCTATCGATCGCGACGCTGCTCAGCCCGTCGGTGCTCTTGCTGCGCAAGGCGCGGATGCACCTCCACCAGGGCGGGCAACAGCCGATCGCCGCGAGGTTGACGATGGAAAGCTCCGGCGCCACCGGACCGATCGAAGCAATGCTGGACTGGCGCCATAAGGGCGAAGAGCGCTGGACCATCGAGGTCACCACCCGCGCGGGCACCCGGCTGGTGCTTTCGGAAGGGGGCGCGGTGCTTCGCATCGGCGACGGCCACCCCCGGCGCGGCGCGGGCAGCGAATATCCGGCGCTCTACGCGCGTTTCGAGGAACTTGTGCGGACGCAGGAAAGCCATATCGACGTGGAGCCGCTGCGCCTGACCGCTGACGCCTATATGTTAGCCGAGCGGCTCGCCGCCGATTGATGAAATACCATCAAGATAGTTTGAAGAAATGATCGATTATATTGATCAGGAATAGCCTTCATCTTAAAAGATGATGGGACAAGAGACGGGCGGATTGACCGCAAAACCTGCCCGATGTGCGGAGGGTCCGGGACGGTGATCGCAGGGATCGGCGGCGCGTGATGCGCTTGCGATCGCGGCCGAATTAATGATCCCGTCGGTCGCGGCCTAGCTGCTCATGCTCCCGCGCAGCGCTGAGGCGGACTGCTTCGTCGATGGACCGAAGCAGATCGTCGAAGTCGGGGCCCTCGACGATAGGAAACGCATTCCGAAACCCGCTGCCGAGAACGTTCAAATCCTTCTGCGTCAGGAGACCAACGGCAACTATCTTCGGGCGTTCATGCATGTGTTCTTCCTGGCAATTAACCAGAACAGAACAACGCCGGAAAAGCGTCGCTGTGCCAATTGTTTCACGGACGGGTTTTGTTTCCATGACCTGCCGACTGTTTCGGCATGATTGCTAAACCGCAGATCACATCTCCAGGGCGGCAGCAATCATCCGGATCAAGAGATCCCGGTCGAGCGGCTTGGGGCAGCGTGCAACATGGCGATAGGTTTCGGGAATCGCCTCCTTGTCATAACCTGTCAGGAACAGGAATGGGAGCTTCGCCGTCGTCAGGACGTCCGCGACGGGAAAGACCCGCTCCCTGCCGAGGTTGATGTCGAGCACGGCCATGTCGACGCCGCCCGGGTTTCCGGCAAGAGTATCCAGCGCTTCCCCGACGGTCCCGACCGGGCCGAGCACCTTGGCCCCGTTGATTTCGAGCCATAGCGCGACATCGGACGCGATGAAATAATCGTCTTCGACGAGGAGAAGGCGGCAGCCGGAAATGGGGCTGCTGTGCTCGTCAGTCATGCGATCTGCCTCGAGTCTTGACCGGTATGGCGATCGTGCAACTGACGCCGTCATCAGCACCGAAGATGAGCTCCGCCGGCGCCTTTAGCTGGTAGGGCAGCGCGCGTGTCAAGAGTTCCGCACCATATCCCCTGTGCCGGGCATGCTCGCCTTGGGGTGTGACTACACCGCTTTTCCGCCACTCCAATACCCCGAGTCCAGCCTGCTCGCTCCAGCTGGTTATGGCGCCATCCACGTCCTTCGTGAAGATCGCAAAATCCGTCGCGCTCTCAATGATTAATTCGAACAGTTTTGCTCGATCGATGAAATCCGGCACAGTTCGCTTTCCGTCGCGCACAGTTTCCCTCTTTGCCAGTTGCATCGCAGGTGGCCTAGCCGTTTCACCACTGTGGGATATTATTTCAGGTTAGCAGACAGCCGATTTCCGTCGCGTAGCCGCTAAGTCTTGGCACTTCTGTTCAGTTCCCAAGTCTCAGGCGGCAGGTGGATATTGAGGAGCAGGGACAAAAATTTGCCGTCCTTCAACAAATGCGAAAGTCGGGCGTGATCGCGCAACCTATCGGGATCTGGCAGCCCCGCAGTGGAGAGGATGAACGTGACGATGATGGCTCCCCCGGCCACATCCCCCGATCGTCACCTTCCCCCCTCGCCAATCCACTGCGGGTCTGCTTCCTTTCGAACGGCGATTATTGCGCGCTGGGTCCGTAACAGATGGCCGCCCGCAAGGAGGGGGCAACTGGTCCTGCGCCTGTCTGCTCCGTTCCGGCGCCCGAACTCGCATTGACTCGCAGGCCCGCTATCCGCGGCGATATCGCCCTGGCGGACACCAATGGTCACAAGATATTAAAGCCTGCGCGCGCGAAAGATTTGCTATGTTCGAAAATTACTGCATTAGTTATTCGGTAGTACGGCCAAGTTATCGAAATAAACCTAAGTTAATACTTTAATATCATCACAAACATAACAAATGTTGTATAGAGTTTAAGTGGTTTTCGTCATCCTGATTGTCGTTATTTTTTAGATATGAACTGCCATGCCGAGGCAATGTCTTTGGCTGCACGATCGCATCAACCGGGGAGGATGACATGCGACACACGTCACGCGCCGGGTCATGACGTCATGCGCAGGATCTCATTTCTCGGTCCATTCTCGATGATCCGGAGGTCCGGTTTCTCACGAAACCATCCGCATTTCGACGCCATAGAGGCTGGTATGAGCAGGCAGGGCTTGAGCGGCAATTTCAGTGGCGAGCTGCTGCTGAGGAGGCTTCAGAGGGTCACGCCTCTGAGCTCCGCAGAAGTTGAGCTGGTCTTATCCCTGCAGAAAGCCAAGAACCACGGCCCAGGTTCGCATGTCACGCCTGACGTCGATGGTATTGCCTGCCCGCGCATCATCGTTACAGGCTGGGCTTGCCGGCCGCGAATATTGCCGGATGGCCGCTGTCAGATGCTTTCGATCCAGCTGCCAGGCGACATCATCGGCGACGGCGGCGACCGGCGGCCGCTCGAGATGTCGCCGGTCGTGGCGCTCACGAATGTCCGAACGATAAGCGCGCGCCCGATCTTCGCGGCGATAGCGCGCGATCCGATCCAGTACGGCGCGCTGGCCGACGCAGTCGGGCAGCTTAGCCGCATGGCGGAAGCACAGCTGATCGACCATGTCGTTCGCCTCGGCCGCCAGACTGCGGTTCAGCGTGTCGGCCACTGTCTGCTCGAACTCTACCAAAGGTCCCGGGCCATCGGATTCGTGCAGGGCGGATGCTTTCCCATGCCCCTGACGCAGGAGGTATTGGGCGATCTGCTCGGTCTGAGCCTCGTTCATGTGAACAGGGTGCTGTCGCAGCTGAAACGAGCCGCGCTGATCGAGATGAAGTCGGGCGTGGTCCGTGTGTGCGATGTCGAGGAGCTCGCCCTGCTTGCGGATTATTCGCTGCCCCCACGCCAGAGCATGCCCGTGGCGATGCTGGAGATGAATGGCCTCCACCCTAGCTGAACGCTGAGATGCTGATCGGATGAGCGCGGCCGAACAACCTGTACGGAAAGCAGCAATCCCGCGCCATTTCTATGCGTTTACATAGATCATCCTTTGGAACTGCGGCTCGACGGCAACGTTGGCTGAGCCTCGCGATGATGGAGGTTGAGGTGGCTCAGAAAGGTGCAGGTGGTAACACCGGGGCAACGGCGGCCAAGGGCGGCGATCCCGGCTCGACTGCGAAGAGCAAGGCGACCGGCGGCAAAGGCGGCGGCGGTCGCTCCGGCGGCAGCAAGAGCGGCGGCGGCAAGTCGTCTGGTAGCTCGTGACGGGCGCCGCTCGCATATCGCGGACAAACTCGATGAGATACAAGCAGGCGGCGCTGCTGTCGGTCTTTTGCCTGACTGGCGCGTGCGATGGCGCGAACAGCAACCCGGCAAGCATCGAGGAAAATCCGAGCAGGGCGATACCGAGCACTCGGCTTGTCGATGCGGAGCCTGCCGGCAATGGCGCGGCAGCGGATGCTGGTTCGGGTGCGACAGCCGTCGACCCGCAGCCAGTCGGAGCCTCGGCGCCCGGAACAGGGACTTCGGGACCGGCAGGCGCCGGGCAGGCGACTGGCAGCTCCGACGGCGGACGCTCGCTTGGGGACCGGTGAGGCCGACGATTATTCGTGGTTGGAAAATCGCCTTGCCCAATCGGCGGCGGCGCTAATTCCTCGGCTGCAGCAGCTGGTCGAGCCAGCTTGGAGCGTTGTTCGTCCGCTCCAGGCGCGGATAGCGGTTACCGCCGAAATAGGGGATCGTCACCGATCGAAACTGTTCGCCGCGGCGCACCAGAAGTTCGATGGGCTGCCGCGTCGCCGGGGCGCTGTCGAGGCGTTGGCCAAGCCGTGCGCTGTCGAAAGCCTCGCCGTCCAGCGCAATGAGGACATCGCCATTGGTGAGGCCGGCCTCGAATGCGGGGCTGTCCCAGATCACCTGATCGACGCTGCGGTCTCCTGCGTCGATTACCAGCCCGAGCGAATAGCTGAAGTCCGCGACCTTGCGCCGGCGCTCGTCGGTCGCCCAGTAGCTCGTTGGCTTGGCATTATAGGCAAGCCGGTAGCCGCTCTTGGCTAGCCAGCCGAGCGGCGCGTGTGGCTGCGGCTGCTCGACCCGGCTGCGCAGGAAGCTCGCCCAGTCATAGGGTGCGATCTCGTCCAGGGTGCTTACGACATCGTCGAACCGATAGGTGAGGGTGCCCCAATCGCCATCGCGCATGCCGAAGAAGGCCCGAGCGAAATCGTCCAGCGAACGCTTGCCCCGGCTCAATTCGCGCAACTGCATGTCGACATCCAGCCAGACCAGCAAGCCCTCGTTGTAATAGTCTTCGGACCGCTGGAGGCTGGTCCATGGCTGTGGCCGGCGTGCGGCGATGATCGGATCGTTGGTGGTGTCGATCAGCGGCCGCCATTGCCGTCCGGGCCGGGTATCGAGCGCCGCGGCGATCATCGCAATCCCCGACAGCGTGTCCTCTGCGGAGACCAGTCCCGACCGCGCCTGCAGGACATAACCCCAGAACTGGGTCTGTCCTTCGTACACCCAAAGCAGCGAATTGCGCATCGGCACGCTGTAGTCGGGCGTATAGAGATCGGCGCCGCGCCGATATTTGCCGTTCCAGCTATGGGTATATTCGTGCGGCAGGAGGTTGCGCCGCGCGGTCTGCTCGTCCCAATGCGTGAAGTAGCCGGCAGCGACCCCGTTTTCGCTCGACCTTTGATGCTCCAGACCGATGCCGCCGAGCCGGTCGCTGATCGAAAACAGGAAGTCGTAATGGTCATAATGTTCGCCACCGAACAGCTTGACCGCCTGCTCGACGAGGCGGCGATGCGCAGCGATCTGCGCGTCGCTGGCGGCAAGCTCCTCCGGGCGGTCCGCAGCGATGTTGAGCCGGACCTTCGGGCTGAGCTGGATCTGCCGGAAATAGCTGCCCGCAAGCATCGGGCTGTCGACCAAAGTCTCGAAATCGACGGAGCGGAAGGCGACTGCGGCGCCAGCGCGCGAACCCAGCGGCTCGAGCGCCGTGCCATAGCCCCACCCTTTCGGCAGAATCGCGCTGGGCGAAACCATGATCCGGCGGGTGAAGTAGCCGGCGGGATAGAAGGCCGTCAGGTTCCACTGCAGGCTCAACATCTCTCGCGTCATGACGACCCGTCCCTGCGCGGGATTGACCGGCGATACATAATCGAAGGCCAGGTCGATCGCGCGCGCGCCGTCCGGAACGTCGATCTGGATTGCATAGACATCGACCGGATCGCGCTTCCAGGCGAGCGGCTTGTTGTCGGCGGAGATGGTGAGGCCCGCGACATCGTCGATCGGTCCGCGCGGTGCGTGATTTCCGGGCAGCCATTGCGGGTAGAGCAGGGTCATGCGGCCAGGGGCGGAGACGGGAATGCTCTCCCTGACGCGAAAGATCCCGCGGGCGACATCGGTTGCATCGACGGTCAAGACGATCGTGCCGGGGTAGGCGGTGTCTTGCGCGACCGGCACATGCCGCTCGATCGCCAATGGCTGCGGGCGACTCAAATCCATCGCTGCGGCCGGAGAGGATGCGGCAAGTGCAAGCGTTACGAGGAAGAGCAGGGGGTGCGAACGCATCGAGGAGCATATCCGGATCTGTTTATGACCCGACCATGCCGCCTGCCGACCGGTTCGTCACCCCTGCAGCACCGGCTTCACCCGCAGGTCGAGCGGTGACGATCGACGCGGATTTCGTCGGTCGCCGGCCATGCCTGATGCTCCGCCCACCATTTGAGGCCGGCACCAATGTGCCGACGCAGAGTGGACAGGCGGCTTTCAGGCAAGGGTGAGCCATCATATGTCTTTATCGATTGCATCGTCGCCTCCATCGTCAGGACGACAACATAAATATGGATGTTTCCTAGAATGCACCAATCGGTTATCCGTCCCTATAAATAAGGTGGGTTTATCGATATGGCGCGACAGATTCCTCCTCTTAGTGCAGTGCGCGTGTTCGAGGCCGCTGCGCGTCACCTCAATTTTACGCGCGCTGCGGAAGAGCTGGCGATGACCCAGGCGGCCGTCAGCTACCAGATCAAGATGATCGAGGATCGCCTGGGTACGGCCATGTTCGTGCGCTCGGGGCGGCGGGTGGCGCTCAGCCCCGCAGGGCAGCGGCTCGCGCCCCAGATATCCGCGGCATTCGATATGATGGACGAGGCTTTCGGCAAGGTCCGCGAGATCGAGAGCGGCGTGCTGACGATCAGTGCCGCGCCCGGGATCGCGGCGAGTTGGCTCGGACCGCGCCTGGCCCGCTTCCAGCTTGCGAGACCCGAGATCGCCATCCGGCTGCTTGCGGCGCATGAACTCGTCGACTTCACCCGCGATGAGGTCGACGTCGGCATCCGCCTTGGCCTCACCACCAGCACTTGGCCGGGATTGCGTGCGGTCGAGATGTTTCCTGCCGAATTCACGCCGATGTGCAGCCCGGCCTATATCGAGCGCATGGGGCCGTTCGAGCAGCCCGCGGCGTTACTGAATGTACTGCGGCTCAATTCCGACGACATCTGGTGGCGCGCCTGGTTCTCACAGGTCGGCGTCGAGATTCCCCAGGATTTCTCCCGCAATTCGATCCATGTCGATTCGCAGGTGATCGAGGGGATGGCGGCGATTGCCGGCGAGGGCGTCGCCATGCTGACGCCGCGCTTCTGGCCCTTCGAGCTCGCCACCGGCCGCCTCGTGCAACTCTTTCCGCATATCGGCGGTGGCAGCAGCTTCTGGCTCGTCTGTCCCGAACATCGTTACAATGCGGGCAAGGTGAAGGCGTTCAGGGAATGGTTGATGGCGGAGATTGCCGCAGCCTGAGCGTCAGCCGGAACCCATCCGGCATGACGCATCTTCCAGCCTCAAGGCTTCACGAACTTGAGGGTCATTCGATCGCTTTCGCCGATCGCCTGATAGACGGTCCTGTCTGCTTCCCCGCGCTGATAGGTGGGTGGCAGGGTCCAGACGCCTTCGGGCCAGTCATGTGTATCTTTCGGATTGGCGTTTATCGGTGATTCCGCAGCAAGCCTGAAGCCGGCCGCTGTCGCCAGGCGGATGATCGTCGATCGTTTCAGATAACCGCTCGATTTCTCCCGGCCGCTGTCCATATCCTCGGGCAGCCGGTGGTCGACCACACCCAATATGCCGCCCGGCTTCAGCGCCGCATAGAAGTCGCCGAACGCCTTCGCCGCAACGGCATCGCCGGCCATGATCAGGTTGTGGACATTGCGGAAGGTCAGCACCCGATCCACCGTGCCGGGCGGAATCGTCGATGGCTCGGTCGGGCTGAACGGCACGACCTGGACGCTGCCGAACCACGGCTTGTTCTTCTCGAGCATCGCCCTGGTCGCGGCCAGCGCTTTTTCCGAGGCGGAGGGCATCGCGATATAGCGGCCTTTTCCCTTGAGCGCAGGGGCCAGGATCTGCGTGTACCATCCGCCGCCGGGATAGAATTCGACCACCGTCTGGCCGTTATGGACGTCGAAGAAGGCGAGCGTCTCGGCCGGATGGCGGTAGACGTCGCGCGCGCGCTGCGCTTCCGGCCTGCGACTATCCGCAATGGCCTTGGCGATGGCGGGATCGACCTTGGCCGCGTGGCTCACGGCGGCGGGCGCCACCATGACGAGGGCGGCGGCGATAAGCAGGTGGCGCAACGTGCATCTCCGGATATTGAGCTATGCCGGGATGATGACGAAGTGGAGGCGAGGTGCAATCGGATTACGCTTGGCCGACGATCTTTTTCGCCCTGCTGGCAATTCTCTCGCTGGCGGCGGATTGGTGGCGGCACAATCGCCGCGACGCTCGTCGCGCTGCCGCGCGCGCGGCTTGGGTTCCCTGGCCGCTGATCGCCGTGCTTGCGCTGATAGCGGTCGCCATATGTGCTGCTATGTGGCTGCGCGGAGGCTGATCGGGCTCTTGACCAGAAGGACCTGATTACAGGCAGGCCTCCAGCAGCGGCTGGTCGAAACCGAACTGGCGTGCTTTCTCGATCGAATAGGGACGGAGTCCCGAGGAGATATACTCGCCGATGATTTTCCCATCGGTATCCTCGGCATGATATTCGAACTTGAAGAGTTCCTGCGTGATGATCACCGGGCCTTCCATGCCGAGCACTTCGGTGATGCTGGTAACGCGACGCGAGCCGTCCCGCAGGCGCTTTACCTGCACGATCATGTCCACCGAGTCGGCGATCTGCTTGGAAATCGCTTCTTTGGGGACCTTGATGTCCGACATCATGACCATGTTCTCCATACGCGCCAGCGCTTCGCGCGGGCTGTTGGAGTGGAGCGTGCACATCGATCCGTCATGGCCGGTATTCATCGCCGCGAGCATGTCGAAACACTCCGATCCGCGAATCTCGCCCAGGATGATGCGATCCGGGCGCATGCGCAGCGCGTTGACGACGAGGTCGCGGATCGAGATCTGGCCCTGCCCCTCGAGATTGGCGGGGCGGGTTTCGAGCGGCAGCCAGTGCGGCTGCTGCAGTCGCAGCTCGGCGGCATCCTCGATGGTGATCACGCGTTCGCCGGGGTCGATCATCTTCGACAGCGCGTTGAGCATTGTCGTCTTGCCCGAGCCGGTGCCACCGGAGATGACCACGTTGAAGCGGCTCGCGCCGGCGATCTTGAGCAGGGTAGCCATTTTCTCGCTCATCGACCCGCCGCGCGCCATGATGTCGAGGGTGATCGGCTTGGAGGAAAATTTGCGGATCGAGATCGCCGTGCCGCGCAGCGACAGCGGCGGCACGATGACGTTGACGCGGCTGCCGTCCAGCAGCCGGGCATCGGCGAGCGGGGTGGTCTGGTCGACGCGCCGACCCACCTTCGAAACGATGCGCTGGGCGATCTGGAACAGATGTTCCTCGTCGCGGAAATTGATCTTGGCGAGCTCGAGCTTGCCCTTGCGCTCGACATAGGTCTGGTTGGGTCCGTTGACCATGATGTCGGTGATCAGCGGATCGCCGAGCAGTTCCTCGAGCGGACCGAGCCCGAGCAGTTCGTCGACCAGCACTTTTTCCAGCGCGAACTGCTCGCGTCGGTTCAGGGTGATCCGCAATTCGGCGAGCACCTCGCCGATGATCGGCCGGAACTCCTCGGCCAGTTCGTCTTTGCTCAACGAGGCGGCGGCTTCGGGATCGACGCGTTCGAGCAGGCGCGGCAGCACCTGTTCCTTGATCTTGTGGATCGAGGCTTCGAAGCCTTCGACCCTGGAATTGCCGGCATCGCCCGACGCGGCTTCGCGGACCGCCAGGCGCGCCATCGCGTCGGCATGCTTGGGCAATTCGACCTGATCCTCGTCGACCGCGATCGGATCGTCGAAGCTGGGCATGCCCGCGAACGGGTCCGCACCGCTGGAGAGCGGCGAGAGCTCGATCGGCGGGAACTGGAGGCCGCCGGTCAACGGGCCGGGGGGCGCATCACCCTGCATTGGCCGCGCCACGCCAAAGGCGGGCTTCGCACCATGCGTCATTGCTCCACGCTTGCCGAATGCACTCATCGCAAACTCATCCCCGCGGGCCAAACTCCGGCCCAACCATGATCCAGTAACGCTAAAGCCCTCAAAAACAGTTAACCGGCCTTTCGCGATATGGCGCAGGGCGCGCTGTCTAGCTTCCAAGATTTCATCATATGATCCGGCTGCCCCGGCGCCGGCGGCACGGCTGTCGCCGCCGGTCATCTCATACAACGCCAATCGAAGCAGGGCTGGTGCCCGCCTAGGCGAAATCCGCCGAGGTGATCGCTGCGGCGTTCGCGAAACCGAGCAGCTTGAAAGCCTCGAGCGGATCGGACGGTCCGGCATCGTAGAAGATATAGCTGTCGCCGCCGACCTGTAGCGCCGCCACCTTGCTGCCTCCGCCCTGCGCGTTGAACAGCAGTTGCGCCGTGCTGGCCGCTTCTCCGAGCGTGGCGTAAACGGCACCGTGCAGCACCTGCACCGGTATGCCGAAGCTGATGTGGATGTGATCGGTCCCAGCGGTGAAGTCGGTGACGACGTCGGTCGGGCCGCCCGAGGCGAACAGCGCCTCGCCGACCGCGAAGCTGAAGAGGTCGCCATCGCCGCCACCGGTCAATGTGTCGATGCCGGTGCCGCCGGCCAGGCTGTCCGCGCCGAGATCGCCGAGCAGCTGGTCGTTGCCGGTCCCGCCTGAGATGCTGTCGGAGCCCTGGCCGCCGCGAAGCGAGTCGTTGCCCTCGTTGCCGTCGATCGTGTCGTTGCCGAGGTTGCCGTTGGCGCTGTCATTGTCGGTCCCACCGGCTATCCTGTCATTGCCCTGGCCACCCTGGATCCGGTCCGATCCGGCGCCGCCGTCGAGCATGTCGTCTCCGGCATTGCCCTGCAGATAATCGCCGCCGCTGCCGCCATTGATCGAATCCGCGCCGTCGCCGCTTACCGCCACCGCGGCCGCCCCATAGAGGTGATCGTTGCCGCTGCCGCCGATGATCGAGTCGGCGCCTGCGCCGCCCATCGCGAAGTCGCTGTTATCGTTGGCGGTGATGGTGTCGTTGCCGGGGCCGGTGATGGCCGTATCGATGCGGGTGCCGTAGGCGATTGCAATATTGTTGCGCATGCTGGCTGCGCTGCTGAACGCGCCGTCGTGGAGGTCGACGGTCGATCCGGCGTTGAAGCCCGACAGGTCGAGCGTGTTGTTCAAACCCTTGTCCCAAAGAGTGACGACCGGCTTTGGATCTAGGGTGAAGTCGAAGAACTTCCCGATCTCGCCGCCGATGTTGCTGTGGAAGCCGAAGATCTGGCCGCCGGAAAGCGGCGTGGTGACGGCAACGCCATACATTCTCTGGATAGCGACAATGTCGAGCGGCATCGGCGTCGTCGGCGTGTTGCCATAGCGAAGACCGTTGCCGGCAACTGACGTGCCCCAACTGAAATCACCGTACAACTCGCCGTCATTGTACGACATCACCGTCCATGCATCGAGGTCGAAGCTGGTATAGAGCGAAGCATCGACCAGCCCCTCGTCATAGGGACCGCTATGGCCCAGACCGAGGACATGACCCCATTCATGGATCAGCGTCGTGTAAGGATAGCCTCCATAGTCATTTAAAGTACTCCCGATCGGGCCGAAGCCCGAAACCGAGCTATCGATTTCGATGTCGCCCTTGAGGGCTACGCCAACACTGGTCGTGCCGGTGATGCCAAGGCGCTGCAGGCTCGTTTGCCCTCCCGACGCGTTGCCGTCGGTCCCGCGGGTCAACAGCACTCGGGCTGACCCGGGAGCTTCCGTGAAGGTAACATTCGCCACAGCCGACCAAAGCGCCGCCGTTGCCGAAAAGGCAGCGCGTTCGACGGCCGTCCAATTGGATGCCGTATCGAAGCTGTAGGTGATGGTTGCACCCGTGCCTGCAATCCCCGCGCCGAACTTTGCGGTGAAATTCTCCCCGGAATCATAGGTGGCGGGGTCATCTTCATTCCAGGTCCAGAAGCTCTGGCTCGCCAGCGTGCCGCTAGCGGTGATGCCCGAGAGGTATGTCACCTCTTGCTCTTGAGTGGAATTGATCGACGTCATGCTCACCCCTTTGGAGATCAGACTTTACCATCTCCACTTGGACTCAAGCTTAATTTGATCCGGTTCAGATGATTTCCGTCGCCCCAGGATAAAAGTGCAACCAACTGGTTGCCTTAATAGGAGAATGTTGTTAAACCTGCAACAAGGAGGTTGCCGATATGGACAGGATCATCAGGACGATCGACATCGCCGCTCCGGTCGACAGGGTATGGCGTGCGCTTACGGATCATGAGGAATTTGGCCGATGGTTTCGGGTCGCGCTCGAAGGGCCCTTCGTGCCCGGCGAGCTTAGCAGCGGCACCATCACCCACCCCGGATATGAACATGTCCGCTGGACAGTGCGGACGGTGGCGATCGAACCACAGCATCGTTTTGCCTTTAGCTGGCATCCTTATGCGATCGATCCGGACATCGATTATTCGAACGAAGAGCCGACTTTGGTCGAATTCCGGCTCGAGCCGAACGGCGCGCGAACCCATCTGATGATCACCGAGTCGGGTTTCGACAGGATACCGGCTGACCGCCGGGACGAGGCCTTGCGCATGAACGGCAATGGCTGGACGGCCCAGGCCGAAAATATCCGCGCGCATGTCGAGGGCTGAGCCGCGGGCGATTGCGGATCCTGCCGCACTGTTCTCCGCCCTGGGAGACCAGACGCGGCTGTCGCTGCTGATGACGCTCAGCGATGGGCGCAGGCGCTYGATCACCATGCTGTCCGCCGATAGCCGGCTGACCCGTCAGGCGGTGACGAAGCACCTGCGCGTGCTGGAGCAGGTCGGGCTGGTCGAAAGCGTGCGCGACGGCCGCGAGAGCCGCTTCACCTGCCGCCCCCAAACGCTGGAGACTGCCCGTGCCTATCTGGACCGGGTGGCGGCGCAATGGGACGACGCGCTGGGGAGGCTGAAGGCGTTCGTCGAAGAGTGAGGGTCAAGGAAAAGGCCCGGCCGCTGGTGCGATCCGGGCCTTCTTCTTCAGTTGAGGGGCAGGGGATCAGGCTTCGCTGGCCTGCTCTGCCAGCACCGTCAGGCCCTTTTCGTTGACCTCGGCGAAGCCGCCTTCGACATGGATCCGCGCGGCTACCGTGTTCGGCCCGGAATAGATCGACAATTCGCCCGAGCGGACCACCGACATGAAGGGTGCATGGCCCGCCAGCACGCCGAAGTCGCCCTCGGTGCCGGGCACCACGACCATATAGACCTCCTCCGAGCGGAGGAGCTTTTCCGGGGTGACGAGTTCGAAGTGCAGGTCTGCCATGATCAATCCTGGTTCGCCGCGAGGGCAAGATCGAACGCCTTGGTGGCTTTCTCGAACTTGTCCCGGCAGCCGCTATTGCAGAAGCCGACGACCGCGCCCTTGTAGAGGGTCAGCGAATCTGCCGCGATCGGATCACCCGACCAGGGGCAGCTTTCGTTGACCGCGTCCTCAAGGCGCAGGCCGGTGCTCATCAAGCCGCTTCGGCAGCCAGCTTCTTGGCCTTCTCGACGACTTCGTCGATGCCGCCGACCATGTAGAAGGCGGCTTCCGGCAGATGGTCATATTCGCCTTCGACCACGGCCTTGAACGACTTCACGGTGTCTTCGATCGAGACGAACTTACCGGAGATGCCGGTGAACACCTCGGCGACATGGAACGGCTGCGACAGGAAACGCTGGATCTTGCGGGCGCGCTGCACGGTGAGCTTATCCTCTTCGGAAAGCTCGTCCATGCCGAGGATCGCGATGATGTCCTGCAGCGACTTGTACTTCTGCAGCGTCTCCTGGACGGCGCGGGCGGTCTCGTAATGCTCCTGGCCGACGATGCGCGGCTCGAGCATGCGCGAGGTCGAGTCGAGCGGATCGACCGCCGGGTAGATGCCCAGCTCCGAGATGGCGCGGTTAAGATTGGTGGTCGCGTCCAAGTGAGCGAAGGACGTGGCCGGCGCCGGATCGGTAAGATCGTCGGCAGGCACGTAGATCGCCTGCACCGAGGTGATCGAACCCTTGTTGGTCGAGGTGATCCGCTCCTGCAGCGCGCCCATGTCGGTCGACAGGGTCGGCTGATAGCCCACCGCCGAAGGAATACGGCCGAGCAGCGCCGACACTTCCGAACCCGCCTGGGTGAAGCGGAAGATGTTGTCGACGAAGAACAGCACGTCCTGGCCTTCGACATCGCGGAAATATTCGGCAATCGTCAGGCCCGACAGCGCGACGCGGGCACGGGCGCCGGGCGGCTCGTTCATCTGGCCGAATACCAGCGCCACCTTCGAACCCTCCGGGGTCGGGTTGCCGTCGGCATCCTTGGCGATGACGCCTGCGTCGAGGAACTCGTGATAGAGATCGTTGCCCTCGCGGGTACGCTCACCGACGCCGGCGAACACCGAGGTGCCGCCATGGCCCTTGGCGATATTGTTGATCAGTTCCTGGATCAGCACGGTCTTGCCGACACCGGCGCCGCCGAACAGGCCGATCTTGCCGCCCTTGGCGTAAGGCGCGAGCAGATCGATGACCTTGATGCCGGTGACGAGGATGCTGGCATCGGTCGACTGGTCGACGAACAGCGGGGCCTCGGCGTGGATCGGGGCGGTCTGGGTCGCGTTCACCGGACCGCGCTCGTCGATCGGCTCGCCGATGACGTTGAGGATGCGGCCGAGCGTCTGCGGCCCGACCGGAACGCGGATCTGCGAGCCGGTGTCGGTGACTTCCTGGCCGCGGGTCAGGCCGTCGGTGGCGTCCATCGCGATGGTGCGGACGGTGCCTTCGCCGAGATGCTGGGCGACTTCGAGGACAAGGCGGTTGCCGTTGTTCTGGGTCTCGAGCGCGTTGAGGATCGCCGGCAGCTCACCGTCGAAGCTCACGTCGACGACAGCGCCGATGACCTGCGAAATGCGGCCTACATTGTTGGTGGTGGTAGCCATGGTTCGTTTCCTGCCTCGGGTTCTTTGGAGCGCTTCGCGCCAGTGCTTACGTGATGCTACAGCGCTTCAGCGCCAGCGATGATTTCGATGAGCTCGGTGGTGATCGCGGCCTGGCGGGTCCGGTTATACTGGATCGTCAGCTTGTTGATCATCTCCCCCGCATTCCGGGTTGCGTTGTCCATCGCGGTCATCCGGCTTCCCTGCTCGGATGCGGCATTCTCCAGCATCGCGCGGAACAGCTGGATCGCGACGTTGCGCGGCAGCAGCTCGGCGAGGATCTCCTCCTCGTCCGGTTCATATTCCACCGCTGCCGAAGCGCCGGCCGCCTGGGTTCCGCCGCGCGGCGCCAGCGGGACGGGGATGATCTGGATCTCGGTCGGATCCTGGACCAGTGCCGACTGGAACTTGGCGAAGAACAGGTGCGCCACGTCGAATTCACCCGCCGCATAGCGGTGGATCAGGTCTTCGGATACTTCATGGGCATCGGAGAAGGCGACGTTCTTGATGTGGGTCTGATCGACCTGGTGGACGATCTTGCCCGGAAACAGGCGCGAGATGACCGCGCGGCCCTTCTTGCCGATCAGGTAGAACTTCACCGTCTTGCCCTGTGCGATCAGGTTGTCGGCGGTCTTGCGCGCGGCGCGGACGATATTGGTGTTGAACGCGCCCGCCAGGCCGCGCTCCGACGTGGCGACGACGAGCAGGTGAACCTGATCGCTGCCGGTGCCGGCCAGGAGCCTTGGGCTCTGCGGCCCGACCGTCACCTTCGAGGCGAGGCTGGCCATCACCGCGTCGAGACGCTCGGCATAGGGACGGCCGGCTTCCGCCGCCATCTGCGCGCGGCGCAGCTTGGCCGCGGCGACCATCTTCATCGCCTTGGTGATTTTCTGGGTCGACTTCACCGAAGTGATGCGGACCTTGAGGCTCTTCAGACTGGGCATTTACTGTCCGTCTTTCCTTTATCGTCATCCCAGCGAAAGCCGGGATCTCGGTTTTCTTCGTAGCGGAAGGCAGTGAGATCCCAGCTTTCGCTGGGATGACGGTTACTTATGCGAAGGTCTTCACAAAGGCTTCGAGCGTCGACTTGAGCGCCGCGGTCGTGTCGGCCGACAGGTCCTTGGTGTCGCGGATCGAAGCCAGCAGGTCGGCATGCTTGGAGCGCATTTCCGACAGGAAGGCGGCTTCGAAGCGCGTCACGTCGCGGGTCGGGACAGTGTCGAGATAGCCGTTCACGCCGGCGAAGATCGATGCGACCTGCTCCTCGAAGGGCAGGGGCTGGAATTGCGGCTGCTTGAGCAGCTCGGTCAGTCGCGCGCCGCGGTTCAGCAAGCGCTGGGTCGAGGCGTCGAGATCCGAGCCGAACTGCGCGAAGGCAGCCATTTCGCGATACTGGGCGAGCTCGAGCTTGATCGAGCCGGCGACCTTCTTCATCGCCTTGGTCTGCGCAGCCGAGCCGACGCGGCTGACCGAGAGGCCGACGTTGATGGCTGGGCGGACGCCCTGGTAGAACAGGTCGGTCTCGAGGAAGATTTGGCCGTCGGTGATCGAGATCACGTTGGTCGGGATGTAGGCGGACACGTCGCCCGCCTGGGTCTCGATGATCGGCAGCGCCGTCAGCGATCCGTTGCCGTTCGCGTCGTTCAGCTTGGCGGCGCGCTCGAGCAGGCGGCTGTGCAGATAGAAGACGTCGCCCGGATAGGCTTCGCGGCCCGGCGGGCGGCGCAGCAGCAGCGACATCTGGCGATAGGCGACGGCCTGCTTCGACAGATCGTCATAGACGATCAGCGCGTGCATGCCGTTGTCCCGGAAATACTCGCCCATCGCGACGCCGGTATAGGGCGCGAGATACTGAAGCGGGGCGGGGTCCGACGCGGTCGCAGCGACCACGATCGAATATTCCATTGCGCCATTCTCTTCGAGCGTCTTGACGAGCTGTGCGACGGTCGAGCGCTTCTGGCCGATGGCGACATAGACGCAGTAGAGCTTCTTGCTCTCGTCCGTGCCGGCATTGGCGGTCTTCTGGTTGATGAAGGTGTCGATCGCGACGGCCGACTTGCCGGTCTGGCGATCGCCGATGATCAGCTCGCGCTGGCCGCGGCCGACGGGCACGAGCGCGTCGAGCGCCTTGAGGCCGGTCTGCACCGGCTCATGGACCGACTTCCTGGGGATGATTCCGGGCGCCTTGACCTCGACGCGGCTGCGCTGGTCGCTGACTATCGGGCCCTTGCCGTCGATCGGATTGCCGAGGCCGTCCACCACGCGCCCGAGCAGGCCCTTGCCGACCGGCACGTCGACGATGGTGCCGGTGCGCTTGACGACATCGCCTTCCTTGATCTGGGCGTCCGAGCCGAAGATCACGGCGCCGACATTGTCGGCTTCCAGGTTGAGGGCCATGCCCTTGATGCCGTTCGAGAACTCGATCATCTCGCCGGCCTGGACGTTGTCGAGGCCGTGGATGCGGGCGATGCCGTCGCCGACCGACAGCACCTGGCCGACCTCGGTGACCTGCGCTTCGGAGCCGAAGCTGGCGATCTGGTCGCGGATGACCTTGGAGATTTCAGCGGCGCGGATGTCCATGTTCAGCCTTTCATCGCAATCGCGAGGGTGTTCAGTTTGGAGCGGATGGAACCATCGACCTGGCGCGAGCCGACCTTCACGATCAGTCCGCCAAGGATCGAGGGATCCACGGTGAGGTCGACCGCGACATCGCGGGCGAGCTGGGTCTTGAGCTTGGCCTTCAGCGCCGCGACCTGATCGTCGGACAGCGGATGGGCCGAGGTGACTTCGGCAGTCGTCTCGCCGCGGTGCGCGGCGGCAAGCTGGCCATAGGCCCGGATCACTGCGCCCAGCTGGCCGAGCCGGCGGTTCTGGGCGAGCACGCCGAGGAACTTGGTGGTGAGCGAATCGAGCCCCATCGCCCCCGCCGCGGCGGCGATGGCCTGCGCGGCCTGGGCGCGCGAGACGACCGGGCTGGTCGTCAGCTGGCGCAGATCGTCCGACTCGGCGAGGGTGGCCTTCAGCCTCGCAAGGCTGGCCGAAACCGCGTCAATCGCCTTCTCGTCACGGGCGAGCCCGAACAGCGCGGTCGCATAACGTCCGCTGAGGCTAGCCTGAATACCGCCGGAATTCTCCACGCGCGTCTCGTCCCCCAAATGGATGTCGTCCCATGCGAAAAAGGGGGCGCTGTAAGGCGTCCCTGCATCGGTCGCGGGCCGGTTAGCAGGGGTGCCCCGAGGATGCAAGGCGGAGGGGCCAAAAGATAGCGTGTCGCGATAAAGCTTGGCTTCCATCGTCCGATTTCGGGCCGGAACGCGGCCTGGAATCAGAAAGCCGGACCTCGCGGCCCGGCTTTCCTCGGCGATCTGGAAGGATCGCTCCCGTGATGGGTTACGCGGCCTTCGCCGGCTCGGCGTCGATCACCTGTTGCGGTTCGACGCCGTCGATGGCGATGCGGCGCGGCTTCTTATGTTCGGGGATCTCGCGCACCAGCTCGACATTGAGCAGGCCGTTCTCGAATCCCGCCCCCGTCACCTTGATGGTGTCGGCGAGCTGGAAGCGGCGCTCGAATGCGCGTTTGGCGATGCCGCGGTGCAGATATTCGCGCTGCTCGCCTTCGGTCTCGCCCGCGCGGCCGATGATGATCAGCATGTTGTCCTGCACGGTGACGTCGATCTCTTCGCGAGTGAAGCCGGCCAGTGCCATCTGGATGCGATAGGCGCCGTCACCGGTTTTCTCGATATTATAGGGCGGATAGCTGTCGCTTTCGCCGCGGGTGAAATCGACGAGGCGGTTGAGGTTCTCGAACCCGATCGAAGACCGGAGAAGCGGAGCAAAGTCCAGATTACGCATGGATCTGTTTCCTTATATAAGCGATGTTGACCATGAGGGCCCGCGGGGTTGCCGCCGGGCCGTGTCCGCCGTCCCAACTGGCAACGGTTGACGCGATCGAGATAGTAACGACGCCACTGCCTTCAAGAGGTCGCCCAAGCCTTCGTTGACTGGCGCGGCGCGCCCGCCTAACCGGGGCCGATGGTTGCCTATCTCGAATTCGAAAAGCCGATCGCGGAGCTCGAAGCGCGCATCGCCGAACTGCGTTCGACCGCGCATGCGGGGTCGTTCGACATCGGCAGCGAGGTCTCGAAGCTCGAGGCCAAGTCCGAAAAGCTGCTGCGCGACATCTATGCGAGGCTGAGCCCCTGGCAGAAGACGCAGGTCGCGCGTCATCCGGACCGGCCGCACTTCAAGGACTATGTCGCCGGTTTCATCACCGATTTCATGCCGCTCGCCGGCGATCGCGCTTTTGCCGATGACCAGGCGATCATCGGCGGATTTGGCCGGCTTGGCGACCGCAGGGTGGTGGTGATCGGCCATGAGAAGGGCGACGACACCGCCTCGCGATTGCGCCATAACTTCGGCATGGCCAAGCCCGAGGGCTATCGCAAGGCGATCCGGCTGATGCAGCTCGCCGATCGCTTCGGCCTGCCGGTTGTCAGCCTCGTCGACACGTCGGGTGCCTTCCCCGGCGTCCAGGCCGAGGAGCGCGGCCAGGCCGAGGCCATCGCCCGTTCGACCGAGCAGTGCCTGGCGCTGGGTGTCCCGATGGTTGCGGCGATCGTCGGCGAAGGCGGCTCGGGCGGCGCGATCGCGGTGGCCGCCGCGAACAAGGTGCTGATGTTCGAGCATGCCGTCTATTCGGTGATTTCACCCGAGGGCTGCGCCTCGATCCTGTGGCGTACCGGCGACAAGGCCGCTGAGGCCGCCGAAGCGATGAAGGTGACCGCCGCCGATCTCCAGCGGCTCGGCGTGGTCGACCGGGTCGTCCCGGAGCCGATGGGCGGCGCGCATCGCGACCCTGGCGCGGCGATAGCTTCGCTCGGCGCGGCGATCGGCGAGGAGCTCGACAAGCTGGCCGGCAAGAAACCCGCGACGGTCCGCGCCGCACGGCGTGACAAGTTCCTCGCCATCGGGTGATCGCGGTGCCGTAACGGAACCGATCGGGTAATCTTCGCTTTAAGCCTTCATCGAGAGGATCCGCATGAAGAAGGTCGCGATTTTTGCCAGCCTGCTGCTCGCACTGCCACCGGCTCCGGCCCTTGCCCAGGCGCAGGCGATCTCGGCTAGCGACAAGCGCGCCGGCGCAGAGGCGCATCCCCAGTTGGTTCAGCAGTTCGGCGGCGCGATGAAGGGGGCCATGGCGGAATATGTCGCGCGCGTTGGCCGCAAGATCTCGGTCCAGTCGGGCCTGTCCAATTCCGAGCGTGACTTCACCGTCACGCTGCTCGATTCACCGATCAACAACGCTTTCGCGATACCCGGCGGCTATGTCTATGTGACCCGCGGCCTGCTCGCGTCGATGAACGACGAGGCCGAGCTCGCATCGGTGCTCGGGCACGAAGTCGGCCATGTCGCCGCGCGCCACGCCGCCAAGCGCCAGCGGACCGCGACGATCACCCAGGTGTTGGCGGGGATCGTCGGCGCCGTGGCAGGCAGTTCGGGGGTCGGCAATCTGGTGGGGCAGGGTGCCGGCGTCGGCGCGGACCTGATCACCAAGGGTTTTTCGCGCGCTCAGGAATATCAGGCCGACGATCTGGGCGTGCGCTATCTCGCCAGCGCGGGCTATGATCCGCTGGCCTCGTCGGACATGCTGGGGATCCTCGGCGCGCAGAGTGCGCTGGAAGCGCGGGTCAGCGGCAAGGAGAGTTCGTTGCCGACCTGGGCGAGCACGCACCCCAATTCGGCCGACCGGGTCAAGCGAGCCCGCGACAAGGCCGCGCAGACCGGTGCCGCCGGTCATGGTGCGCGCAACCGCGATGCGCTGCTCGATGCCATTGACGGCCTTCCCTATGGCGACGATCCGTCAAAGGGATTCGTCGAGGGCCGGGAGTTCAAGCTCCCAACCGAGCGGCTCGCCTTCACGGCGCCGAGCGGGTACGGCCTGGTCAACAGCGACGAGGCCGTGACCATCAGCGGATCAGGCGGCCAGGCGAGCTTCACCGGGGGGCGGGTGGGACTCGGCGGGCTGGATGATTATGTCGGCCAGGTCTTCTCGAAGCTGAGCGCCAACATCCGCTACGGCCAGATCCAGAGCGGACGCGCCCAGGGCGTGGACTTCCGCTATGCGTTCGGTGAGGCGAGCAGCAATGCCGGCCAGCTTGATGTCGGCGTGTTCGCCTATCGCCCGGACGGAGGCACCAAGGCCTTCAGCTTCGTTACCCTGACGCGTGCCGGACAGGGGATCGGGCCGTTCCAGCCTCTGGTCGAAAGCATGCGCCGCATGGCGCCGAATGAAGCCGCCGCCGCCAAGCCGCTGCGGGTGCGCGTACTGAGGGTAAAAGCCGGTGACACGGTGGACAGCTTCGCCCGCCAGATGGCATTTCCGGACAGTCCGGTTGACCGCTTCCTGGTGCTCAATGGTCTGAGCCAGGGCGCAAAGCTGCGAGTGGGGGACAGGGTGAAGGTGATTGTGCGGCAGTAGACGCCAAAAAGGGCGGCGGACCTTCATCCGCCACCCTTGGAAGCCAGCCTTCAGCCGTGTCGAAAGCTAGGCTCAGCTAGCCTTCATGTTGTTCGAGACGTTCGTGAACGTCTTCTGGAGCTGATTGCCGAGGCTGGTCATCGCAGTGATCGCGGCAACGGCGATAAGGGCGGCGATCAGACCATATTCGATCGCGGTTGCACCCTTGTTGTTCTTCAGCAGCTTGGCAACGAACTTCATAACTCTAACTCCCACTACCCGACCACGGGGTTTCTCGGCCCGGCTGACCTCACTCGCGTTGGGCCAACAATCATATCCTAGCCGACGAGTCCCTGCCGAAAGGTTAACGCGCGGAGATTCTGCCAAGCGGCCGCAGCCCGACGACGATGCCGCCCCAGTCCGCCCTGAAGAAATTGCCCGGCGCGCCTCAGGGCGAGGAAGACCAGTGACAGGATCAATCGATATTCGACGGCGCTGGCGCCGCTATGATCTTGGCAAAGCCGGCGCGGTCCTGATCTGTTGGTGCCTCTCATATGTCCTTCCTCAAGCGAACGGGAACGGCCAATCGCTTTGATCTGAAGCGTTTTATTCCGTAGGCGTGCCGGATTAAAAATCTCTGAAGAGTTCGACGACCATGCAAACGCCCCAGCTCCTGATCGTCGTCGCGGCGGCATTGATCGATTCCGACGGGCGGATTCTGGTCCAGCAGCGTCCCCAGGGCAAGGCGATGGCCGGTCTGTGGGAGTTCCCCGGGGGCAAGGTCGAGGCTGGCGAGCTTCCCGAAGCCGCGCTGATCCGGGAACTGCATGAGGAACTGGGCATCGACGTCCAGCACGCATGCCTCGCACCAGCCTGCTTCGCCAGCGAGGCGCTCGGCGACCGGCACATGATCCTGCTGCTCTACATCTGCCGGAAATGGCAGGGAATTCCGCGGGCGCTGGAGGCCCCGGCGATACAGTGGGTGAGACCGGTCGAGCTGCACCGCCTCGACATGCCGCCGGCGGATCGCCCGCTGATCGGATTGCTGGATGCGCTGGTCTAGATTCGCGTTTCGAACAGCCGGTCGATGCGGCTTCCTGGCAGGATCCACAAGATCGACACGAGGAAGGTGCAGGCAATGCTCAGCGCGCTGTTGACGAAGGCAAGGGCGATACCGACGGCGTAGATGCCCAGCGACATGATGGCCTTGCGCTGCTGTATCCGGTGCTGTGCGGTCGTATCGGCCGCGGTCGCGTTACAGAGCGCTTCGGCCTCGAGCCAGGGATAGACCAGCGCCGGAAGCAGCAGCGTCACCAGATAGAGCGCCGTCGGGATCGGTTCATGGGGATGTTCGCCCCACCAGGCGGTTCCGAAGGGGATCAGCGACAGGCAGAACAGCCACAGCATGTTGGCCCAGCGCAGAGCGTTGCTCGACACCTCGGCGCGGTCGAGCAACTGATGATGGTTGACCCAGTAGACGCCGACCTGGACGAAACTGAGCGCATAGGCGAGCAGGACGGGCCAGAGCCGCACCAGGCCCTCGAGCGTCGGATGCTCCGGCGGCCGCAGCTCGAGCACCATGATCGTGATGATGATCGCGATGACGCCGTCCGAGAACGCCTCGATACGGCCGGTTTCGGAGACGGGTTCTGGCTGGCTCATCGTCCGATGATGGATCAGCGATGCTCCGGCTGTCCATAGGCCGGAATCGCACCGCATCCGACACATGAAGGAATGTCGGGCATCGATGATCGAGGCGACGATGCGCCCATCGCCAGCATATCCGACGCCAATAGTCGCGAACTGTTCCGCAGCTTCGCGTGCGCGAAGCGCCGCGCCGCCTGAGCCGAGCCTCTACTTGGCGGCGGGCCGCTCGAAGGCTACGCTGATGTCGAGCGGTACCTCGTCAGGCACGAGCGGGACGCCATAGCTGACGCCGAAATCGCTTCGCTTGACCGCGGTCTTCGCCTCGAAGCCGATGGTCTGCTTGCCCATCATCGTGCCCGCACCGATGAAATGGGCGTCGAGGACGACGGGCTTGGTGACGCCCTTGATCGTCAGGTTGCCGCTGATCTTGGCCTTTTTGCCCGACACTTCGACCTTCGTCGATTCGAAGTGCGCGCTGGGGTATTTTGCCGCATCGAAGAAGTCTGCGCCCTGGAGATGCTCGTTGAGCTTGGCCGAAGTCGTGGTGATGCCGCTGATCGGGATGTCGATCGACACTTTAGCAGCAGCCGGCGCCTTGGGATCGAGCGTCATCGTGCCCGTCACCTCGCCGAACAGCCCGCGGTACATGCTGAAGCCTAGATGATTGACAGTGAAGGCGACCTGGCTATGCGCCGGATCCACCGTGTAGCTCCCTGCTGCGACGCGCGAAGTGTCCGGAGCGCCGGGAGGCGTGGTCGGCATCTGGGCGAACAGGGGCAGGGCAGTGCCGATGGACAGGCCTGCCAGCAGGACGGCGGTGCGTTTCATGCGACATTCTCCTAATATGGCTGGAGCGGCACACTAGGGTGTGCCGCTCCTCCCACAAGCCACAATAGCGAAACGCACCGTTTCGGCGGGATCCGCCGATCGGTTGCCCAGCCTCAGTTCTTGGCTTTGTCGACCAGCTGGTTCTTGCCGATCCAGGGCATCATCGCGCGCAGCTCGGCGCCGACCTTCTCGATCGGATGCTCGGCGGTGAGCTTGCGGCTCGCCTTGAGTTCGGGCTGGCCGGCGCGGTTGTCGAGCACGAAGCGCTTGACGAACTTGCCGGTCTGGATGTCGTCGAGCACCCGCTTCATCTCGGCCTTGGTGTCCGCGGTGATCATGCGCGGGCCGGTGTGGATGTCGCCATATTCGGCGGTGTTCGAGATCGAGTAGCGCATGTTGGCGATGCCGCCTTCATACATCAGGTCGACGATCAGCTTGACCTCGTGAAGGCACTCGAAATAGGCCATCTCGGGAGCATAGCCGGCTTCGGTCAGCGTCTCGAAACCCGCCATGATCAAGTGGCTGAGGCCGCCGCACAGCACCGCCTGCTCGCCGAACAGGTCGGTCTCGCACTCTTCCTTGAAGGTCGTCTCGATCACGCCCGAGCGGCCACCGCCGATCGCCGAGGCATAGGACAGGGCGATGTCATGCGCGTTGCCGCTGGCATCCTGGGCGATGGCGATCAGGCAGGGGACGCCGCCGCCGCGCTGATATTCGGAGCGCACGGTGTGGCCGGGGCCCTTCGGCGCGATCATGAACACGTCGATGTCGGCGCGCGGCTCGATCAGCCCGAAATGGACGTTGAGGCCGTGGGCGAAGGCGAGTGCCGCGCCGGGCTTGAGATTGGCCGCGAGATCGTCGGCATAGATTGCCGCCTGATGCTCGTCGGGGGCCAGCACCATGATGATGTCGGCCCATTTTGCGGCGTCGGCGTTCGACAGCACCTTGAACCCGGCGCCTTCGGCCTTCTTGGCGGTGGCCGAACCCGGACGCAGCGCGATCGCCACGTCGGCAACGCCCGAATCGCGCAGGTTCTGGGCATGGGCATGGCCCTGGCTGCCATAACCGAGGATGGCGACCTTCTTGGTCTTGATGAGGCCGATGTCGGCATCACGATCATAATAGACGCGCATAGCTTGCTTCCCTGTGGCGCGGCCGGACATTCGGTTGCGATGAAGGCCGTTTGGTTGAAATTCGTCGGGGCCCCGTAACGGGCAAGCGCCCGTCCGTCGACCCCCTGCTTTATAGCAAGGCCCTAAAGCGCCTCTTTGCCCCGGACGATCGCTGCCACCCCGGTGCGGGCGACCTCGACCAGGCCGACTTCACGCATCAGCTCGAGGAACTTGTCGATCTTCTCGGTGCCGCCGGTCACCTCGAAGATGAAGCTCGAGATGGTCGAGTCGACGACGCGGGCGCGGTACACCTCGGCGAGCCGAAGCGCTTCGATCCGATGATCGCCGGTGCCGACCACTTTCACCAGCGCCAGCTCCCGCTCGACATGCGGCCCAAGCACGGTGAGGTCGGTGACCTTGTGCACCGGCACCATGCGATCAAGCTGGGCGACGACCTGGTCGATTACCTGCGGCGTACCGGTGGTGACGATGGTGATCCGGCTGATCTTCTCGTCCTCGGTGACGTCGGCCACCGTCAGGCTGTCGATATTGTAGCCGCGCGCCGAGAACAGGCCGGCGATCCTGGCAAGGATCCCGGACTCGTTGTCGACGGTCACGGACAAGGTGTGCCGATCGGTGGCTTCCTGCTTGATATGCATCTGTCTTTTCTCTGGTCGAAGGACGGTCAGGGCGGCAGCGGGTTCAGACAAGCGCCTTGGCCTCGTCATCCATCTCGCCGACCACCTCGTCGGGTTCGAGGATCATGTCGGTATGCGCCGCGCCGCTGGGGATCATCGGGAAACAGTTGGCGAGCTTCGCCACACGGCAGTCGACCATAACCGGCCCGTCATGCGCGATCATCGCCGCGATCCCGTCGTCGAGATCCGCAGGGTCCTCGATCCGCAGGCCCTTCCAGCCATAAGCCTCCGCCAACTTCACGAAATCTGGCAAGGCATCGCTATAAGACGATGAATAACGGCCGGCGTAGGTCAAGTCCTGCCACTGGCGGACCATCCCCATATATTCGTTGTTGAGGATGAACACCTTCACCGGCAGGCGGAATTGCGTGGCGGTGCCGAGCTCCTGGATGTTCATCTGGATCGAGGCCTCGCCCGCAATGTCGATGACGAGTGCGTTGGGGTTGCCGAGCTGCGCGCCGATCGCGGCGGGCAGGCCATAGCCCATCGTGCCGAGGCCGCCCGAGGTGAGCCACTGATTGGGTCCATCGAAGTCGAAATGCTGGGCCGCCCACATCTGGTGCTGGCCAACCTCGGTGGTGATGATCGGCTTCTTGGCGTGCGTGGCCTCCCACAGCCGCCGGATGGCATGCTGCGGCATGATCTCCTTGATCGATGCCGGGAATTTGAGGCTGTTGCGCGCCCGCCACTCGCCGATCTGGCCGAACCACGGCGCCAGGTTTTGCGGCTGGTGCTGGCGCGCCTTCCATAGCTTGATCATGTCTTCCATTGCGCGGCCCACATCGCCGACAATGCCGAGATCCACCCGCACCGTCTTGTTGATCGAAGAGCGATCGATATCGATGTGGATCTTCTTGGAATGCGGCGAGAAAGCGTCGAGTCTGCCCGTCACCCGATCGTCGAAGCGCGCGCCGAGGCAGACGATCAGATCGGCTCGGTTCATCGCCATATTGGCTTCATAGGTGCCGTGCATGCCGAGCATGCCCAGCCATTGCGGGCTGGAGGCCGGGAAGGCGCCGAGACCCATCAGCGTCGACGTCACCGGCGCGCCCGTGATCCGCGCGAGATCGCGCAGCACCTGGCTTGCGGCCGGGCCCGCGTTAATGATGCCGCCGCCGGTGTAGAGGATTGGACGCTCGGCAGCGGCCATCATCTCCACCGCCGCTTCGATAAGGGCGGTGTCCGCCTTCACCTGCGGGCGATAGCCTTTGTGTGGCAGCGCCTGGATCGAGGGCTTGCGATAGGGCGCCGTCGCGACCTGCACGTCCTTGGGCAGGTCGATGACCACCGGGCCGGGCCGGCCGGACGTCGCGATATGGAAAGCCTCATGAATGACGTCGCCAAGCTGTGCCGGGTCCTTCACCAGATAATTATGCTTGGTGCAGTGGCGGGTGATGCCGACCGTGTCGCACTCCTGGAACGCGTCTGTGCCGATTAGCGGCGTGCCGACCTGGCCGGTCACGATCACCAGCGGAATCGAGTCCATCAGCGCGTCGGCGATCCCCGTCACGGCATTGGTGGCTCCCGGGCCCGATGTCACCAGAACGACGCCAGGCTTGCCCGTCGAGCGTGCATAGCCCTCCGCGGCGTGAACGGCGCCGGCTTCGTGCCGCACCAGAATATGGCGGAGCCGCTTCTGCTTGAACAGAGCATCGTAAATGGGGAGGACGGCGCCGCCCGGATAGCCGAAGATGACCTCGACGCCGAGATCGTTCAGCGCCTGCATCAATATGTCGGCTCCCGTCATTTCGGCAGTCATGGTCATGTCCTTGTTGCGGGCGACGTGCCCTTTCATGAAGCGGCGTGCCCTATATGTAACAAACTACTCTGTCAACGCCATATAACGTAATTTTATTGCTATATCGGCAATATTATTGTCATCGAGTTGCGCGTCGTGCCGTTCCCAGATTTCGGGAAGCTGATGCCGGAACCAGGTATATTGCCGCTTCGCATATTGGCGGGTGGCAGCCTGCGCGCGCTCGATCATCATATCATGATCGGTACGCCCTTCACACCAGTCGATGATATCGCGCACCCCGATCGCGCGCATGGCAGGCAGGCTGGGATCGAGCCGTCGCGCGCGAAGGGCCTCGACCTCGTCGATTGCGCCCTTCTCGAGCATGGCCGCGAAGCGGTCGTTGCAGCGTTCGTACAGCCACGCGCGCGGCGGCAGGAGGATCGCTGGCGCAATCGAGACCTGATCTGATATTCCACCTTCAAGCTGCTGCTGCCAAACGGATAATGATCTTCCTGTCGAGCGGATGACCTCAAGCGCCCGACTGATCCGGGTGATGTCCTGCGGCTTCAGCCGGGCCGCCGCCTGAGGGTCTTCACGCCGCAGCATCACCGCGGCGCGTCCGACGGACATCGCACGCACTTCTGCGCGGATTGCAGGATCGATGTCGGGGATTGGGGCGATGCCATAGAGCAGGGTGCGCAGGTAAAGCCCGGTACCGCCGACGATGATGGGCAGCAGGCCGGCGGCGTGCGCCGAGGCGATCTCTTTGCGCGCGTCTTCGGCCCACTCGGCCGCAGAGCATGCAAATGCGGCGTCGCGATAGCCGAACAGCCGGTGCGGCGCGCGCGCCATTTCGGCTTCGTCGGGGCGCGCCGAAAGGATGCGCAGATCGGCGTAGACCTGGCTGGCATCGGCGTTGATCACGACGCCGCCGGCGATCTCGGCCAACCGCGTCGCCAATGCGGACTTGCCGCTGGCGGTCGGTCCCGCAATAAGCGCGATCGGTTTTTTCGACGGGGAGACGGTCTTGTTCATCGCGACGCTGATAGCATCGGAGCGCCTGCAAGCGGCGGATATTTCCACGGCGCTCGAACTTCTCGCCGATGCCGGTATCAAATCCAATAGGTACAATTGGATAGAGCAGGATATTGCCTGTGATTTGAACTTCGAAAATGATCCGATGGCGGCACGCGCGGCGCTTGAGGGGGCATTTCCTGGCGTCGATGTGATCGTCCAGCGTGCCGCGAACCGGCGTCGAAGGATGCTCGTCGCGGATATGGATTCGACCATGATCACGATCGAATGCATCGATGAACTCGCCGATTATGCCGGGATAAAGCCGCAGATCGCGGAGATCACGGAGCGCGCGATGCGGGGCGAACTGGATTTCGAGGGCGCTCTCGATGCGCGCGTCGGCCTGCTGAAGGGGCTCGACGCGTCGATGATAGACCGCTGCCACGCCGAACGCGTGGTCATCATGGGCGGGGCGCGCGAACTGGTGCGGACGATGCGGGCGAATGGAGCCGATTGCTATCTGGTTTCGGGCGGCTTCACCCTGTTCGCCGATCGGGTCGCGGCGGACATCGGCTTTACCCGCGCGCTGTCGAACATCCTCGAGTTCAGCGGTGGAAAGCTGGCCGGAACGGTAGCCAGGCCCATCATCGGGGCGGCGGCCAAACGGGAGACGCTGCTGGCCGAGGCGGAGGCGCACGGCATCACTCCGGAACAGTGCCTCGCCGTCGGTGATGGAGCCAATGACATCCCGATGATCGAGGCCGCCGGGCTGGGGGTCGCCTATCACGCCAAGCCGAAGACGGCGGCAGCGGCAGCGGCGCGGATCGATCATTGCGATCTTACTGCGCTGCTCTACGCCCAGGGCTATCCAAAAAAAGACTGGGTAAACTGAGTCTTATATGGATGTACTATTATAAGCTCGTAGCTGTGGCTGAGGCGCCCGCTCAGTCGCGGGTCATGTCAGCCGCGATCGCGCCCAGCGCGAAGGCGACGGCCGCTTCCCGGCCATCGAAGCTGACCCTGATCCCGCTTTCGCCGATCTCGCTGACCCGCGCGCAGATTGATCCTGCATGGGGGTGGCGCAGTTCTACTTTGGAGCCGAGCACGGGCGGACGGTTCGTATCGAGCGTCGCGCCGGTGCCGGATATGTCCCGCAGTGCGACCGCCTGAGCCTGTCCTTCGGCCAATAACTCACAGACTTGCCTGCGCCGCCAGCGGCTCGCCATAGCCTCGGGCCGATCTATACGCCGCCACACCGTCATCCACGCCATCCGCAACTGTTCCGGCGAGCTTTATCGCCCGGAAACACCAAGATAGCGTTAAGGTCGACCGCCGATCAGGGCGCCACCGCGAAACAGGCCGAACCCGCCGACTTGATCGCGGCGCATGCCTGGTCGGCAGCCGAGCGCGAACCGAGCGGCCCCGCCTGCAGCCGTGTGAAATTGCCTGCAGCGACGTAGCTGGGACGGAGCGCCCTGATGGCAGGCGTCTTGGCCGACAGCGTCGACCAGGCGCCCTGTGCCCCGTCGGGGCTCGAGAAGGCTCCAAGCTGGACTTTCCATCCACCGCCGGCTGCCGCGACGATCGGTGCGGCGGGCCTGGCTGCGGGCTTGGCCGTCGCCGCGGTGATCTTCGCGGCGGGCGCAGCCACGGGCGCTTTCGAGGGCGGGCTGGACGCTTGCGCGGCCGTTGCGGCGGGGCTGGCGGCAGACGGCGGCGTCGACGGCGGGATGCTGGCCTGGCCAACCGGTTGCGGCGTGCGCTCGGTCCGCAAGGTCAGCGGCGCACCCGGTTCAGAGGCATCGCTTGCGCGCAGGGCCGCAGTCCTCTCCATTTCGCGCGCCAGCGCGAGCCCGGCGAGACGTTGCTGCTCGGGTATGAGCTGGTCCATCTGGGCCAGGCTCGTTGTGGCCGCGCCGATGCCGGATGCCTTGGCACGGGTCATCAAGGCATAAGCGCGCGCCCAGTCCCTGGGCAGCGAATCCCCGTTGAAATAGGCCGTGCCGACGACATATTGCGCCCGCGCTTCGCCCTGGTCAGCGGCTTTCTTGAGCCAGATCATGGCTTCCTCGCGCTGGCCGCTCTGGAACAGCTGGAGGCCGAGGGTCGCCTGGGCTTGCTCATGTCCCGCCGCAGCGGCCTTGCGATACCAGCCGAGCGCCGCGGCAGCATCCGCCGGCACGCCGCGCCCGAGCTTGTAGGCCTGGCCGAGGTTGAACTGTGCATCGGGCTCGCCGGCCGCGGCCGGCCCGCGCCATTCGGCGACCGCCTTGGGATAGTCGCCGGCCAGCCACGCATCGACGCCGGCCTTGGTTTCCGCTGCAGCCGGCAAGGCGATGACGGTAGCAATCACGGCGCAACCGACGAACAAGCTTCTCATACTCTACCGCCCCCGAGACATCGGCATGAATTTGCCGGTTGATAGCGCGTTCGCTTTCCTACGGCGATAGCGAATTCCCGGCGGATATTAACAGATGTCGTTAACCAAAGCTTAGCGGGGGCCATGGCAAACCCGGCAGGATAGCGCGCGATCTGCGCGACATGGGGACCTTGCTGTGCGACAGAGTTGGGCAGGATTTGTGACCGCGGGGTGTGTCTGGCTGGGCCTTGCGGGCATGATGGCGGGCGCTGCGCCGGCCGCCGTAGCGGCCCGGCCGAGCCCCGCATCAGCAGAGCAGCGCGCGGCGTTGCTCGTCGCGTCGGCTCGCGATGCGCTCGCCCAGGGCAATGCCACGATGGCAGTGCGCGATGCCGAGGCGGCGGCATTGATGCTGCCGCGCGATGCGGCAACACGGGCTTTCCTGGGGCGCGCCTACCTCGGCGCCGGCCGTTTCGCTTCCGCCGAAACCGCACTTCGCGATGCATTGACGCTCGATCCGTCGCTGGGTCGCATCGCCGTCAACCGGGCTCTTGCGCAGATCGCGCTGGGCCGAAATGAAGCAGCGCTCGCATCCCTCGAAACCGCGAACGGCCTGGCTCCGGAAGCGGAGATCGGGCTCGCGCTGGCGCTGCTCGGCCATGCCGACGAAGCCCGCGAGCGGCTGCTGGCCGCGGCGCGGATGCCTGGTGCCGATGCCCGCACCCGCCAGAACCTCGCCTTCGCCTGCGCGATCGAGGGCCGCTGGAACGACGCGACGACCATCGCCGCACAGGATGTGCCTGCCGACAGGCTGGCGGAACGCCTTCGCCGCTGGGCCAGGGTGACGCAGTTGAAGGCCGATCCGGCCATGCAGGTTGGCGCTCTGCTCGGCGTCATGCCGGCCGAGGACAGCGGACAGCCGCTCGCTCTGGCGCTCTCGACGCCGCCGAACGCTCCGGACGTGCCGGCGACGGCAATGGCCGAACCGGCGAGCGCCATCCCGACGATACAGGCCGCGCCCGCGACTGCCGCCGAATCGACTCCATCGCCGCTTTCGCCAGCCGTGGCTCAGGCCGCCTCTCTACAACCGGTCACGCACTCTGTTGGTCCTCGGCCTGTTCAGGCGAAGCTCTCCACATCGGTCGCGCCACCGGCGCGCCTCGCGGCGGAAAAGGCACCCCGGGGAAGCTGGGCCGTGCAGCTCGGGGCGTTCACCTCGGCGGGCCGGATCGAGGCCGCCTGGACAGGCCTTGGCCGGCGAGCGCAGTTCCTCAAGACACATGTGCCGACCGGCTCCGGCTTCCGCCAGGGCAGGGCGATGCTGTATCGGCTCTCGGTCAGCGGCTTTGCCAGGCGGAGCGACGCGATCCGGCTCTGCATGAGCATCAAGGCCGTCGGCGGAGCATGTTTCGTGCGGGCTTCGGCCGGCGAGAGGCCCATCCGATGGGCGCAGCGCAACGGCACTGCCGGTAGCGCTTGACGCCGCCAGCCTCGCCTTGCTCAGCCTAGCGCGACACCGCCCTTGATCGTCTGCAACACCTTGCCCTGAACGGGCAGCCCATCGAACGGCGTGTTGCCCGCGCGCGAAGCCATCCGATCCGAATCGATCCGCCAGGGCCGGTCGGGATCGAACAGCACCAGGTCTGCCTCACCGCCGATCGCCAGCGTGCCGCCGGGAAGGCCGAGCAGCCGGGCGGGGGCGGCGGACAGCAGCGCGATCAGTCGCGGCAGATCGACGACGCCATCGCGAACCAGCGTCAATGACAGGGTCAGCAGCGTCTCCGCGCCCGACATACCCGCCTCGGCGTCCGCGAAGGGGAGCCGCTTGGCTTCCGGCCCCTGTGGATCATGGCTCGAGCAGATCAGGTCGATCGTGCCGTCGGCGATCGCCGCCAGTGCGGCGCGGCGGTCATACTCGCTGCGCAGTGGCGGCGATAGGCGGGCAAAGGTGCGAAAGCCGCCGATGGCGATGTCCGACAGGAGCAGATGCGCGGGGCTGATCCCGCAGCTGACCGGCAGTCCGCGCTGCTTGGCGGCGCGGACCAGATCGAAGGCGCGGGCCGTGGACAGCTGGCGGAAATGCAGCCGTGCACCGGTCTGCTCGACAAGCATGATGTCGCGCGCCACCGCCATCGCCTCGGCGGCGGCGGGCGCAGCGGGCAGGCCCATGCGCGTGGCATATTCGCCCTCTGTCGCGACGGCGCCGGCTGTCAGGCCGCCGTCCTCGGCATGGCTGATCACCAGCAGGTCGAGCGCCCGGGCATAAGCCAGCAGCCGGAGCATCACGCCCGAATCGCGGATCCAGCTGCGCCCGGTGGCGACGGCGCATGCCCCGCCGGCCTTCATCAGCCCGATCTCGGCAAGCTCCTGGCCGCCAAGGCCCTTGGTCGCCGCGGCGAGCGGATGGATCCACACATCGGGCTTGCCCGAAGCGGCGGCGCGCTGGACCAGCGCTTCATGGTCGAGCGGCGGCGATTGATCGGGCATCAGCACCGCCCGGGTGATGCCGCCGGCGGTGAAGGCGGGCATGTCGATCGCGAAGGTTCCGACATCGATCAAGCCCGGAGCGACATGCGCTCCGCGCGCATCGATTGTCTCGATATCGGTGGGGATGTCGAAGCTGCCGACCGCCGCGATATGGCGGTCGCGGATCAGCAAGCCGCCCGGGGCAACCGTTCCCGCGCCCGGATCGACCAGCGTGGCGTTGATGATGGCGAGCGGCGCGATCACGCCCAGCCCTCGACGCCGCGCCGGCCGCGGGTCAGCACGTCCAGGCAGGCCATCCGCACCGCAACGCCCATCTCCACCTGTTCGGTAATCGCCGAGCGGGTCGGATGATCCGCAACGCTGCTGGTGATCTCCACGCCCCGGTTCATCGGCCCCGGATGCATCACCAGCGCATCGGGAGCGGCGCGCTCGAGGCGGCTCGGGGTGAGACCGTAGAGCGCGTGATATTCACGCGGCGAAGGCAGATAGGCGCCGTCCATCCGCTCGTTCTGGAGGCGCAGCATCATCACCACGTCGGCGCCATCCAGTCCGGCATCGAAGTCCGTGAACGGGATCGCACCGAGCCGCTCGATCGCCGCCGGCATCAGGGTCGGCGGCGCGATGACGCGCACCTCCGCTCCCAGGGCGGTCAGCGCCAGGATATTGGATCGGGCCACGCGGCTGTGCAGGACATCGCCGCAGATCGCCACGCACAGCCCGGCGATGCGGCCCTTGCGGCGGCGAATGGTCAGCGCGTCGAGCAGCGCCTGGGTCGGGTGTTCATGGCGGCCGTCGCCAGCGTTGAGGACCGGGCAATCGACCTTGTCCGCGATCAACTGCACCGCGCCGGATGACTGGTGACGGATAACGATCATGTCGGCGCGCATGGCGTTGAGCGTCACCGCCGTGTCGATCAGCGTCTCCCCCTTCTTCACGCTCGATTGCGCCGCGTTCATGTTGACGACGTCGGCGCCGAGCCGCTTGCCGGCGATCTCGAACGACAGCAATGTTCGCGTCGAATTCTCGAAGAAGGCGTTGATCAGGGTCAGGCCTGACAGCCGGTCATCATGCTTGGTCGTTGCGCGGTTGAGCGTGATCCACTGCTCGGCTTCGTCGAGCAGGAACATGATCTCGTGCGGCTGAAGCCCATAGATGCCGGTCAGGTGGCGGTGCGGGAAGGGCAAAGGCATTAAAGCCGCGCCATAGACGGGTGTGACGGGAAGCTCAAGCGGATCAGATCATCCCGTCGATCGCGCCCTGCAGGATATAGGCGGCGGCCAGCTTGTCGACCAGCTCGGCGCGGCGGGCGCGGCTCGCGTCGGCGTCGATCAGCGTGCGGGTCACCGCCTGGGTCGACCAGCGTTCGTCCCACAGCAGGATCGGAAGGCCGAAGCCCTCGATGTTGCGGGCGAAGGCGCGCACCGATTGGGTGCGCGGCGAATCGCTGCCGTCGAGATTGAGCGGCAGGCCGACCACGACGCCCCTGATCGACTGCGCGGTCAGCAGCGCCCGCAATTTGGCGGCGTCCACGCTGAACTTGGCGCGGGCGATGGTCTCCGCCGGGCTGGCGATGACCCATCCCGCATCGCATATCGCCACGCCGATCGTCTTCGTGCCGACGTCGAGCCCGGCCAGCCGGCCGCGATCGGGAAGGGCGGCCCGAAAATCCAGCGATGAGGCGAAGATCATTTGGTCAGCCAGGCCTTGGTGCGCGCTTCCGCATCGGCGCGGATATTGCCCCAAAACAGGGCATAGTCGAACACATGATAATTGTTGCCCGGCATGACATAGCGGTCGAAATCCTTGGGAGGCCCGCCGATAAGCAGCAGCCCGGATGGATCGCACCGTGCGGGGACGGCACCGGCGCGCAGGTCGGCGCCCTGGAAATCGGCGCGCGGCACCAGCGAACCAAGATTGGCCGAGGGCAGGGCCGCTGTCGCCGGTGCGCCGCTGAGCGGATTGACGCACAGCATATGCGTGCCGCGCCGCGGCCTGCCGGTCAGGCCGGCGGAGTGGTTGAAAATTTCGTGGATCAGCCGTGGATCCGCGGGTTCGGCGAAACTCTGCCAGGACAGGACGCAGCCGGTCTGGCGCGGGCCCTCGCAGGCGGACAGCCCGAGCGCCGGGACGTCGGCCTCGATGGAGATCGGCCAGCCGATCAGGTAGGCGGCGACGATCCGGCGCGCGATCGGCCTGCCGGCGACCCGTTCCTGCATCAGTCGCATGAGATGGAGGGTGCCCTGGCTGTGCCCGGCCAGGATGATCGGCCGAGCGGCCGGCAGCTGCGCCATGAAAGCGTCGAAAGCACGCAGCACGTCGCCATAGGCCAGATCGAGCGCCTTCTGGCTGTCGGCTGTGTCGGTCAGGAATGCCCCGAGCGTGGCCGAGCGATAGCGCGGTGCCCAGATCGCGCCGATCCGGTTGAAGGCGCTCGCCTCGCTCGATCCGAAGACGCGAAGCCATCTGCGCGAATCGGCATTGTCGAGCGGCGCGTTCCAGCTGGCCTTGGTGAAATAGGTCGTCGGAGGAACGTAGAACACAGCGACATCGGTCGGGCCGCCACCGGCCTCGCCGGCCGGCCGCCAGCGTGCGGGATCGTCGGGAAGGTCGGGGCGCGACAACCAGGATGACGCCTGGCCATAATGGGGCGCCGGCCCGGCCGCGGCGGCATCGAACCTGCCGCCCGGCACGAAGGCCAGGCGCATGAGCTGGTCCTGGAACAGGTTCCAGCCGATTCCGGCGGCCAAGGTAAGCACGATCAACCCCGCGATCACATAGAGGAAACGGCGAGCCAGCACGATGAACTCCGATTGTGCAGTGCAGCATGAACATGCGTGCAGGCAAGTGCGTAGCGGGCAATCGACCTTGCGTGCAATGGCCAGGAGTAGATGACGTCGACCTTGAAGCGGGCGGCGTCGGATGCTAGCCGCCCCGCCATGTCAGTCGATGCCGCTACCGTCCGCAAGATCGCGAGCCTCGCCCGGATTGCCGTTACCGATGGCGATGTCGACGCGATGGTGCCCGAGCTCAACAATATCCTTGGCTGGATCGAACAGCTGGGCGAGGTCGACACCGATGGTGTCGAACCGCTGGCAGCCGTGATTCCCAACCATCAGCGCCTGCGCAGCGATGTCGTCACCGACGGCAATATCCGCGACAAGGTGCTGGCCAACGCGCCGCAGGCCGAACACGGCTTCTTCGCCGTGCCCAAGGTGATAGAATAATGAGCGCGATTACCGATCTGGGCATCAGGGGCCTGCGCGACGGCTTCCGCGCCGGCGACTTCTCGGCGCGCGAAGTGGCCGATGCCTTCAACGACGCTGTCGCGGGCGGCAAGGCGCTCAACGCGTTCATCATCGAGACGCCCGATCATGCGATCGCGGCGGCCGAAGCCGCCGACAAGGCGCGCGCGGCGGGAGAATTGCTGCCGCTGTCGGGCGTGCCGCTCGGCATAAAGGACCTGTTCTGCACGGCCGGTTATCAGACCACGGCGGCGAGCAATATTCTCGGCGGTTTCACGCCGACCTATGAGTCGACGGTCACCACCAAGCTGTTCGCGGCCGGAGCGGGCATGCTCGGCAAGCTCAACATGGACCAGTTCGCGATGGGTTCGTCGAACGAGACCAGCGCGTTCGGAAATGTCGTCTCGCCATGGCGGCGCAACGACGGCGGCAATGCGCCAATGGCGCCGGGCGGCTCGTCGGGCGGTTCTTCTTCGGCCATCGCGGCACGGCTGGTGCCCGCTGCTACCGGCACCGACACTGGCGGCTCGATCCGCCAGCCGGCGGCGTTCACCGGTATCGCGGGGATCAAGCCCACCTATGGCCGCTGCTCGCGCTTCGGGATCATAGCCTTCGCGTCCTCGCTCGACCAGGCTGGTGCGATGGCGCAGGACGTTCGTGACAGCGCGATCCTGCTCGAGGCGATGTCGGGTTTCGATCCGAAGGACTCGACCTCGCTCGATGTCGCCGTTCCGAAGTGGGAAGAGTCTTTAACGAGTGATCTCAAGGGTAAGAAGGTCGGTATTCCCAGGGAATATCGGGTCGATAACATGCCTGCGGAGGTCGATGCGCTCTGGCAGAAGGGCATCGAGTGGCTGCGCGATGCCGGCGCCGAGATCGTCGAGGTGTCGCTACCGAATACCCGCTACGCCTTGCCGACCTATTATATCATCGCGCCTGCGGAGGCTTCATCGAACCTCGCCCGCTATGACGGTGTCCGCTACGGCCTGCGCGACCTGCCGGATGGCGCCAATCTCCAGGATATGTATGCCGCGACCCGTTCCAAGGGCTTCGGCCCCGAGGTCAAGCGTCGCATCCTGATCGGCACCTATGTGCTGTCGGCAGGCTTTTACGATGCCTATTATACCAAGGCGCAGAAGGTCCGGGCGCTGATCGCGCGGGACTTCGAGCAGGCGTTCGAAAAGGTCGACGTGCTGCTGACCCCGACCGCGCCATCGGCCGCATTCGCGCTCGGCGAGAAAAGCGCCGATCCGCTCGAAATGTACCTGAACGACGTCTTCACCGTGCCCGCGAGCCTTGCCGGCCTGCCTGCGATGTCGGTGCCTGCCGGCCTCGACGCCAAGGGACTGCCGCTCGGCCTGCAGATCATCGGCCGCCCGCTCGACGAGCAGGGCGTGCTCAATGCCGGCCTCGCGATCGAGGCGCGCGCGGGTTTCACCGCCAAGCCGCAGAACTGGTGGGCAAAATGAGCAGCTATCGTATCCAGGGCGCAACCGGCGAATGGGAGGTCGTGATCGGCCTCGAAGTCCATGCGCAGATCGTTTCCAAGGCCAAGCTGTTCTCGGGCGCCTCGGCGACTTTCGGTGCCGAGCCCAACGCCAATGTCTCGCTGATCGACGCGGCGATGCCCGGCATGCTGCCGGTGCCGAACGAGGAATGCATCCGCCAGGCGGTCAAGACCGGCATGGCGCTGGGCGCCGAGATCAACCGCTGGTCGCGCTTCGACCGCAAGAATTATTTCTACGCCGATCTGCCGCAGGGCTACCAGATCTCGCAGCTCTACCATCCGCTGGTCGGCGAAGGCGCGATCACCATCGATGCCGACGAGAAATCTGGCATCACCGAACCAAAGCGGATCGGCATCGAACGCCTCCATGTCGAACAGGATGCCGGCAAGCTGATGCACGACCAGCATCCGACCCGCTCCTATGTCGATCTCAACCGCTCGGGCGTGGCACTGATGGAAATCGTGTCGAAGCCGGACATGCGTTCTCCCTCGGAAGCAGGGGCTTACCTGCGTAAGCTCAGATCTATCCTCCGCTATGTCGGCAGCTGCGACGGCAATATGGAAGAAGGCTCGATGCGCGCCGACGTCAACGTCTCGGTGCGCAAGGTTGGCGACGATCTGGGTACCCGCACCGAGACCAAGAACGTCAATTCGATCCGCTTCGTTATGGCGGCGATCGAGGGCGAGGCCAATCGCCAGGTCGACGTGCTCGAAGCCGGCGGCCGGATCGTCCAGGAAACCCGCCTGTACGATCCCGACCGCAATGAGACGCGGTCGATGCGCTCCAAGGAGGACGCGCACGACTATCGCTATTTCCCCGATCCCGATCTGCTGCCGCTCGAACTGACCGAGGACTATGTCGCGGCCTGTGCCGCCGAGCTGCCCGAACTCCCCGATGCCAAGCGCGCGCGCTACGAGGGCGTGCTCGGCCTGCCAGCCTATAACGCCGCGGTGATCACCGCCGATGTCGAGACCGCGCGCTGGTTCGAGGCGCTGGTCGAGGCGACCGGGAAGCCTGCCGGCGATGTCGGCCGCGCGGCGTCGAACTGGCTGATTTCCGATCTTTTCGGGGCGCTCAACCGGCTCGGCAAGTCGATCGAGCAAAGCCCGGTCAGCCCGAGGCAGGGCGCCGAACTGCTCGGCCTGGTGGCTGACGGGACATTGTCGGGCACGCTGGCCAAGCAGGTGTTCGAGATCATGCTGGAAACGGGCGAGGACCCTGGCAGGATCGTGGAGGAGCGCGGGCTTAAGCAGACGAGCGATACCGGCGCGATCGAGGCGGTGATCGCCGAGGTGATGGCCGCCAATGCCGACAAGGTCGCGGACTATCGCGGCGGCAAGGACAAGCTGTTCGGCTTCTTCGTCGGCCAGACGATGAAGGCGATGGCGGGCAAGGCGAATCCGGGCGTGGTCAACGACCTGCTGAAGAAGGCGCTGGGCTAACCGCCCCCACCTCCGCCGTCGTTCCGGCAGAGGTCGGAATCTCTGGAGAGCAGCGCGCGCGATCACAGCCAGACTCCGGCCTCTGCCGGAGTGACGGCCGTCGCGCATAACTGATCGCTTCCGCCTCCGGCTCGCTACACGCTATAAGCCGCCATGATCTACGGCGATCCCGGCACTATCATCCCGCTTAACATCGTCGCCGAGCCGGGTACGCATCAGCTATCGGTCCCGCCCGGCCCGACCGCCGCGCGCCGCGTCGCCACCCCGGGTTTTCGGGCCGCAAGCGCGAGCTGGCGCTTTTCCACCCCGGCTCCCGTGCTGAGCAGCGGCGACGCCTTCGCCGCCTCCGTGCCGATCCGCGTGGAAGGGCTCGCCGGCATCGCGGCGGGGATGGTCGCGCTCGATCGTGCCAGCTTTCTCCAGTCCGGGCCGCTCGGTATCGATTTCGGCACGACTACCGATCCGGCGACGACGCAGACCCCGCATCGGCTGCGCTGTTCTTTCAGGGGAATCGTTCCCCCGCATGTCGATGGCGCGCTGCTCGTCGAGATGGTCGGGTGGGGCGCTGGCAGCATCATGCTCTCGACCCGCTATGGCAGCGATCAGCTCGAATGCGCGATCGGTCGCGGCGACCGGACCGAGGGCGGTTTCTTCAGCACGGTGATGCGCAAACCGGGCGTCGAGCAGCTTCTAGAAGTCGAGTGGCGCGACAGCCCGGGTGCCATGGGCGGAACGATCGCCTTCAGCATCGATGGCAAGCCGGCGGGCGGGCCGTTCCGGACGAAGATGAAGCTGCGCGTGACGCCGGAGATGGATTTCTCCGTCAACGCGGCACTCGGCAACACCCGGCAGGCCATCGACGGACTCCGCGTGCGCGAGTTGCGGATCGGTTTCGATCGGCCGGTGATCGACTATAGCTACCCACCGGTGGCGAGCGGACCGGTGGACGCCGCGGTGCTGCGCGACCTTGTGATCGACGCGCGCGGCGTCGTGGCGCCGCAGCCGGCGAAAACCCTCGCCTGGCGAGCACCCGATGGCGCGGTGTCAACGCTCGATATCACCGTCGGGCCGCTCGATGTGGCGCCGGGGCAGGCCTATAAGGCGGTGTTGGTCGACTGGTCGAGCGGGCAGGGGGTGGCACACCCCCGCGCCCTGGTCATGACCCGGATCGTGGCGCAGAATTGCCGGTTCGAGGATGAATGGCTCGGCACCGCGCAGCCGGCGTGGATCGAGTGCCTGCCACAGGGGCCGGTCCCCAATATCAATGGCATCGATTATCGCTGCGATGCGATCCGTTGCGGCGATTATGTTCAGTTCCAGTTCGGCTATGACTGGGACACGGCAACGATGCCCGCCAATCCGTTCGGCGATCCGGCCGGCAAGCACAGCTATATGGTGCCGCACAAATGGCTGATCTACGATCCTCAGGACCGGCTGCTCGCGACCGTTGAGACGCCCGATGGCGGCCCGCTCAACGGCGCAGACAAGCCGTTCCTGTTCGCGGGCCAGCACGATCCGCGCGGCTGCGCGATGATCAGCAAGGAGGATGGCTGGTATCCGCATGGCACGGTGCGCTCGGCGGTGATCTGGCGCAGCCGCGATCCCGGCAGCCATGAACAGGCGGCTATACGACGCACCGTGCCGCTCTTCGACCTGAGCATCCCGTTCGGCTGCCACATCGACTATTCGGTCAATGGTTATGACCTGCGCATCTTCAGCGGCGCGCAGGGCAATGAAGGCCAGGCCAACGGCTTCGGCAATATTCGGGTCATTCCATGGAAGCAGAGCGACTATCGGACGATGGTCGGCAGCGCCGGGCGGACCCGCGATCCTTTCGGGGCGCTGCTCTATTCGGCAAGTTCGATGGCGGCCAATGCGGCGCTTTGGCTGCAATATACGCCGTTCAACGTGCAGGGCCGCTCGCCGGTCACGGGGACCGGCGGGATGCGCGACGATCGGCAGATCATCCCTGAGCCGGTCGCCTGGTATATGAGCCTGCCAGACAGCGTCCGCCCGCACGACGGTCTGCCCTGGCGGACGATCTCGCTGGACTATCTGACCGGCTATGCCTCCGATCCGGTGCATGGCTTCGAAAAGGGGCGCAATGTGCCGCTGTTCAAGGGCAACGCCCGGCGGTCGATCGCGGCGCGCAACCATTATTATGGACCGGGGAATGCTGCGCTGCCGGAGACGCAGGGCTGGTATCAGCAAGGCGGCCGCGTCCCGAACTGGCTGCGCGGCACGGCGCCGCTCGAAGTCACCGTGCCTTACGCCGGAGACACACCCTCGACGCCCTATTTCGGTACGTTCCAGATCGACAAGCTCCACGGCCACCAGTTCCCGGGCTGGGGAAGCCTGATCTTCCGCACGCCCGAATTCGCCTTTCTCGGCCACCGCTTCTGGGATCAGAACCGGCTCTATTCGAACGACATCATCGGCGATCAGTGGCTCAGCCTATGGTCTAGCCGCGAAGGCGCCTGGGCTTTCCTACACGCGGCGCTCKCCTGGAAGACCGCAAGCGCGGGATCGCCCCGGCTCTATAGCCGAGCCGAAGTGCTCGATTTCACGCTGTTCGATTTCGAACTGTTTCACGACCGCTATTATGCCAGCAGCCCGGGTTTCCTGAACCCGCCGGCCAACCTGCTGCGTGACGGTCGACCCGACCTGCGCCTGGCGACCTATGCCGCGGCCCAATATTTCGGCGTTGTGAGCAGCAATGATTCCAGTCTGTTCCAGCATGAATTCAGCATCGGCTATTGGCTCAGCGCCCTGGCGGCGGCCGAAAAGATGGGGTTCAACGCGGCCGTGCGCAGGGGATCGGCCAAGGCCGGTGCCGTGCTCGACTGGCTCGTCGCCATGCACCGCAAAAGGATCGTCGGCCGCATCCTGGAAGGCGCGAACCTCCAGACGATGGACGGCTCCAACTATACCGTGGGCATATGGAGCGCGGAGCATATCGCCCATGCTGCGGGAGACGTCACGCGTTTGCCGCGAAGCTATGCGGGGCTGGTGGAGCTGTGGGGCAGGAGCCGGGGCTGGGATAGCTATGAAGGCAATGGTGGGACGATCAGCCGAGACGGGCAAGCGCTCGACCAGCTTATCGCGGGGCCCTCGTTGTTGCGCTACATGCTGGGCCAGACCGGGGACGATCTTGTTGCTGCGCAGACGCTGGCCAACGACTGGCGGGAGCAGAAAAAGGCCGGGGAACTTGCAAAGGGCGATGCGGCCGGAACCGGGTGGTTCGTCTATCTTCAGGCGACGAACAATCCCGCTAAAGCCGTTCAAGGCTGACATACGCCTCTTAGGCTTTCCCCAAACGCGGCACGCGAATCGCGCGGGTTGTACTCGATCCCGATGCTGTTATAGAGCCCGCCGACCGGCGGTCCTTATTTGCGGGCGTGGCGGAACTGGTAGACGCGCCAGATTTAGGTTCTGGTATCGCAAGATGTGGGGGTTCGAGTCCCTTCGCCCGCACCAGCTTCGCTCCCAGTGCGCGAGGCGGGACCCGAAAAAGCTTTCTCGAGATAGAGGTTGTGACGACCCATGCAGACTGTCGAAACGCTCAATGAGGGCCTGAAGCGCGCCTATTCCGTGACGATTCCGGCGAACGACGTCGCCAAGCGAGTCGAGGCGGAGATCAAGTCGATCGCGCCCCAGATCAAGATGCCTGGCTTCCGCCCCGGCAAGGTGCCGACCAACCTCGTCAAGAAGATGCACGGCCCGGCGATCGAGCAGGACGTTCTCAACAAGACCGTGCAGGATGGCATCCAGCAGCTGCTCGCCGAACAGAAGCTCCGTCCCGCGATGCAGCCCTCGGTCGAGCTCGACGAAGGTTATGAGCCCGGCAAGGACGTTGCGCTCAAGGTCGAGCTCGAAGTGCTGCCCGACGTTCCGGCGCCTTCGATCGAAGGCCTGAAGCTCGAGCGGCTCACTGTTCCGGCTGCGGAAGATGTGATCGACGAGCAGCTGAAGCGCATCGCCGGCCAGCAAAAACAATATGACGACGCGATGGAAGGCCATCCGGCGGTCGAAGGCGACCTGGTCGTCATGGATTTCGCCGGCTCGGTCGATGGTGTTCCGTTCGAGGGCGGCACCGGCGAGGGCATGTCGGTCGAGCTCGGCTCGGGCCGGCTGATCCCGGGCTTCGAAGAGCAGCTCGAAGGCGTCAAGAAGGGCGAGGCACGCAGCCTCAACGTCACCTTTCCGAAGGATTATGGCGAGGCGTCGCTGGCCGGCAAGGACGCCGTGTTCGAAGTCACCGTCACCGACGTTCGCGTGCCGCGCGAAGCGACGGTCGACGACGAGTTCGCCAAGTCGCTGGGCCTGCAGGGGCTCGACCAGCTGCGTGAACTTCTCAAGGGCCAGATCGAACAGGAGCTCAACGGCCTCACCCGCACCCATATGAAGCGCAAGCTGCTCGACCAGCTCGCTGCCAGCCATGATTTCCCGGTTCCGCCTTCGATGGTCGAGGCCGAGTTCCAGCAGATCTGGGCACAGCTCGAGCATGAGGCGGGCCATGAGGAGGATCCCGAGGCCGCCCGCGCCGAGATGGAGAATGATCGCGCCGATTATCAGGCGATCGCCGAGCGCCGCGTGCGCCTGGGCCTGCTCCTCTCCGAGATCGGCCAGCAGAATGGCGTCGAGGTCGGCCAGCAGGAAATGCAGCGTCTGATCATGCAGGCTGCGCAGCAATATGGCCCCAAGGATCGCGAGCGGTTCATCCAATATGTCCAGCAGGACCCGATGGCTGCCGCCCAGCTTCGCGCGCCGCTGTACGAGGACAAGGTCGTCGACTTCCTGTTCGGCAAGGCCGAGATCAGCGACCGCGAAGTGACCCGCGAGGAGCTGGAAGCCGCGATCGAAGCCGATGACGACACGATCGGCAAGGGGCATGTCCATGGTCCTGACTGTGGCCATGACCACCACGATCACGACCATGATCATGCGCCGGCCAAGCCTGCCAAGAAGCCGGCGGCCAAGAAGGCTTCCAAGCCTGCGGCTGAAGAGGCGGTAGCCGAGAAGCCCGTCGAGGCACCCGCGCCCAAGAAAGCGCCGACGAAGAAGGCTGCGGCCGCTGCGGCCCAAGGCGAGGCTGCGCCGGCACCTGCCAAGAAGGCGCCTGCCAAGAAAAAGGCGACCGCCGCCGAGTAACCTGCCGGTTTGCATCGGGATATAGAGGGCCGGGCAGCAATGCCTGGCCCTTTTGTTTTCCGCTCGAGCCAGCTCCCCTGCGTGCCATCCGGCTTCCGCGCAAATTACGGCTGGGCGTAGTGCGGCGCGATCAGGTCGCGGGCGAGCCCCGAGCCGTCACGCCGAGGGCGAACAGCGCGAAGCCCGTGCCGATTGTCCAGACGAAGATCCGATCCATGAACCAGGCGTGGATGATCGTGTGCTGCCATAGCAGCATCAGCATGCCGACGATTACGCCGTTCGAGACCAGCAGGTGCAGGGCCCGCGCGCGCAGCACCGAATCCTGTGTCCGCAGCAAGGTTCGCGCACCCCAGGCGCCGATCACCACGGCTATCAGCAGGATCGCCCCGGCCATCAGATGCATGCCCGCCGCGAGCGAATTGAGACCTTTGGCCAGGGACTTCGCCATGTGCATTGGCCCGAGATCGGGCTGATCGCCTCCCATGCCCATCCGCACGCCGAGTTGCGCCGCACTTTCGCGGAAAGACTCGATCCCGAACACCCAGAGGGCGAGCAGGATCTTCAGCGCAAGGCAGGCTATGATCGCGGTGCAGAAGGCTGCGGCGGCTTCGACGATCTGGTCGAGCACTTTCCGCGGATCACCGTCGCGCAGCGCAAAGGGCAGGCCGCCTACCACAATGGCGAGGCCGAGCGGGATTCCGCCGGTGAGGAACTCAAAGATCGCGACGAGGCTTCCGAACACAGCTGCGCTGATGGTCGCGCTCCACCGGCCGAGCCCGCCACGCGCCGCCGCCATCGCCAGGAACAGCAGATAGCCCAGGATGATCGCGTCCGATGGCGCGTGTGACAATGACTGGCCATAGGATTCGAGCCCGAACCACCGCGAGAAAGCAAGGAACAGGATCAGCCAGAACAGGCTTTCGGTCGGCCGGCGCCTGCCGGCGAGTGCGAGCGTGGTGATCATGATCCCTGCCAGCACCAGCAGGGTTTCGATGCTGTGATAGAGGTTGCGGATCGCCTCGACCGGCATGAGCGGCAGCAGATAGCGCGCGAGCATAGTGTGGCCGTGGATATATTGGTGATACCAGAGGCCGGTCCGGCCCGCCTCCTTGTCGCCTGCGGCAAAGGCGCGCAGCGCCCCGCACATCGTCTCGGTGCCCCGTTGCACCGGCTTGATCGGGCTGGCCATGAGCTGCGCAGCCGCTGCCTGCTGGTCGAGCGCCATGTAGAGAATCAGGCAGTCGTTATACTGGTGCCGGCCGATGTCCGTGTTGCCGGGCAGCCAGTCGACATCCTGCAGGACCCCGGAGGCATAGGCGGCCCGCACATTCGCCTCCGCTGCCGGAAGATCGCGGCCGAGGCCATGAAGGTTCGCGAGACAGAAGAGCGCGAACAGAAGCGCCGCGATCGGCAGCGCGATGGTCGCGCCAAGCCCGCCGCGGCAGGCTAGCGAGCGGATGTCGGCCGTCTTGAGCATCGATGCATATCCCCCATCGGACCATCTTGCCGATCGACGGAGCGCGCGCCAGACAATTTCGAAGCAGCGCTGGCTGATGCCCATGCGCGCGATGGGCCCTTGAAACCCCCGCGGCAAAGGCCGATGTTGGCATCTCAAGGCAAAGCACGAAGGACCGAGACCTCCCATGCACAATCCGTTTGAAACCGGCCAATTCCTCAATCCGGAGACGGGCGCTCTCGTGCCTATGGTGATCGAGCAGTCGAACCGCGGCGAGCGCAGCTTCGACATCTATTCGCGCCTGCTTCGCGAGCGAATCATCTTCGTGACCGGCCAGGTCGAGGACCACATGGCCTCGCTGATTACTGCCCAGCTGCTGTTCCTCGAATCGGAAAATCCGAAGAAGGACGTGTTCATGTACATCAACTCGCCGGGCGGCGTCGTGACGGCGGGTCTCGCGATCCACGATACGATGCAATATATCCGCCCCAGGGTTGGCACCGTGTGCATCGGCCAGGCAGCCTCGATGGGCAGCTTCCTGCTGGCTGCCGGCGAACCCGGCATGCGCGTGGCGCTGACCAACAGCCGGATCATGATCCACCAGCCGTCGGGCGGTGCCCAGGGCATGGCCGCCGATATCGAGATCCAGGCCCGCGAGATCCTGCGGATGCGGCACCGGCTCAACTCGCTCTACGCGAAATACACCAAGCAGCCGATCGAGGCGATCGAGCATGCGATGGATCGCGACAAGTTCCTCGAGGCCGACGAAGCCAAGGCGTTCGGGCTGATCGACGAGGTGTTCGACAAGCGGCCAAGCCCCGCTGACGAGGCGATGGCAGCCTGATCGGTCAGCCGCCCGTTATGGCCGCGGGCGGCTTGTTCGCCGCAGAGCCCTCCCCATATTCCGGGGGACCCCGATATCGCTCATGGCTTCTTAAGAAGGTTGTGGGATCGGGGGGGACATGTTTAGGATATGGGCGATCCCCAGTGGAGTCAGGATCTAGTTTATGACCAAGTTGACCGGCGGCGACTCGAAGAGCACCCTGTACTGCTCGTTTTGCGGCAAGTCGCAGCACGAGGTCCGCAAACTGATCGCTGGCCCGACGGTGTTCATCTGCGACGAGTGCGTCGAACTCTGCAACGATATCATCCGGGAAGAGACCAAGGGTGCGCTCGTCAGCAAGAAGGACGGTGGCGTTCCGACGCCGCATGAGATCTGCGAGCATCTCGACCAATATGTGATTGGCCAGTCCAAGGCCAAGCGCGTGCTCTCCGTGGCGGTCCACAACCATTACAAGCGGCTCAACCATGGCGCCAAGGGTGCCGATGTCGAGCTGGCGAAGTCGAACATCCTGCTGGTCGGGCCGACCGGCTCGGGCAAGACGCTGCTCGCCCAGACGATGGCGCGGCTGCTCGACGTGCCCTTCACGATGGCCGACGCGACGACGCTCACCGAAGCCGGCTACGTCGGCGAGGATGTCGAGAACATCATCCTGAAGCTGCTCCAGGCCTCCGACTATAATGTCGAGCGGGCGCAGCGCGGCATCGTCTATATCGACGAGATCGACAAGATCAGCCGCAAGGCCGACAACCCCTCGATCACCCGCGACGTATCGGGCGAGGGCGTCCAGCAGGCGCTGCTCAAGCTGATGGAGGGCACCACCGCCTCGGTGCCGCCACAGGGCGGCCGCAAGCATCCGCAGCAGGAGTTCCTGCAGGTCGACACGACCAATATCCTGTTCATCTGCGGCGGGGCGTTCGCCGGGCTCGAGAAGATCATCGGTGATCGCCTGCAGGGCAAGTCGATCGGCTTCGGCGCCTATGTCGCGGCGCCCGACGAGCGCCGCACCGGCGAGACGCTTCAGCAGTGCGAGCCCGAGGATCTGCTGAAGTTCGGCCTGATCCCCGAATTCGTCGGCCGTCTCCCGGTGATCGCGACCCTGATGGACCTGGACGAGCCCGCCTTGGTCGAGATCCTCTCGACGCCGAAGAACGCGCTGGTCAAACAATATCAGAAGCTGTTCGAGATGGAGGGCGTGAAGCTTGGTTTCACCGACGACGCGCTGATCGCGGTCGCCCGCAAGGCGATCACCCGCAAGACCGGTGCGCGCGGCCTGCGCTCGATCCTCGAGGGGCTGCTGCTCGACACCATGTTCGACCTGCCGTCGATGGACGGCGTGGACGAGATCATCGTCGACAAGGACGTGGTCGAAGGCCGCAAGGACCCGGTTCGTGTCTTCGCGAAGAAGAGCAAGGAGAAGGCTGGCGGCGACGCCGCCTGATCCCGCGCGCCAGATAAGCTGAAAGGGCCGTCCGGGCACCGGGCGGCCCTTTCCAGTTTCGGCGTGATGGATATTCTTTCGATCTGTCGCCGAGCATGGGGTGCGAGAGAGCCGAACCTTTCATGAAGTCAGCGATAGGGCACGCCAGCTCAGCGCTCGGGCAGGCCCAGCACCTTCGCCGCCGCGTCAAACCGCGCGCGCTGTGCGGCATCGTCCTTGAAGGCGGCCTTCGCTCCGGCCAGCGCCGATTGGGCACCGGCCGGATCCTTGAGCTGCATCCGCGATCGCATCAACATGATCCAGCGGTCGGCGTCGCGCGGGTTGGCCTCCAGTCGGGCGGCGAGCCGGGCAACCATGCCGCGCGCCATCTCGTCCTGCTGCGACGGCGTCATCGCAGTCGCAGCCTTCAGGTCGGTGGCGGTCGGGCCAGGGATGCCGCCGGTGACGACGCTGTCCTCGGCAGGGGCAGGGGCGGCGGGTGCCGGAACGCGGCCGGAGATGTCGATCTTGTGCTTGGTGGATATGCTCGAGATCAACTCGCGCACCGGCTGGGCCCATGGCGCATCGGGCGGGCTGTCGCGCAATATGCCGATCAGGTCGTCGACGGCGCCCTTGTGATCGCCGCCCTCGTTCTTCTTCACCGCCATGAAATAGCGGGCGCGGAAATCGCCGGGGTCGATCGCGAGGGCCTTGCGGAATGAAGCTTCTGCTTCGGGGGTGATTCCGCCCGGGCCGGAGAGCAGCTGAACCTCGCCGAGCGCCGACCATGTCTGGGCATTGTCGGGATCGAGGGCGGCCGCTTTCGCATAAGCCTGCACGCTGTCGGCGTAGCGGCCGACATTGTAATAAGCGAGGCCGAGCAGGTTCCAGCCCTTGGGATCGCCGGGGTTGTCGCGCAGCTTCTTCTCGAGCCCGCCGATCATCGAGGCGATGTCGCCGACCGGCTGCGTCGCCGCGGGCGGCGCGGATGCGCCGGTGTCACCGCGCGAGCGGAGGACCGCGATGGCTATGGCGGCGATGGCGATTAGCGCTGCCAGCACGAGCGCGATGCGCGCAAATGGCAGTGAAAACCCCTTGTCTACGGCACCGTCCTTCGTCACATTTCTCTCCGGAATTGAGCGTAATAGGCTTTGATCTCCAAATGTAACGAAAGTCTAGCGGAACGCGTCGAAGCTGGTAGAGTGGGTTCGGGGTAGACGGCGAAATCTCATTGGTCTTAGGGGCCGGCGAGGCGTTTTCGCCGTTACAAACAGGCCGCGGGCGTGGCGGTGATGATGACGGGGCAGGGGGAACCAGTGGCGGATACCTACCGGATTGCCATCGTTGGCTCGGGGCCGGCGGGGCTTAGCGCGGCAGCCCATGCCGCGCAGCTCGGCATCCCGCACATCCTTCTCGAAAAGACCGACCATCTTTCCGATACCATCTACAAATATCAAAAGGGCAAGCACGTCATGGCGACGCCGAGCCAGCTCGTGCTGCGCTCGGACGTGGATTTCGATGCCGGCAAGCGCGAGAAGATCCTCGGCCTCTGGGATGAGCAGATCGCCGCCGCCAAGGTGAATGTCCGCCTCAAGAGCGAGGTGAAGACGATCACCGGCGCCAAGGGTGATTTCACGATCACCCTGACCGACAAGACCGAGATCAAGGCCGAGAACATCATTCTGGCGATCGGTACCCAGGGCAACCCCAACCTTTTGCGGGTGCCCGGCGCGGACCAGAACTATCTTCAGCTCCAATATCAGCTCGACGACCCCGGCGAATATGTCGACGAGCATATCATGGTGGTCGGCGCGGGCGATGCCGGCATCGAAAATGCGCTCGGCCTCGCGCAGGACGTGGCGCAGGGCAATGTCGTCACGATCATCAACCGCACGGCGGATTTCAGCCGGGCGAAGAGCGCCAACGTCAAGCTGCTGATGCAGGCGCGTGACGAAGGCCGGATGAACATCGTCACCGATACGTCGCCCAACCGCATCGAGCCGGGCCACATCATTCTCGACACCCGCGACGGTGAGGCGCGCATTCGCTGCGACCGGGTCATCGCTCGCATGGGCTCCGCGGCGCCGCGCAAGTTCATCGAGGAATGCGGGATCGAGTTCACCAGCGCCGACCGCGAGGCCTTCCCAAAGCTGTCGCCCCAGTTCGAGACGACCAACCCCGGCATCTTCGTGATCGGTGCGCTGGCCGGCTATCCGCTGATCAAGCACTGCATGAACCAGGGCTATGACATCGTCGAGTTCATCAACGGCAATCTCGACCTGAAGCCGGCCGACGAGCCGATCCTGGAAGGCAAGTTCGTCAATCTCCCGAAGAAGAAGTCGGTCGACGAGTGGCTCGAGCTGATCCGCACCAACGTCACCATCCTAAACGATCTGTCGCCGCTGCAGATGCGCGAGTTCATGCTCGACTCCGATGTGCGGGCCTATGGCAAGAACCAGACGATCTTCGAAAAGAACGCGCCGGGATCGTCGCTGTTCTGCATCGTCGAGGGCTCGGTCGATATCCCGCTGCCCGATGGCCGTTCGACCGGCATCGTAATTCCCGAAGGCTCGATCTTCGGCGAGGTCGGCCTGGTGTCGGGCCGCCGCCGCGGTTCGACGATCCGCTCGATCGCCGACACGATAGTGGTCGAGATTCCGCGCAACGCGATCCTCAAGCTGATGGCTTCGGTGCCCGGTGTGAAGCGCGCCGTGACCCGCATCTCGACTGAGCGCCAGCTGCTCCAGATGTGGCAGTCCGGCCTGCAGTCCGCCGATCTCGCCGAGGTCCTGGAAACCGCCGAGATCAAGGCGGTGCGCGCCGGCGAGGTGATCTTCCGCGAGGGCGAGGAAGGCAATGACGTCTTCGTGATCCGCTCGGGCTCGGTCGTTGTCGAGAAGTCGATCGGCGGCAAGCCGGTGTTCCTCTCCTATATCCCTGCCGGCAATTATGTCGGCGAGCTGGAGCTGTTCGACAATGGCGTCCGCAAGCAGACCGTGCGCGCCGCGGTCAAGTCCGAGGTGATCAAGCTCGATGGCGCGGCCTTCCTCCGCCTGCTTGAGGCCAAGCCCCAGTTTTTCGCAAAGGCAAAGGTTTCGATCGGCGAGCGCGAGGATCTCGCCTCGTTCATCGAGGCCAAGAAGGACAGCTTCGCGACTGTGGTCGACATGTATTCGTCGGTTGCCAACTTCCTGGTCGACAACGGCGTCGGCGAAGCCACCGACGTGCTGCTGATCGACGAGAATCTCTGCGTCGGCTGTGACAATTGCGAGAAGGCCTGCGCGGACAGTCATGACGGCATATCGCGGCTCGACCGCGAGGCGGGTCGTACCTTCGCGAACCTCCACGTGCCGACCAGCTGCCGCCATTGCGAGCATCCGCATTGCATGGCCGATTGTCCGCCGACCGCGATCCACCGCGGCCAGGATGGCGAGGTCTATATCGACAACACCTGCATCGGCTGCGGTAACTGCCAGCGCAACTGCCCCTATGGCGTGATCCGCATGGAGAAGGAGCCGCCGAAGAAGCCGAGCCTTTGGAAGTGGTTCCTGTTCGGGCAGGGGCCGGGGCCAGGCGAACCCAGTCATGACTGGGCCTATGCCAATGCCGAGCCGGGTGTCGAAAAGGCCAAGCGCGCGGTGAAATGCGATATGTGCTCGGGCATCGAGGGCGGTCCGAGCTGCGTGCGCGCCTGTCCGACCGGCGCGGCCATCCGCGTTGCTCCCGAGGAATTTCTGACGGTCGCCCGGCTGCAGCGGGACGACGCCTGATGGCCACCAAATCGCTTCGACAGGCGACCACCGGTCGCGAACGCGCCTCCGAGCATGAAGGGTTCCTGCGCTATCAGAGCTATAAGTGGCTCAAGATCGCGCTGACGCTGTGCGGTGTCGCAGTGCTGATATACGCCTTCAACGACGTGCAGCCCAAGCCCAATGGTGGGACGATCTACGGCTATACCACTGGAACCATAGGCATCTTGCTGATCCTGTGGCTGACGATGCTCGGCGTAAGGAAGCGGGCGATCACGCCGGGACGCTGGTCGCTGAAGAGCTGGACATCCGCCCATGTCTATCTCGGCCTGTCGCTGATCGTGGTCGCGACGTTGCACACCGGGTTCGACTTCGGATGGAATATCCACACCCTCGCCTATGTCCTTATGATGCTGGTGATTGGTTCCGGCGTATTCGGCATCGCGGCCTATGCGTCGCTGCCGCAGGCACTATCCGCCAATCGTGGCGAGACGACCCAGATCCAGATGCTCGACAATCTGCGAACGCTCGACCGGCAGCTCAACGAGTCGGCGCAGCCGCTCGATGCAGACGGCGCGGCGATCGTCCAGATGGCGCTCGCCGACGATCCTTTCGGCGGCGGCCTCGTGGCACGGCTGACCGGCCGCTACAGCAAGTGCGGCACCCGTGCGGCGCTGGCGGCTGTCCGCGCGCATCCGTCGCGCGGAGAGGCCGAGGCCGATCCGCTCGATCACGTCGAGGTGCTGCTCGAACGCCGGCGCTCCTCGCTATCCCGCATCCGCAAGCACTTGCGGCTGAAGGCGCTGCTCGAGGTCTGGCTCTACATCCATATACCGCTGACCTTCGCGCTGATCGCCGCACTGTTCGTGCATGTCGTCGCCGTCTTCTATTACTGGTGAGAACGCGCAGATGAGCTTCATTGTTCGCACGGTAGCGCGCACCGCCGATGGGCGGGACATCGTTCGCCCCAAGAGCTTCGACAAGGCCGAGCTGAGCGTCGGCCGCAGCCCTTCGAGCGATATCCACCTGCCTGACCTGGCAGTGACCCTGAACCATGCGGCAATCCGCATCGTTGCAGGCGGCTATGTCGAGGTCGTCGCGACGGCAGGGCTGCCGCTGGTGGTCAACGGCAAGTCGACCGAGCACCAGCGCTTTTCCGCGGCGCAGGGCGCCGATGTCCGCATCGGCAGCCACTCGCTCGAGATCGAGCCGGGCGAGGGCGAGGAAAAAGGGTCGGTCATCGTCACCGTCTCTCGCGTCGGTGCGATCTCCAACGCGTCCGAGGACAAGGAGGAGGCGCATGTCTTCTCGCTCGCTACGGTGCTACCGGGCAAGCGGCCGCTGGCCTGGGCGCTGGCGATCCTGGTGCTCGGCATCTTCCTCGTCTGGCCGCTGGTATCGATCCACACCCAGCCGATCGACCAGACCCGCAAGGTCGCCTTCCACGCCGACGAACTGTGGACGTCGGGCAAGCTGTCGCAGGTCCACAAGACCCTCGAGAATAATTGCCAGGCCTGTCATGTGAAGGCCGGGGAAGCCGTGCGCGACACCGCCTGCGCGGCCTGCCACACCAAGGTTCATGATCACGCCGATCCGAAGAAACTGGCGGACGCCCGGGGTTCGCTGGGCATCGTCGGAGCCACTAAGCAGCTGGTCGGCGGCGTATTCGGCATCCAGCCCGGCCGCTGCGTCGAGTGCCACACCGAGCATCAGGGCACGACCGCGATGCCGGTGACGGACGAGCGTTTCTGCACCAATTGCCATGGCGACATGAGCAAGCGGATCGATACGCCGCTCAAGAATGCCGCCGATTTCGGCGACAATCACCCGCAGTTCGAGCCGACGATCCGCTTCGCCGGCGCGGACGGCGTGCCGATGTTCCGCCGCGTCTCGCTCGATGCGAACCCCAAGGAGGACAGCGGCCTCAAATTCCCGCACGATCTACACCTGTCGACTACCAACGGCGTCGCGCAGATGGCGAAGACGCTCGGCAAGGGTGAAGGCTACGGCGCGCCGCTCGAATGTGCGAATTGCCACACCCGCGATGCCACCGGCACCACCTTTGCCGCCGTGAAGATGGAGAATTCGTGCGGAGCCTGCCATTCGCTCGCCTTCGATCAAGTCGGCGGCACGATCCGTACCCTGCGCCACGGCGAACCCGCCCAGGTGATCGCCGATATCCGCGCCTTCTACCGAGCCGGAGCGCCCCGCAACGGCGCATTCCAGGGCATGGAACGACGGCGGCCGGGCGACTTCGCTTCCTCCGGACAACGAACCGCCTTTGCGCAGACCAGCGCGATGCACATCGGCAATGCCGAGCAGGCGATCCGCGCGGTCTTCTCGAAGGGAGGCGCCTGCTTCGACTGCCATATGGTCCGCGCCACCGGCAATCCGACCACGCCCTTCGCGGTGACGCCGGTGTCGCTGACCCGCCGCTATATGACCAAGGGCTGGTTCGACCACGCAGCGCATGACACGGAGAATTGCACCAGCTGCCACGCGGTGAAGACATCGCGCTGGGCTGCCGACGTGAACCTGCCGAAGATCGCCAAGTGCCAGGAATGTCACGGCGGTCAGGACGCCCACAAGGCGGTGCCGTCATCCTGCGCGATGTGTCACGATTATCACCGCACCGGATTCGCGCCGCTGATGGTTCGCGACAACCGCGCCCGCGGCAAGGCGGTCGAGCATATCGACGAAAAGGCGATGGAAAGGGCAGGCGGCGGGATTTGACCTTTGATTACCGCTATTTCTCGCCCACTGTGGAGAAGATCACAGCGATAGTGCAGGGGCCATGATCAGATGTTGGGCGTTGGAGTTGGGCCGGGTATCGAAACCGGCGGCGTAATGGGAACTTCGCTATGCTGATCGCGCAATTGACCGACCTGCATATCGGCTTCGATCTCGATAACGTCGATGAGCTCAACTTTCGGCGCGTCGCTTCGGCTATCGATTATGTGAAGGGGCTGGCGGTTCCACCGGATCGCATGTTCCTGACCGGCGACCTCACCGACCATGGTGACCTCGCCAGTTACCGGCGTCTCAAAGGCCTGATCGACAGCTGCGATTTCCCGGTTCACCTATGCGTGGGCAATCATGACGACCGTGGACTGCTGAAACAGGTCTTCCCCGATCTGCCGGCAGAGGACGGCTTCGTTCAATATGTGATCGACGAGCCCGAAGTGCGGATCATCGTGCTCGACACCCTCGATCCCGGCCACCATGGCGGTGCCTTCTGCCGCCGCCGCGCCGCTTGGTTGCGGGCGCGACTGGCCGAAGCTCCCGACAAGCCGGTGCTGATCGTCCTGCACCATCCGCCGATCGAGACCGGCATTCCCTGGATGACCGCGCACCCTACCGAGCCATGGGTTGTAACGCTGGACAAGGCGATCGGCGACCGGCCGAATGTTCTGATGATCGCGGGTCATATCCATCGCTCGATCACGACGCAGTGGCGCGGCCGCATGCTCGCGGTCGCTCCATCGACCGCCCCACAGGTCGCGCTCGAAATGGCGCCGCTCGATCCGGAGACCCCCGACGAGCGCCCGATGATCGTTGCCGAAGCGCCGGGCGTCGCGCTTCATCTGTGGACCGGAGAATCCTTCGTCACCCATCACGCCCAGGTCGGCGCGCCCGACGTGCTCGCGCGCTACGATCGCAATCTCCAGCCGCTGGTCCAGGCGCTCGCCGAGGAGCATGAATCCGTCGAGCGGGGCGCTGCGGCCGCCTGAGGCTCTGGCCTCAAGGGCCGCGGCAAGGCCTTTGCATCGATACCGCGCATCCGGATCTCAGCGTTTCCTGACAAACTCCGCGCGCAGCACCAGCCCCTTGATACCCTCATAGCGGCAGTCGATCTCCTGATCGTCGCCGGTCAGCCGGATCGACTTGATCAGCGTTCCGCGCTTCAGGGTCTGGTTGGCCCCCTTGACCTTCAAATCCTTGATGAGCGTCACGGCATCCCCGTCGACGAGCAGGTTGCCGACCGAATCACGCACCTCTACGCCGCCGGCCGCCGGCACCGCCACATCACCTGCGCTGATCCACTCGCCTGTCGCTTCGTCGTAGACATAATCATCGTTGCTCATGGCATCCTTCCTTTCGGTTCAGCCCTGCCGCGCCAGGATTCCGCCGCGCCGTGCCCTGGTCCAGGTCGAGCGACCGGTCAGGAAGGCTATCCAGCCCCAGGCGGCGCCAAGATGGCGCAGCAGCTGGAAACTGAAAGGTTCGGCCAGCGATGTCGCGAGCACCCGGCCCCAGCCTTCCGGAAGCATCCCGCCCGACCAGCGCCGGTAGAGCATGATCGACCAGCAGTGGAAGGCGAAGTCTATCGCCGCCTTGGCCAGCATAGCCAGCAGGATCGGGCCGACGACCAAGCTGCGGCCGCTGATGACGAACCCCGCTAGCAGCGCAAAGGCGACGAGGCCGAAGAGCGGCTGCACCGTGTCGAATGCCTTGACCGGCAGCATCATCGTGCCGAGCCGCCCGAAGCGCGGATTGCCGACCATGTCGCGGTTCCAATATTGCGTCTGCAGGAAGCCGCCGAACCAACGCCGGCGCTGGCGCAGGAACGGGACCAGGTGGCCGGGCGCATCGGTATAGGCGCGCGCCTCGCCGAGCACGCGGACCTTCCAGCCCAGGCGATGATCGATCGACCAGCGATGCAGCCGGTGGATCAGTTCATAATCCTCGACCAGGCATTCAGGATCGAATCCGCCCACCGCAATCACGCCGTCCCGCCGGAACCCCGCGAACGCGCCCGAGATCAGCAGCAGCCCATCGACCCGCATCCAGGCAAAGCGCGAGATGAAATTGCGGACATATTCATAGGTCTGGAACCACTGGAATAACCGCCCCGCAATCGTCCGGTCGCAGATCGGCCGGAGTAGCCCGGTGGCGGCCACCAGCGCCGGCTCGCGGTGGAAGGCGCTGCGCATTGCCGCGATCGCGTCCTCGGCCAGCAACGTGTCGGCATCGACGGTCAGCACCACGTCGCAGTCGGTGCACTCGAGCGCGGCATTCAGCGCGCGCGCCTTGCCGCCATGGGGCAGGCGGAGCCAGCGGAGCGATGCCACGACCGGCGAGGACGCCATGCCGCCCAGCGGCGGCATCTCCATGCCAAAGGCGCTGCCCATCGTCAGTGCTGTGCCGTCGGTAGAACCGTCGTCGGCGATCAGGATGATGTCGGGCGGGTCCTTTTGGGCGAGCAACGCCTCCACCGTCGCCTTCAGGACAGCGGCTTCGTTATGCGCCGCCACCAGCACCGCCAGCGTGGGCGGATCACAGCGGGCAGGCTCGATCGCCGCCAAATGACGGAGCGGCAGCGATTTTGCGCCGACGAAGACCAGCAATACGGTGTCGTAAGCGAGATAGGCCAGCCCGACCGACCAGGCCAGGATGCCGGCCTGCGCCCATGCCTGGGCCGTAAGGACCGCCAGCATCAGCAGAGCACCGCCGTGGAGCAGGACTGTTGCCAGGGTGAGCGGCGGCCGGTTCAATCGCGGCGATGTCATATTGAAGCGCGCTTCGAGCGAGGAGGTCGGACTCATGCGAAGTAGGATCCAAAGGGGCATTCCATAGGAGAACCGGCTGGAAAGCCGAGCCCCGGGCTCTATGATCGGAAAATTGACGCACCGCAACGATCCGCCTCCGGAGAGCCTAGCCTTGACCGATGAACCTTCGCTGACGCCGCGCTACACCAGGCCCGCCATCATAGCCCATTGGCTGATCGCACTGCTCATGATCGGCAACATCGTCCTCGGGCTCGTCGCCGAGAAGCTGCCCGACGATCGGATTCGCCTGGCGATTGATACCCATAAATCCATCGGGATCATCGTCCTCGGCCTGGTGGCGATGCGGACCCTGTGGCGGTTGAGTCACAAGCCCCCGCTGTTCTCACAGAGCATGGCACCGTGGGAGCGAGGCCTGGCGCATGCGACGCATCTCGGTCTCTATGTCCTGATGTTGTGGATGCCGCTCACCGGATGGGCCCATGACAGCGCTTGGAAGGCTGCACCGGAAATCCCGATGAAGCTGTTTGGGGTGTTCGAATGGCCGCGGATCGGCTTCATCATGGCGCTGCCGGCGGAGCGCAAGGAATATCTGCACGATGTGCTGGGAACGATGCACGAAGTGGGCGGCTATATGCTGATCGCGCTTGTGATTCTTCACCTGGCGGGAGCGCTCAAGCACCAGTTCATCGATGGCGAGCCCGAATTCCGGAGAATGTGGCCGCGCTGATGCTTACATTGGGCGGAGCCATGCGTTAGGCGAACGCCAAAAGAATGGGATAAGGTCAAGGGATGTCGATACTCGACGACAAAGAAGACGGCGCGCCGGATGGCGCCACCGCCGGGAAGCTGCCTGTGCCGCAGGAGGTGCAGGATGCGATCCGCACCCTTATCCGCTGGTCGGGCGACGATCCCGATCGCGAGGGACTGCGCGATACCCCGGCGCGCGTGGGGCGTGCCTGGAAGGAATATTGCGTAGGATATGAAGAGGATCCGTCGCTGTTCCTGAGCCGGACCTTCGAAGAGGTCGGCGGCTATGACGAGATCGTCCTGCTGAAAGACATTCCGTTCCAGTCGCATTGCGAGCATCATATGGCGCCCATTATCGGTCACGCCCATATCGCCTATCTGCCGCGCAACCGCGTCGTCGGCATTTCGAAGCTTGCCCGCGTGCTTCATGGCTTCGCTCGTCGGCTGCAGATCCAGGAGCGGCTGACCGCCGAGGTGGCGGACTGCATCTGGACGCATCTTGAACCGGCCGGGGTCGCGGTGGTGATCCAGGCCAGCCATAGCTGCATGACCGCGCGTGGGGTTCGAACCCCCGGCGTCGGCATGACCACCAGCCGCATGATGGGGGTGTTCCGCGAGGACGATCGGAGCCGCAAGGAAGTGCTGTCGTTGATGGGGCTTGGCTGAACATTGGAGAAATAAGTCATGACGCGGACCATGAAGCTGGTGATCGTCACGGCGGTGTTGTCCGGTGCGGCTATTGCCGCACCGCCCAAGCCGGCCGCCAAGCCTGCCGGAAACGCCGCCGCGCCGCTGGCGCTGTCCACGGGGGTGCGGCGCGTCCCTCTGTCGCCGGAAGGCAATGCCATCGCCGCCCGGATCATGGGCGAGAAGGACCCGCGCGTGGCACAGATCCAGATGGACCTCGCCGCGATCCGTCAGGAGAAGGCGCAGTTTCTCAGCGGCGCTACCGTCGACGTCGACAAGCTCGAGCCGCTGATGCGTCGTGAGGAAGCCCTTCAGACCGAGCTGCGGGCCAAGCAGAATGATCGCCTGCTCGAACTGCTGAGGGCATTGTCCGATGCCGATCGCGTGGCGCTGCTGCAAAATCTCGCCAATCCAGCCCGCCTGCAGAGCTCGAAGCCGGCCGAAACGGGGCGTTGACCGCCGCATCGATCGTCTGGTTTCGCCAGGATCTGCGGCTTGCCGACCAGGCTGCCGTTGCCGCGGCGTCGGCCGAGGGTGGCTGGACCGGTGTCTATGTTCTCGACGATGCACTGCCGGGCCACTGGGCGATGGGCGGAGCGCAGCGCTGGTGGCTGCATCACAGCCTGAAGGCGCTGGAGCGTGATATCGCTGCGAAAGGCGGTCGCCTCGTCCTTCGGCGCGGGGGCAGCATCGCCGAGTTGCGTGCGATGGCTAAGGCGATCGGCGCCACGCGCATTCATGCGCTGCGGCATTATGAACCCTGGTGGCAGGCTGCCGAGCAGCAGCTCGCGGCGCTGGCGGACCTGCGGCTCTACGATGGCGGGCGGCTTGTTCCGCCCGGCGCGGTGCTCACCGCCACGCATGGCCGCTACCGCATCTTCACGCCTTACTGGCGCGCGCTGAAGGAGCAGATGCCGCCCCGCCGGCCGGTCGAGGCGCCGGACATGATCTCGACGGCGGGGGGCAGGGTGGCAGGCGATCGGCTCGATGACTGGGGCCTGTTGGCGACCGAGCCCGACTGGGCGGCCGGCTTCCGGCGCTGGACGCCGGGCGAGGACGGCGCGCGTGGCGCCTTGGACGCCTTCCTTCCTCTCATCGAAGACTATGACGAAGACAGGAATCGTCCGTCGGTGGAGGGTAGCTCCCGACTCTCTCCCCATCTTCATTTCGGCGAAATTTCGCCCGCGACGCTCTGGTACAGCGCCTCGCGGCAGGCACGGTCGAATGCCGAGCCCTGGTTGCGGCAGCTCGGATGGCGCGACTTCTGCGCCAATGTGATCGATATTCTGCCGGATTATGGCGCCGCCAGTGGCCGCGCTGCCTATGACGACTTTCCGTGGAGAACGGGCGTGGCGGCCGATCGCGATTACCGCGCCTGGACGAGAGGGCTGACTGGCTATCCGATCGTCGACGCAGGCATGCGAGAACTGTGGGCGACCGGTTTCATGCACAACCGGGTGCGGATGATCACGGCGTCCTTCCTCATCAAGCATCTGCTGCTCGACTGGCGGCGCGGCGAGCGCTGGTTCTGGGACACGCTGCTCGACGCCGATTATGGCAGCAACGCGGTCAACTGGCAGTGGGTGGCGGGCACGGGGATCGACTCCAATCCGTTCGGGCGGATCATGGCGCCGCTTGTCCAGTCGCTGAAATTCGATGCCGGCGACTATATCCGGCAATGGGTGCCCGAGCTGTCGGCGGTGGAAGGCGATGCCATCCACGACCCGTTCGGTGCCGGCGTAACGATCGCCGGCTATCCTGCCCCGATCGTCGGCCACAAGGAAGCGCGGGCAAGAGCGCTTGCTGCTTCCGCGCGGCTAGGAAAAAAACTTGGCGATTGATGCAACGGAGCTTCTTTTCCAGCCGTAAGGCTCGATATATGCGGCTAGAGTCGCGCGGAGCGGTAACGGGGACGGACGAGACCAGATGAATGCCCAGCCTCCGGTGCGGGGACAGCACCTTCTTCTAGCCGATCGTCGATTTGCCACTGGGTCGAGCTGGATCGCGCGCCTGCTCTCGCCGGGATTCCAGCGCCTGCTCGATACGATCGACCGCGGCCTCGAAGAAGGCGCGATCGAGGCGACCTTGCCCGATGGTACCTTTCGGGTGCTGGGTGGCCGACGGCCGGGGCCGGTCGCGATCGTCGAGCTGAAGAACTGGCGCCCGCTGGTCCGGCTGGTCACCACCGGCTCGGTGGGCTGGTATCGCAGCTGGGCCGAGGGCGAGTGGACCAGCCCCGATCCCGTTCCGATCTTCGATCTTTTCATGCGCAACCGGCATCCGTTGGGCGAGCTTGGTCGCGCACAGGGGCCGCTGCGATTCTTCAATTTGATCCTGCACGCCTTCCGCCGCAACAGCCGCGCCAATGCCCGCCGCAACATCGCTTTCCATTATGATCTCGGCAATGATTTCTACGAATTGTGGCTGGATCGGACGATGAGCTATTCCTCGGCGCTGTTCGCCGAGCCGATCAGCGGCGCGGAGCCGCTGGAGATCGCGCAGCATCGCAAGATCACCGCGCTGCTGGATCGACTGGATCTCAAGCCGGGGTCGACCTTGCTGGAGATCGGCTGCGGCTGGGGCGGTCTGGCCGAGGTCGCTGCGGCGGAATATGGCGCTGACGTGACGGGTATCACCCTGTCGATCGAGCAGAAGGCGTGGGCCGACGAGCGGATCGCCAAGGCCGGTCTCGCCGATAAGGCGCGCTTCGAGATCTGCGATTATCGCGATGTGCCGGGCCGCTACGATGCCGTGGCCAGCGTCGAGATGGTCGAGGCCGTCGGCGAGAAATATTGGCCGGCCTATATGGAGGCGATCGCCCGCGCGCTCAAACCCGGCGGGCGTGCCGCGATCCAGTATATCGAGATCGATGACGCGATCTTCGAAAGCTACCGCACCGACGCCGACTTCATCCAGACCTACATCTTCCCCGGCGGCATGCTGATCTCGGAAAGCCGCTTCCGTGCGGCAGCGGAGAAGGCCGGACTACGTTGGGAAAATGTCGAGCGCTTCGGCTTGCATTATGCCGAGACGTTGAAGCGCTGGCGCGAGACCTTCGATCGCGCCATCGAGGACGGGCGCCTGCCGAAAGGCTTCGACGAGGCATTCGTCAAGTTGTGGCGCTTCTACCTCATGTATTGTGAGGGCGGCTTCGCCGGCGGCGGCATCGATGTCGCACAGGTCACGCTGGTGAAGGCTTAGGGCACAGAGCGGATTCGGCTGCGTCAGAGTAAATGCTCGATGCCCTCTGATCAGTAGGCTCCCGGCGTCTTCCTCGGGCCACCGGGTCAGCGGTAGCGGGGGTCTCAGCGCTCGATACGGATCCGATGTCCGTTGTCGAACCCATCGCTCACCAATTGCGCGATAGCGTTGCCGACGACTGCCGGGCTCTTCAGCGTGGCCTGGTCCTCGCCTGGAAACGCGCTCTCACGCATCTTGGTGGCGGTTGCGGCCGGATCGACGATCGCGACCTTGATCTTGCTGATGTTCGCCATCTCCTGGCCATAGGCCAGCAGCATCGTGTCGAGTGCCGCCTTGGAAGCACCATAGGCCCCCCAATAGGGCCGGGCATGCGCGCCCACCGAACTCGTCACACCGATGACGGCGCCATCCGCAGACGCCCGCAACAGCGGGTCGAAGGCGGCGATAAGCTGCTGCTGCGCCATCACATTGAGGGTCAGCAGCCTGGCGAACTCTTTCGCATCGATGGCGGGGACGGGCGCCAGGGTGCCCAGCATGGCTGCATTGAGCACGAGGATGTCGAGCGCGCTCCATCGACCGGCGATGGCCTCCGCCAGCCGGGCAATGCTGTCATTCTCGGCAAGATCCATCGGAGCGATCGTGGCGGTACCGCCTGCGGCGTGAATCCGGTCCTCCACCTCTTCCAGCCCGCCGGCGGTGCGCGCCGTCAGGATGACATGCGCACCGGCCTTGCCGAGCGCTTCGGCGGTCGCGGCGCCGATACCGCGCGAGGCACCGGTGACGAGCGCCAGCTTTCCTGAAAGGGGAGTTGCCATGTCGATAGTCTTTCGGAAGGTCAGGCGACCACGCGTTCGCCGTGCAGCGCCAGCTGATCGGTCGGAATCAGTTCTTCCTGGTCGGTCAGGTGGGTCGGATAGTCGCCGGTGAAGCAGGCATCGCAATAGCTGGGCTGGCGATCGACGCGATCCGCCTCGCCCAAGGCCTTGTAGAGGCCGTTGATCGACACGAAGGCCAGGCTGTCCGCGCCGATATAGGCGGCCATCTCGGCGATGTTCATCTGCGCGGCGAGCAGCTTGGCGCGTTCCGGCGTGTCGACGCCGTAGAAGCAGCTGTGCCGGGTTGGCGGGCTTGCGATCCGGAGGTGAACCTCGCGGGCGCCGGCATCGCGCAGCATCTGCAGGATCTTGACGCTGGTGGTGCCCCGGACGATCGAATCGTCGATCAGCACGACGCGCTTGCCGTCGATCAGGGCGCGATTCGCATTATGCTTTAGCTTCACGCCGAGATGGCGAACCTGATCACCCGGCTGGATGAAGGTACGGCCGACATAATGCGACCGGATGATGCCCAGCTCGAACGGGATGCCGGATTCCTGCGCATAGCCGATCGCGGCAGGCGTGCCCGAATCGGGAACCGGTATCACCAGGTCCGCTTCGACGCCGCTCTCGATCGCCAGCTGGACGCCGATCTGCTTGCGGACCGTATAGACCGAGGAGCCGTCGACGATGGAGTCGGGGCGCGAAAAATAGACATGCTCGAAGATGCACGGCCGGGGGCGGACATCGGCAAACGGCCGGATCGAGCGAAGCCCGCTTTCCGAGACGATCACGATCTCGCCCGGATCTACCTGCCGGATGAAGGTTGCACCGACCACATCCAGCGCGACGGTCTCCGACGCGAAGATATAGGAGTCGCCGATCCGCCCAAGCACCAGCGGCCTGATTCCGAGCGGATCGCGGCAGGCGATCATGCCCTCGGGCGTCATGCAGATCAGCGAATAGGCGCCCTCGACCTGCTTGAGCGCATCGATGAATCGGTCGAGCAGCGTCCGGTACTTCGACATCGCCACAAGGTGGATGATCGTCTCGGTATCGCTGGTCGACTGAAAGATGGAGCCCGACCGGACCAGGTCGCGCTTGAGCTTCATCGCGTTGGAGATGTTGCCGTTATGGGCGATCGCGAAGCCACCGGACGACAGCTCGGCGAACAATGGCTGCACGTTGCGCAGCGCGGTCTCGCCCGTGGTCGAATAGCGGACATGGCCACAAGCGGCGCGGCCGGGCAATCCGCGAATCACCTCGTCCTTGTCGAAATTGCCGGCGACATGGCCCATTGCGCGATGGGTGTGGAAGGCGTGACCGTCCCAGCTGGTGATGCCGGCGGCTTCCTGCCCGCGGTGCTGGAGCGCGTGAAGGCCGAGCGCCACCATCGCAGCGGCGGTCTCGGCGCCCCAAATTCCAAAGATACCGCACTCTTCGCGCAGTTTGTCGTCGTCAAATGGATGCGTGGTGAGCATCGCGAATCCCTTCGCGGTGGCTGATGCGCCGCATATAGTTAGCTAACCTCTGTTTGTCGCCCCACCGTCGCAACATTTCTGCAACGCGGCCTGTCCGCCCTGTCGGGCGTTCCGAAGCTTGCCCCCGGCGACGGTTTCGCGCATCGCCGTGACATGGAACAGGATCGCGAACAAGGCAGCGCGCTCGACCCGCGCTACGATGCCGCCGGGCTGATCACCGCGGTGGTCACTGACCATGGCTCAGGCGATGTGCTGATGGTCGCGCATATGAATGCCGAAGCGCTGGCGGCGACGATGGCCAGCGGCGAAGCGACCTTCTTTTCGCGGTCCCGCGGGCGATTGTGGAAGAAGGGCGAGACCAGCGGGAACGTGATGCGCGTCGTCGAGGCGCGGATCGATTGCGATCAGGATGCGATATGGCTGCGCTGCCGGCCGGCCGGTCCCGCGTGCCACACAGGCGAGGCGAGCTGCTTCTATCGGCGGCTCGACATGAGCGGGGGAGGGCTCGCCCGGCTGCCGACTGCCCCGGAATGAAACAGACCGCTAGACTAAAGTAGCAACCGGCCATAGCCACTTGCCCATTGGTCCCGATCCCCCCTCCGATCTATGATCGTGCGTCTGGCCTGGGGGCTTTTTGTGACTGTAAGTAATTGTCTTGTAGCGTTTCCTCTTCGGCCCACCACGGCTGAAACCTTTGCGATCGGGGAGCTTTCGCGGGAGTTCGGCGTCAGCGCCCGCGCCCTGCGCTTCTATGAGGAGGAAGGCCTCCTCACGCCAAGGCGGGATGGACCTGTCCGCATCTATTCGCGTCGCGATCGCGCCAGGTTGGCCTGGATCATGCGAGGCAAGAGCGTCGGCTTCAGCCTCGATGATATCCGCGAGCTGATCGATCTATACGATCTCGGCGACAATCGGGAGACGCAGCGTGCTGCCACTGCCGAGCGTTGCCGCACCCGCGCCGCGATGCTTTGCCGGCAGCTCGAGCAATTGCAGGTGACGATCGACCAGCTGACGACATTCGCCCACAGCCTGGAAGGGCAGGATTGAGGGCGACGGAAGTTCCAGCGGCGCGGCCGACCCGTTTCGGCACAGACTGGCCATCTTAACCTACTTTCCGCGTTCCGCCTCCTGCCAGCCTGTGTCATTCCTTGCCCATGAACATATGTTCCAAAGAGATTCGGCTGCGCGGACGGCTCGTCAACGGCCTTTACACCGAAGCGATGGTCCTCGCGGACGAAGCTCGCGCCTATTTCGATCATCAGGGCCGTGCCGACCGGGAAGTGCTCGATCCGCTGGCGCGAATCACGCTGAGTTGCGAATCGCTCAAGATCACCACCAGGCTGATGCACCTGCTCGCATGGCTGCTCACCGAACGGGCGATCGAACTTGGCCAGATGGACGAGCAGGAGGCTGCCGCGTCCGCGCGGCGGCTGGGCGATGCCGCAGCGACCGACGCCGCGTCGGTCGAAGGCTTGCCGGCTGCTGCGATCGTGCTGATCGACGCGAGCCAGGATCTTTACGCCCGGGTTCGTCGGCTGGAAGCCGAGCCCCGCGATGCGGCCCCGGGCAGCAGCCCGGCGCTCAACCTGCTCACCCGGCTGGAACGCGCCTTCTGAACGGCTGAACCGACGCGATCAGCTCGATCGGCGCCAGGTCAGCACGCGCCACAGATACCAGCCGCCCAGCGCGATCAGCAGCAGCGTCGAAGCCAGGCCGAGCCATGCCTCCATCTCGGCAAAGCGCGTGCCGAGAATCCAGCCGCCGGTCGCCAGCATAGCCGACCAGCCGAGCGTACCCACCGAGGACCAGATCGCGAAGGGCAGGAAGCGCATCCGCACCAGCCCGGCGGGTATTGAGACCAGCGAACGGATCGTCGGCATCATCCGTCCGATGCACACGAAGAGATAGCCATAGCGAGAGAACCAGCGCTCGCCGCGATCGACCTCGGACCAGTCCATCGTCAGCCAGCGGCCATGGCGTTCGACCAGCGGCTTGAAGCGTTCCAGGCCGAGGGCGCGCGCAGCCAGATACCAGATGATGTTGCCGACCATCGCGCCCGCCGTGCCCGCCAGGATCGCCCAGGCGAGCGACATGTTGCCCTTGGCGGCCTGCAATCCGGCCATCGACATGATCACTTCGGACGGGATCGGAGGGAATATCGTTTCACCCAGCATCAGCAGGAAAACGCCGAGATAGCCGCTCTGCGCGATCATCTCCTGTACCCAGTCGGTCATGCCCTGCGCCTCGCTACGCTGCCTTCGATTCGATCGCGTCCCATATCAGCGCCGGTGTGTCGCTTCCGTTGAAATTGTCGATCGCGACGATGCCGGTCGGCGAGGTGACGTTGATTTCGGTCAGATGCCCGGCGATGACGTCGATGCCGACGAACAGCAGCCCGCGCTTCGCGAGATCGGGGCCGAGCGCATCGCATATCTCGATCTCGCGCGCCGACAGTTCGGTCGCGTCGGCGCGGCCACCGGCCGCGAGGTTCGAGCGGATCTCGCCGGCCTTGGGCAGCCGGTTGATCGCGCCGGCAACCTTGCCGTCGATCAGCACGATCCGCTTATCGCCCTTGGAAACGTCCGGGAGGAAGGCCTGGACCATGAACGGTTCGCGCCACACCTGGCCGAACAGCTCGGTCAGCGCGGCGAGGTTGGCGTCGTTGCGACCGACATGGAACACCGCCGAGCCGGCATTGCCGTAGAGCGGCTTGACCACCACTTCGCCGTGGAGTTCGTGGAAGGCCCGGGCGTCTTCGAGCCGCCGCGTGATCATCGTCGGCGGCATGAACTGCGCATAGTCCAGGACGAAGAGCTTCTCGGGCGCATTGCGCACCGAGGCGGGATCGTTGACCACCAGCGTGTGGGGCTGGATCCGCTCGAGCAGGTGCGTGGCGGTGATATAGGCAAGGTCGAACGGCGGGTCCTGCCGCATCAGCACCACGTCGACATCGTCGATGAGATCGAGCAGCACCGGTTCGCCGACGGCGAAGTGATCGCCCTTCACGCGTTGCAAAGCCACGATCGGCCGGGCCGGTGCCGACACGCGGCCATCGCGGTAACAGATGTCGCCCGCCTGGTAGTGCCAGAGCCTGTGTCCGCGCTGGAGTGCGCTGAGCATGATCGCAAAGGTCGAATCGCCCGCGATGTTGATCGTCTCCAGCGGGTCCATCTGGACGGCAACATTCAGCGACATAAGCGGGCTCCGGCAGGTTCGGAGGTGTAACTAGGCGGTGAGGCGTCGACTTACCACCCCTGCCGCAGCGGGCGGCAACACTCAGCCATGCCATATATTCTTGAGGTGCACCGGTACCCGCCACGGCCGCACCAGCATCACGTCGATCCGGATATCCTCCGCCCCCGCGCCATAGCGCGCGACCAGCGCATGCGCCGAATCGATCACGCGCCGGAGCCGATATTCGTCGATCGCGATCGCGAGAGAGGCTGCATCGCCCCGGGTCTTCACCTCGATGAAAGCGAGGGTCCGTCCGCGGCGGGCGATCAGGTCGACCTCGCCGCGCCGCGTGCGCACGCGTTCGCCGACGATCCGCCATCCCTGCAGCCGCAGCCACCAGGCGGCGATGCGCTCGCCGGAGCGGCCCTGCTGCTCCGCGGCGCGGCGGTTCAATCGCTGTCCTTGATCGCCATCGCCCGGGCGTAGAGTTCGCGGCGGTTGAGGCCCGTCGTCTTGGCGACCTCGCCTGCGGCGCGGCCCACCGGCAGATGCTCGAGCGCGGCACGCAGCAGCGCGTCTGCATCATCGGCGGTCGCGACGGGCTTGGGGCCGGGTGGCCCGACGATCACCACGATTTCGCCCTTGGGCGCGACATCGGCATAGCGCGCCGCCAGATCGGTCAGCGGTGCCGTGACGGCTTCCTCGAAGGTCTTGCTGATCTCGCGCACGACCGCCGCGTCGCGCTCGCCCAGCCCCTGCGCCAGGGTCTTCAGCGTGGCGCCGAGGCGCGGTCCGGATTCGTAGAGGATCAGCGTGGCACGCACTGTCGCCACTTCCGCGATCGCGTCTTCGCGCGCCTTCTCCTTGGCGGGCAGGAAGCCCAGGAAGAAGAATCGGTCGGTCGGCAGGCCGGCGAGCGTCAGCGCCGCGACCGCTGCGCAAGGGCCGGGGATGGTGGTGACCGAGATCCCGGCCGCGCGCGCGTCGCGGACCAGCTTGTAGCCGGGGTCGGAGATCAGCGGCGTTCCCGCGTCAGAGACGAGCGCCACCGCCTGCGTCGCCATCCGCGCAATCAGCCCGGGCCGCACCTTGTCGGCATTATGATCGTGATAGGGCGTCATCGGCCGCTTGGCGCCGATGCGGTGGAGCAGCTTGGCAGTGACGCGGCTGTCCTCGACGGCGATCGTCTCGGCGCGCGCCAGCACCGACGCAGCGCGCGGCGAAAGATCGCCCAAGTTGCCGATTGGCGTGGCCACGATATAGAGGCCCGGGGGCAGGGGTGCTTCGGACGCCTGGGCGTCGGCCGCACCCTGGTCGGCAATAAGGTTCATAAGGCAGAGTAGATGGCAGACGCCCCCGCTTACAGGCAACCGAGATATGCATTTCTTAAAAAGGCGGCGCTCGGGCTGTCGATCTTGCTGGCGAGCTGCACCGGCATGATTCCCAAGGGCCGGCCCGGTCCGGTCGCTCCGGAACGGCCGGCTGAGGCCCAGAACCAAGGTGCATTGCCGCAGGATCAACAGCGCCACCGGGTCGCTCTGCTGGTGCCGCTGACCGGCGCGAACGCGGCGGTGGGCCAGTCCATCGCCAACGCCGCGACGATGGCGCTGATCGACACGGGCACAAAATCGGTGCGCATGACGACCTACGACACCGCGGCCGGCGCGACGGCTGCCGCGCAGCGTGCGCTCGCCGACGGCAACCGGCTGTTTCTCGGCCCGCTTTTGTCCGAAGATGCGGCCGCGGTGGCGCCCGCCGCACGCAGTGCCGGCGTGCCGGTCATCTCCTATTCCAACGACGCGTCGGTCGCGGGTAATGGCATATTCGTAATGGGCTTTTCGCCGGCCCAGTCGATCGACCGCGTGGTTCGCTTTGCCAAGGGCCGGGGCGTACACCGTTTCGCGGCGCTGGTGCCCACCGGCCTCTACGGCCGCAACGCCTCGACCGCGATGATTCGCTCGGTCGAAAATGTCGGCGGCAATCTGGTGGCGATGAAGAGCTACACCCGCAACGCCAAGGCGCTGGAACGCGCGGTTGCGGAATTGGGCCGCAACCAAGCCTATGACGGCGTGCTGATCGCCGACAATGCCCGTCTCGCCATCAGTGCGGTGCCGCTGATCCGCAAGAGTTCAAGCCCGCAGGCGCGCATCCTCGGCACCGAATTATGGGCCGCGGAGCCGGGCGCGCTCGGCACCGGCGCGCTGGGCGGTGCGTGGTTCGCCAGCGTTTCCGACGCGCGCTATCGCCAGCTCGCCGCGGCCTATCGTCGGCAGTTCGGCAAGTCGCCGTTCCGCCTGGCGAGCCTCGGCTATGATTCGATGCTGCTGGTCGTCAAGATCGCCCGCGACTGGCCGATGACCGAGCGTTTTCCTGCCGATCGGCTGCGCGACGAGGACGGCTTCGTTGGCGTCGATGGCGCGTTCCGCTTCGGCCCCAGCGGGGTCGCCCAGCGTGCCCTGGAGGTGGACGAGGCGAGCCCTGCGGGGGTGAAGACGGTGTCGCCGGCGCCGGCCAACTTCAAGGATTAAACCGCAACGATCTCGGCGAGAATGGCGTCGAGCAGCAGCATTCCCGCCTCGGTGACACGGAGGCGGCTGCCGTCGTGCAGCAGCAGGTTCTGGGCGGCAAGCCGGGCTGCGGCGGCTTCGTCGATCAGGCGCTCGACGGCCAGGTCCGCCATCCGGGCGATCCTGGCCAGATCGACGCCTTCGCCGAGTCGGAGGCCCATCAGCAGCGCTTCCTGGGCGCGGGCTTCGGGGCTGAGCAGATTCTCCTGTTCGATGCCATGGCCGTTCGCGTCGACGCGGCTGAGCCAGTTCTCGGGCTTCTTGCGCCGAACGGTGGCCATGCCATCGCGGCGGCCGTGCGCACCGGGACCGATGCCAGCATAGCTGCCATAGCGCCAATAGGTCAGGTTGTGCCGGCTCTCGCCGCCGGGACGGGCGTGGTTCGAGATCTCGTAAGCCGGGATGCCGGCGGCGGCCGTGCGGGCGCGGGTGAGTTCGAACAGATCGGCGGCCAGATCGGGGTCGAGCGTCGCCAGATCGCCTTTGGCGAGCCGCGCGGCGAACTGCGTGCCGGGCTCGATGGTGAGCTGGTACAGCGACAGATGCTCGGTGCCGAAGCTCAGCGCGCGGGCGAGTTCGGCGTCCCAGTCGTCCGGCGACTGCCCCGGTCGAGCGTAGATCAGGTCGAAACTGACCCGATCGAACGACTTCTGCGCCGTATCGAGCGCCGCGAGCCCTTCGGCGACGCCGTGCGCCCGGCCGAGATAGCCGAGCACCTCGTCGTCGAGCGCCTGCAGACCGAGCGACACGCGGTTCACCCCGGCGCGGGCGAGGTCGCCGAAGCGGGCGGCTTCGACCGAGGAGGGATTGGCCTCCAGCGTGATCTCGATGTCCTCGGCGACGCCCCAATGGCTCGTCGCGGCGTCGATCAGTGTGGCCACTGTCTCGGGCGGCATCAGCGAAGGCGTGCCGCCGCCGAAAAAGATCGAGGTCAGGCGCCGACCGGGAAGCTGCTCGGCTTCATAAGCGAGATCCTTGAGCAGGGCAGCGCGCCACGCCGCCTGGTCGACGCTCTCGCGGACATGGCTGTTGAAGTCGCAATAGGGGCATTTGGATACGCAGAACGGCCAGTGGATGTAGAGGGCCAGCGCGGAGTCCTTCTCCCTTTCAGGAGAAGATGTCAGCGGATCGGTGCGAATGTAGCGAGCTTCCGACATAGATAGCGTAGAGCTCCGCCAAGGGCATCTAGCCCTTATTGCTTGAAAACCGCCGCCACCAGCTTTGCGAACGCATCGGCGCGGTGGCTCATCGCATGCTTTGCCGCCGGGTCCATCTCGCCGAAACTGACGTCATGGCCAAGCGGCTGGAACATCGCATCATAGCCGAAGCCATTTTCGCCGCGCGGCGGCCAGATGAGCACGCCATCGACCCTGCCTTCGAAGGTTTCGACATGCCCGTCGGGCCAGGCGATCGAGAGCGCGCAGACGAAATGGGCGTCCCGGCCCACATCATCGCCCTTCTCGACCAACCGGGCGTGGACACGGCGCATGCCCTCGTCGAAGTCGCGGCGGCCGTCCGCCAGTTCGGCCCAGCGCGCCGAAAAGATCCCCGGCTCCCCACCGAGCGCCTCGACGCACAGCCCACTGTCGTCGGCGAGCGCGGGAAGGCCGGTCAGGTCCGCCGAGAAGCGGGCCTTTAGCTCGGCATTGGCGACGAAGCTGACCCCGGTTTCCTCCGGTTCGGGCACGCCGAGCGAGCCTGCCGAGACCGTCTCGATCCCGAAGGGTGCGAGCAGTTCGCCGATTTCCCGGAGCTTGCCCTTGTTATGGCTGGCAATCACCAGCTTGCCAGGGGCGAGCTTGCGGTGGGGGATCTCGGCGACGTCGCTCACCGCCCGACGGCCTTGCGCTGCGCGGCGAAGATATCGCCGCAGCCGATGCGTGCCAGCCGGAGCAGTCTCAAGAGCGCTTCCTCGTCATAAGTGGCGCCCTCCGCGGTGGCCTGCGCCTCGGCGATATTGCCGTCGTCGAGCAACACGAAATTCGCGTCGGCATGCGCGTTCGAGTCCTCGATATAATCGAGGTCGAGCACCGGAGTTCCCTCGTAGATACCGCAGGAGACCGCCGCGACCTGCGCCGTGATCGGATCCGCGGCCAGCTGCCCGGACGCCAGGAGATTGTCGACGGCGAGCCTGAGCGCGACCCACCCGCCCGAGATCGAGGCGGTGCGGGTTCCGCCATCGGCCTGGATGACGTCGCAGTCGATCACGATCTGCCGCTCGCCGAGCTTGGTCATGTCGACTACGGCCCGCAGCGAGCGGCCGATCAGACGCTGGATCTCCTGGGTGCGGCCCGACTGCTTGCCCTTCGCCGCCTCGCGGCTGCCGCGGGTGTGGGTGGCGCGGGGCAGCATGCCATATTCCGCGGTGACCCAGCCCTGGCCCTTGCCGCGCAGGAAGGGCGGCACTTTTTCATCGATCGATGCGGTCACGAGCACCTTGGTGCCGCCGAAGCCGATCAGGACCGATCCCTCGGCATGGACGGTGAAGCCGGTTTCGATGCTGATCGGGCGCATCTGATCGGGGGTGCGGCCGGATGGGCGCATAGAGATTCCTTCATTGTTATGAGCCGGGTCTCTTAGGAGCCGGCGATGAAAGTTGGAAGCCTGTTGAGCAGCAACCGAAGCTTCCCTATCTGTGGCCCGTGAACAGTCAGCCGATGTCCGAAATGTCGACTCGCGCGCGCGAGGTGTTCCGCGTGGTGGTCGAGAGCTATCTTGGGTCGGGTACCCCGGTCGGCTCGCGCACGATATCGAAGCTCGCCGGGCTCAATCTTTCTCCGGCGTCGATCCGCAATGTCATGCAGGACCTGGAGGAGTTGGGCCTGCTCGAGGCGCCGCATACGTCGGCCGGCCGCATGCCGACCCAAAGTGGGCTGCGGCTGTTCGTCGATGGCATGATGCAGACGGCCGAGCCTTCAGCCGAGGAGCGCGCGGCGATCGAAGCGCGTGCATCGCGCGGCAGTCCGGTCGAGGAGGCGCTGGCGCAGACGAGCGCGGTACTGTCCGGCCTGTCGGCCTGTGCGGGCATTGTCCTGGTGCCCCGCCACGAGCCGGTGCTGCGCCAGTTCAGCTTCGTGCCGCTGTCGCGCCAGCAGGCCGTAGCCGTGCTGGTGGGCGAGGATGGCAGCGTCGAAAACCGCGTGGTCGACCTGCCGGCCGACCTGCCGCCTTCAGCACTGGTCGAAGCCGGCAATTTCATCAGCGAACGGCTCGCAGGGCTGACGCTCAGCGAGGCGCGGATGCGGATAGAGGCGGAGATCGGCCGGGAACGGGCTGCGCTGGATCAGGCGGCGGCGGCGCTGGTAACGCAAGGACTTGCGGTCTGGTCGCAGGACGGAAGCGCACGACCGGTACTGATCGTGCGCGGCCAGGCCAACCTGATTGATCCAACCGCCGCGGCAGATCTCGAGCGCGTGCGCCAGCTGCTCGATGAGATCGAGAGCAAGGAAGAGATCGCCCGGCTGCTCGAAGGTGCCCGCGCGGGGCAGGGGATGAAGATCTTCATCGGCTCCGAAAACAAGCTGTTCTCGCTGTCGGGCTCCTCGGTGATCGCGGCTCCCTATCGCGGCGCCGACGGCCGCGTCGTGGGTGTGGTGGGGGTGATCGGGCCGACCCGGCTCAACTATGCGCGCATCGTGCCGATGGTCGATTTCACCGCCCAGGCGCTGACCCGGATGATGGCCTGAACAACCGTCGCCTGCACATAGCTCAATTGCTGTTGTGCTGCCCGCCCTTGGACACCAAAGCCATCACGATCGGCTCGCTCAACATTTCCTCGAACTGAATGCCGAATCGATTACCCTCGACCCAGCGGACGATACCCGGAACCTCCAGGCTCTGTCGTTCGAGCAGCAGCCTGCAGCCGACCGGAGGGGGCGGCGAAGCGCTCAGCATCGCGCCGCCTTGCGACACGTCGAGCAGCACGCCGCTGGATTCGCCATGCACCGAGTAGAGGGTCGCCGCGAGCATGATGCGAAAGCGGCCATGGCGTCGCTCGTTCGCTTCCACTTGTTCACTGGCGAAGGCCATGGGGTCCCTGATCCCAGATAGATTCCGTTGCGATCCTTCGTTTACCGGGATTATCGCTAATGAATTGTTACTGTGAGCAGTTGACGACATTTTTCCCCTGATGTCCGCGGCTGTGGTAGAAAGCACCCAATGAGCGAGCCGTCGATCGGGTCAGTAACGGTGGAAGCGCCGCCTACAGCTTCGGACACGGCGCCGGAGGCAGGCGAACTCGTGGCGCGTCACCGGTTGTCGACGCGGCTGTGGCACTGGCTGAATGCGTTCACCATCTTCGTCATGCTGATGAGCGGCCTGATGATCTTCAATGCGCATCCGCGGCTCTATTGGGGCCATTATGGAGCCAATGCCGACAAGGCCTGGCTGCAGATTGGAGCGTCCGGCGATCGCGGCGTTCTCGTGCTGGGCAGCAAGAAGATCGAGACGACGGGCATGCTCGGCCTGTGGAAGGACCCGCAGGGGGCGATACAGCGCCGCGCCTTTCCCTGGTGGGCGACGATCCCCTCCAGCTACAGTCTGGCCGACGCACGGCTGTGGCACTTCTTCTTCGCCTGGGTGCTGGTGATTGCCGGGCTGGGCTTTTGGCTGGTCAGCCTCTTAAACCGGCATGTGCAGCGCGACCTGCTGCCCCGCCGCGGCGAGCTTCATCCGCGGCATATCTGGCAGGACATCCGCGATCATGCCCGGCTGCGTTTTCCGAAAGGCGTGGCCACGCTTCGCTATAATATTCTTCAGAAACTTGCCTATCTATCTGTAATATTTATCTTGTTTCCGCTGATCGTGCTGACCGGCCTGACCATGTCGCCCGCCGTCGATGCGGCCTGGCCGTGGCTGCTCGATCTCTTCGGCGGGCGGCAGTCGGCACGCTCGATCCACTTTCTCTGCGCTTTCGGATTCGTGCTGTTCATCCTGGTCCACCTGCTGATGGTGGTCCTGGCCGGGCCCTATAACGAGGTGCGTTCGATGATCACCGGCCGATTCCGCTTGCCTGGGAAGCGCCAGTCATGATCACCCGACGCGGACTGATCGGCTCGCTTGCCGCGGGTGCTGGCGGCGTGTTGCTGTCGGGCTGTAACAAGATCAACGCCGATCCCGGCGTGCGGTTGCTGCTGCAGAGCGCCGAAGGGCTGACGATGCGCGCGCAGCGGATCATCGGCGACCGCACTACGCTGGCGCGCGAGTTCACCGCTGCCGATCTGTCGCCGGTGTTCCGCTCCAACGGCACCCGTCAGCCCGCCGGCGCCGATTACGAGTCGCACCGGCTGTCCGGTTTCGCGGATTGGCGGCTGACCGTCGATGGGCTCGTCGCACGGCCGCAGACATTGTCGATGGCGCAGATCCGCGCGATGCCGCAGCGGACCCAGATCACCCGGCATGACTGCGTCGAGGGCTGGAGCGCGATCGGGCAGTGGACCGGTGTGCCGCTCAAGCTGCTGCTCGACCAGGCCGGGCTGCGATCCAATGCCCGCTACCTGATCTTCCACTGCGCTGACCGCTACGCACAGGCGGACTATTATGAGAGCATCGACCTGATCGATGCCTTCCACCCGCAGACGATCCTCGCCTGGGGCCTCAACCGGAAGCTCCTGCCGGTCGGCAATGGCGCACCGCTGCGGCTGAGGGTCGAACGGCAGCTGGGCTACAAGCATGCCAAATATATCCAGCGGATCGAAGCGGTAGACAGCCTGGCCGGCCGCGGGCTCGGCAAGGGCGGTTATTGGGAGGATTATCACGATTATGCCTGGTATGCCGGGATCTGAACCTGCGCCTCATCCCAGCGGGGCAGGCCTGCGGCTCTCGATCCAGCTGAACAACCCGACGCCGCCGATCACCAGCGCCGTCCCCGCCGCTTCCGGCAGGCCGAAGGGTTCGCCGAGCACGACGATGGCAAGGACGATCGTCACCAGGGGGCTGAGGGTAGAGATGATCGCCGTGCCCTGCGCACCGATCCGCGCCGTGCCGGCCGACATCATGAAGGTGGGTATGATTGTCGAGAAGATCGCGAGATACGATATCAGCAGCCAGGCATGGGGCGGCAGCGCCAGCACCGAAATGCTGTGCGTCGCCAGGAACTGGAGGATCAGCGTTACGCCCGCGGCGCTCAGGGCGATTGCCGAGAACAGCCCGGGGCCGCAGCGCAGGATCATCTCGCGGGCGAACAGCTGATAGAGGGCGAAGGTCGCCGCCGCCGTCAACACCAGCGCGGCCCCGCCCAGCATCGTCGGTGTCAGGCGTGACGGATTTGCGCCGAACATCACAATCAACCCGGCATAGCTCATCGACGCTCCGACCAGCGCGTGCAGCCGCAGCTGGTGCTTGAGCAGCACTCGCCCGAACAGCAGCACCAGGAACGGATAGGTGAACAGGATCAGACGCTCGGTCTGGGCCTCGAGCGTCGCGAGCCCTTCGAAATCAAGCCAGGACGAGACGTGATAGCCGATTATGCCCACCACGGCGGCGAGGCCGATGCTGCGTATATCGGGCCGCTTGTCGAACGGCCGCCGCCGCCATTCGATCACGCCGACCATGGCGAAGACCGGCAGCGACAGCATCATCCGAACAGCGAGCAGGCTCGTGCTGTCGATCGGATAGACATAGATGAGCTTGATCAGCACGCCCTTGACGGCGAACAGCATCGCACCCGCGGCGGACAGGGCAAAGCCCGTCAGCCGCCACCGCTCTGCCGGCGTAAATCGGATAGCCATCGATAATCCTTTCCCCTCCCGCGTGCGGGAGGGGGATGAGGTTCAGGCCGAGGCCTGGTCGACCGGAGCGCGGCCGCGTTTCACGATCATCTTGTTGAGCGCGTTCACATAGGCCTTGGCCGAGGCGACCATCGTGTCCTGATGCGCGCCACGGCCTCGGGTGGTGCGGCCGTGCTCCGACAGCAGCACCGAGACCTCGGCTTGTGCGTCGGTGCCGCCGGTGACGGCGTGGACTTCGTAGCGTTCGAGCACCGAGCTGTCGTGCGGGACGATCAGGCGGATGGCATTGAACAGCGCGTCGACGGGGCCGTTGCCGCGCGACGTGACAGTCTTTTCCTCGCCATCGATTTCGAGCGTCAGGATCGCGCGCTGTGGCCCGTTCGATCCGCAATAGATCTCGACTTCCCGGACCTGAATGGCATCGTGGCCGCGCAGCACCTCGTCATCCACGAGCGCGACGATATCCTCGTCAAAGACGGCCTTTTTTGCATCGGCGAGCTGCTTGAACCGGCCGAAAGCATCCTGGAAGGCGTTGTCGCCGAGCGTATAGCCCAGCTCCTCGAGCTTCTGTCGAAACGCGGCGCGGCCAGAATGCTTGCCCATCACCAGGCTGGACTGGGTCAGGCCGACGCTTTCCGGGGTCATGATCTCGTAGGTCGAGCTGTCCTTGATCATGCCGTCCTGATGAATGCCGCTTTCATGCGCGAAGGCATTGGCGCCGACGATCGCCTTGTTGGGCTGCACCTGGAAGCCGGTGATGCCCGAAATCAGGCGCGAAGCACGGGTGATCTCGGTCGAGACGATGCTGGTGGCGACCGGCATCACGTCGTGACGGACCTTCAGCGCCATGGCGATCTCCTCGACCGCGGCGTTGCCGGCGCGTTCGCCGATGCCGTTGATGGTCGATTCAACCTGGCCGGCGCCGGCCATCACCGCCGCCAGCGTATTCGCCACCGCCAGGCCCAGATCATTGTGGCAATGGGTTGAAAAGGTCGCCAGGCCGGCATTGGGCACGCGATTGATCATGTCGCGAAACATCGCGCCATAGGTTTCCGGCGTGGCATAGCCGACAGTATCCGGCAGGTTGATTGTCCGCGCTCCGGCGGCGATCGCGATTTCGATGGCTCGCGCCAGGAAATCGGGCTCGGAACGGGTCGCGTCCTCGGCCGACCATTCGACATCGGGGCACAGGTTGCGCGCCAGCCGCACGGTGCGGTCGATTGCCTCCAGCACCTCGTCGGGCGACTTGTTCAGCTTGACCCGCATATGCAGCGGCGACGTTGCGATGAAGGTATGAATACGCGGCGCAACCGCGTGCTGCACTGCTTCCCAGGCCCGTTCGATGTCGGCATTTGCCGCGCGCGCCAGACTGGCGACCGTGGCGCGATGGCACTGGCGCGCGACTTCGGACACTGCTTCGAAATCGCCCGGCGATGCGATGGCGAAACCGGCCTCGATGATGTCGACGCCCATCGCCTCCAGCTGGGCGGCGACCTGCAATTTCTCCTCGAGGTTCATCGAGCAGCCGGGAGACTGCTCGCCATCGCGCAAGGTCGTATCGAAAATCTTGATTATTCTGGTCACGGAACCTGCTCCTGCTGCAGGGTGGTCATTCTGGGCTGATGCTGACCCCTTAGACGCCGTGGCTTGCCGGGCCGGCCGACCCCAAGCGAAAACGCGCGCCTAAGGGCGCGTAAGTCGAAGCAGGAGGAGGGCGGTGTGCCGCGTCATTGCGCCGCGCTGATACATCGAACAGGCTTGGCAAGTCCATAGGCGATTCATCGCACCTGCTGGAACGGCCGGAAACAGGCGCGGACTTCGCTGGTGAAGAGTTCCGGCTGCTCGAACGCCGCGAAATGGCCGCCCCGGTCGAGCTCGTTCCAGTGGACGATATTCGGATAGTTGCGTTCCACCCAGCGCCTGCTGGCACGCAGGATCTCCTTGGGGAAGATGCTGCACCCGGTGGGCACCAGCACCTTCGTGGGGAGAAAGGTGGTGGCCAGGCTTTCCCAATAAAGCCGCGCGGATGAGGCGCCGCTGCCCGTCAGCCAGTAGACACTGATATTGTCGAGCATTTCGTCGACACTGAGGATATTTTCGGGATCGCCGCCGCAATCAGTCCAAGCGTGGAACTTCTCATATATCCAGGCGGCCTGGCCAACCGGGGAATCGACGAGGCTGTAGCCGATCGTCTGCGGCCGGGTCATCTGCTCGGTCGAGTAGCCGGTCTCCTCCTTCTGGAAGGCGGCGAATGACGCCCAATATCCTTTTTCCTCCGCCGTCCAGTCCGACTGATCGCTCGGATCGGGGAAGGCGCTCACCAGGTTGAGGTGGATCGCGGCCAGACCCGCCGGGGCGAGCGCGCCCAGCTTCGTCGTGACGGCGGAGCCCCAATCGCCACCCTGCGCCACATAGCGATCGTAGCCGAGCCGGTCCATCAAGATCGCCCACGCGCGGGCGGCGCGCTCGACGTTCCAGCCGGTTTCCGCCGGCTTGCCGGAAAAGCCATAGCCGGGGAGCGAGGGAATGATCAGGTGGAAGGCATCCTCGGCCCTGCCGCCATGCGCGGTGGGATCCGACAATGGCCCGACGACCTTCAGGAACTCGATGATCGACCCGGGCCAGCCATGGGTCAGGAGCAGTGGCAGCGCATCGGGATGAGGGGATCGGACATGCATGAAGTGGATCTGCAGACCATCGATCTCGGTCCGATACTGGCCCAGCGCATTGAGCCGGGCTTCGCAGCGCCGCCAGTCATAGCCATTGCGCCAGTAATCGCAGAGTGCCCGGACCTTCGCGAGCGGTACGCCCTGCGACCAGTCGTCCACAGGCTCCGCCTCCGGCCAGCGGGCATGGTCCAGTCGACGATGGAGATCGTCGATCTCGGCCTGCGGAACTGCGATCTGGAAGCTCTCGATTATCGACATGATCTCTCCACGATATGCTGAACACCTATGCATTGCCCTAGGTGCTGGCAATCAGGATTTCGGACGGAGCGCTTCCGTGAGCGAGGCGGTGGCGCTGCCCCTTCGGGCAGGCCTGGGCTGATCGGGAGCGGGAGCCCAGCCCGTCAGGTAGATGAGTTCGAAGGTTTCGCGCAGCCGTCCGTCGGGGCTGGCTGCAGTCTGGAATTGTCGGAACAGCTCGACGAGCCAGGCACGCCCCGGCCCCTTGCGCGCGCGCTGCACCAGCATGTTGGTGGCGGCCATCCCGCGTAGGTCGCGCATCAGCCGGAGCGGATCGCCATAACCGATGTCGAGGCGCTCGCTGTCGGCCACTTGCAGTGCGAACCCTGCACGCGACAGCAGATCGCCCGCCGAGCGAACGTCGATCTGGGGGTGGATGCGCGGCACCGCGCCGCCGCTGGCTGTGCTGTCGGCCGCGAGCGTCGCCGATTTCAGCCAGGCGAGGCTGCCGGCGCCGGCAAAGCTACCCAGAAACAGGCCGTCCGGCCGCAGCACCCGCCGGATCAGCGCGAGCGCACCGGGAAGATCGTTCACGCTGTCGAGCACACCCACTGACACCACGAGGTCGAAGCTCGCATCAGCGAAGGGCAGGCGATCCTCGTCGCACTGAACGCCGCCAGAGGCGTGGGCGAAGGCGAAACCCGCGTCGGCGCTGACGATCCGGCGTTCGGGCGCTGCAAGGCGTTCGGCGAGCAGCCCGTCATGGCTGCCCAGCACCAGCATCCTGTCGAACGCGCGTGTAACCATCGCGAGCCGTTCGGCCAGCTCGTCGGCCATATGCTCGATGAGGAAACCATGATCCGCGAACATAGGCGCGGCGCGATCCCGCCGCAGGCGTCGCAGTGTCCGGTCGAAAATCTCGGGCTGGTCCATCGCCGGCGCTTGTGCCGCCGGGCCGGTTGCATGACAAGGCTCCATGGGGCTGATCCGGGGCGTCAAGGCGGTGATCGGGGCGGGGGTGGCGTTTGCGCTGCCGCCGCGTTGCCCCGGCTGTGGCGCCATCACTCCCGATGTCGACGTCTTCTGCATCGATTGCTGGTCGGCGCTCGCTTTCCTGGGCGATCCGCAATGCGCACGATGCGGCGCCCCGTTCGAAGTCGATCCCGGCACGGGTGCGCTTTGCGGCGCCTGCCATGCCGACCCACCGCCGATCGACGCCATGCGGGCGGCCGTCGCCTATGGAGCCATCGCACGTGCGCTGGCGCTCAAGCTCAAATATGGACGGCGGCCGGGTATCGCCCGCACCATGGCTGCGCAGATGCGACGGCACATGGCACGCGATGGCGAGTGGCTGATCGTGCCGGTGCCGCTCCATCGCTGGCGGGTATGGTCGCGCGGCTACAACCAGTCGGCGCTGATCGCGCGCGCGCTGCTCCCGGAATCGGGCCATGTCCTCCTGCTCGACGCGCTGTCCCGCACCCGCGCGACGCCGATGCTGCGCGGGCTGGGGCCGGATCGCCGCGCGCGGGCGGTGCGCGGCGCCTTCGCGGTGCGGGACAAGGCGGCTGTGGCCGGGCGGCCGGTGCTGCTGGTCGACGATGTCTATACCACGGGCGCCACCGTCAACGCCTGCGCCAGGGCGCTCAAGCGTGCCGGCGCGACGCGGGTGGAGGTGCTCTGCTGGGCGCGCGTCGTGCGCGATGAGGATGTCGCGCAGGACCTGGCGCATTGACTTTCCGCCGGCCCGACAACATTTCGACGGTGAGAAGGACCCTGCCGCATGCCCAAAGTAGAGATCTACACGAAGGATTTCTGTCCCTATTGCTCGCGCGCCAAGGCGCTGCTCGATGTGAAGGGCGTCGCGTTCGAGGAATATAACATCAGTTCGGGCGGTGCGAAGCGGGCCGAGATGCTGCACCGTTCGAACGGGGGCTACACCGTGCCGCAGATATTCATCGACGGCAGTCATATCGGCGGCTGCGACGATATCTTCGCGCTCGATCGCGCCGGCAAGCTCGATCCACTGCTGACCGCCTGATGCGCGTTGCGATCCACCAGAGCCGGACGGGGATCGATCCCGCCGCCAATGCCCGATCCCTCGTCGAGGCGATTCGCCGGGCGAAGACCGGCGGGGCGGACATGTTGTTCACCCCCGAAATGTCCGGCCTGCTCGATCAGAAGCGGGCTCGCGCGTCCGAGCATCTGCACGACGAGGCGAGCGATCCGGTGCTGGCGGCGGTCCGTACCGCGGCGGCCGATGCGGGCCTGTGGGTGGATCTCGGCTCGCTGGCATTGACCGGCGGGTCCGATGGCCGGTTGGTCAACCGCGGCTTCATCATCGACGACAAGGGCGCGATCCGCGCGCGCTACGACAAGATCCATCTGTTCGATGTCGACTTGCCGACCGGAGAAAGCTGGCGCGAGTCCGCTGCCTATGCGCCGGGCGGGCGCAGCGTGGTCGCGGTGACGCCCTGGGCCCGGATCGGCCTGTCGATCTGCTACGACATGCGCTTCCCGGACCTTTATCGCGCGCTGAGCAACGCCGGCGCGGAGATATTGTCGGTGCCGGCTGCGTTCACCGTGCCGACCGGCCGGGCGCACTGGCATGTTCTGCTGCGGGCCCGCGCGATCGAGGCCGGAGCATTCGTGATCGCTGCGGCGCAATCCGGCGAACATGAGGACGGTCGCGCCACCTACGGCCATTCGCTGGTGGTCGATCCATGGGGCGAGGTCCTGCTCGACATGGGCGAGGGCGAGGGCGTCGGCTTTGCCGATCTGGATATGGCCCGGCTTGCCGACATTCGGGCTCGGGTGCCCGTTCTCCAGCATCGCCGAGCTATCGCGCCGGTCGAGATCAGCGCATGATTGTCTTCGATCTCAGCTGCAAAAGTGCGGGCCATGTGTTTGAAATATGGTTCGGCTCTTCTTCCGACTATGAGGAGCAGAAGGCCCGCGGGCTGGTGAGCTGCCCCTATTGCGGATCGACCGACATCGACAAGGCGGTGATGGCGCCCAATGTCGGTGCCAAGGGCAACAGCCGCAGCGAGGCGGCGACCGCCGTCGTGCCAGCCGCCGCTAATGTGCCGTCGCCGGCCGAGTTCAAGGCGATGGTGAAAAAGCTGGCCGAGGTGCAGGCCAGGATGCTCGAAGGATCCGACTATGTCGGCCCCAGCTTCGCCGATCAGGCGCGCTCGATGCACCTGGGCGAACAGGACGCGCGGCCGATCCACGGCCAGACCACCGTCGAGGAAGCCAAGGCTCTGATCGAGGAAGGCGTGCCGGTCGCGCCGCTGCTGCCGGTGGTGCCCCCCGAGTCGAAGAACTGACTATGGGGCCCGCCGGCGTTCGCCGGACGTGTAGCGGTTGGCAAAGGAGAGGGTTTGGTGGTCCCGGAGGGACTCGAACCCCCGACGCCCACTTTAGGAAAGTGGCGCTCTATCCGGCTGAGCTACGGAACCACGGAGGCGCTTCCTAGTCCCGCGAGATGATTCGGTCCAGCCGTCTCGGCGCAGCTCGATCCCGGCTTCGATCCGCGGTCGGCTGCCGGGCTCGACTCGGACGGCATTAAAGATCAACATGTATGCAGGATGACCGGCAGGCAAACACCTGGTGACGATGGCACAGATCCCGTCTCCTACGCGGGCTACCTGGCGCTCGATGTCATCCTTTCTGCCCAGAAGCCCCTGTCCGACATGCATGACGAACTATTGTTCATCATCATCCATCAAACGAAGGAGTTATGGCTCAAGCAGATGATCGCCGAGCTGATGCTGGCAAAGCGTCTCGCACGGACAGGCCTGCTGGTGGAGGCCTATAAGTCGCTCGCGCGAATCTCGCGTATCCAGGCGGTCATGACATTGTCGTGGGATGTGCTCGCGACGATGACTCCGAGCGACTATAGCGGCTTCCGCGGCGTCCTCGGGGCAAGTTCGGGCTTCCAGTCCTACCAGTTCCGTACCGTCGAATTCCTGCTCGGACTGAAGGAGGCTGGCCACCTCGAGCACCAGCTGGAGGCTCCGCACGCGCACGCCGCCCTCGAAGCCGCCTTATATGCCCCGTCGCTTTGGGACGATGCCAATGCCGCGCTGGCCGCGGCGGGCTTTGCCGTGCCGGACCACATTCTCGAGCGGGACTGGAGCCAGCCCTATGTTCCGGATCCGGCGGTGGAGGCCGCCTGGGCCGAGGTGTATCGCGACACGGGCCGCTGGTGGGAGCTGTACCAGTTCGCCGAGAAGTTGGTGGACATCGATGAGGCGCTGGCGATCTGGCGGCACACGCATATGCTCACCGTGTCGCGCATCATCGGCGGCAAGCGGGGCACGGGCGGGACGGCCGGGGTCGCTTATCTTCAATCCACCGTCGTCAAGCGCGCCTTTCCCGAACTCTGGTCCCTGAGAACGCAGTTGTGAATGGCCCTGCGGCACGGCCGGATCACAAGCATCTGTTCCAGCGTGCTCTCGCCGCGGCGCCGGGTCGCCTGCACATGGCGGCGCACAGCCATCACCTCTGGCCGGACGCAAGCTTCGCCGGCCAGATGGCAGCATGGGAGGATGCGGCGCGCCTTGCCGATCGCAAATGGGATCGCGTGTTGGGCGAAGTCTGGCCCGCGGCGCAACGCCATGTCGCCGCTGAGCTGCGGCTGCCCGATCCGACGAGCATAGTCTTCGCACCGAACACGCATGAGCTCCTGGTCCGCCTCGTCTCGTCGCATCCCGCCGCGCGTCCGCTACGGGTGCTGACCAGCGAGGGCGAGTTTCACAGCTTTCGCCGCCAGGCGGCGCGCTGGGCGGAGGCGGGCGAGATCGTGCTGGAGTCTGTGCCCGTTACGGGAGACGGTTTTACCGAGCGCTTCATTGCCCGCGCAAGAAGTGGCGAGCATGACCTGATATTCGTCAGCCATGTCATGTTCGGCAGCGGCCTTGTGTTCGATCGCCTGGGTGAACTGGCTGAGCTCGCAGATGCGGCGGGACCATGGGTGGTGATCGACGGATATCATGGCTTCATGGCGATCGAGACCGATCTCTCCGCTTTCGCCGATCGCGTCTTCTACCTCGCCGGCGGTTATAAATATGCGATGGCGGGCGAAGGCGTGGCGCTGATGCATGCTCCTGCGGGCTTCGGACCACGACCGATCGTCAGCGGATGGTATGCGGAGTTCGACGATCTCGCCTTGCCGCGGGGGACGGTGGGTTATGCCCAGGATGCGCGTCGCTACCTTGGCGCAACCTTCGACCCGTCGGGACTGTATCGCTTCGTCGCCGTCCGCGACATGCTCGATGCCGAAGGTCACTCCACGGAGTCGATCTGCGCGCACGTCTCTGCATTGCGCGCTGCATTGCTGGCGTGCGTCGATGCAACGGCGTTGGGCAGCGCCGAGCTGCTCAACCCGCCAGGCGGACCAGCGCAGGCCCGCTTCCTCGCATTCCGTTCCTCACGCGCCGCGCCCTGGAAGGCTGCGCTCGATGAGGACCAGGTTATTGTCGATGTGCGGGGCGATGTGTTGCGGATCGGCCTGGGGCTGTATCATGATCGGCACGATGTCGAGCGACTGATCACGATATTGGGCAGGCTGGGGCCGTAGGCTGTCGCGCGGTCCGGATGGTGGGACCTTCAATGCATGATTAGGCCAATGCGATTATCGGATCGGCAAGGCCGCAGCGGGGCATATGTGGATTTGCAACGCTGCTGGGGATTCCCTGAGACCGAAAATTGGAGCGGGTGAAGGGAATCGAACCCTCGTCGTAAGCTTGGGAAGCTTCTGCTCTGCCATTGAGCTACACCCGCATTTCAATCACTTAGAGACTTTTTGAAAGTAATTTGTCTCTTTTTTGTCTCTTATTCCTCGAGCATCGCATGACGTCGTGCCGGACCCTCTTAGCAAATCGGATTGGTATGTGAAGGGGCAGAAGCTACGCCGCACCACATGGTTTTGACCCGTGCCGATGCCCTTACTACGTTGGCAGGCGATTTCGGTGTACCGAACCTGCTTGTGTCCTATTGCAACCCCGATCGCCGTCGTAGGCGGCGATATTGTGAAAGGATATGTTTGTACGCACGTCACGACGCCAAGACTTACCGGCTTGGGGAATTGTCCAACCGCCTCAAGGCGGGCAATGTGGGCAGGGCTGTACAGCACAACCGCACGCACCTGCTTCTTTGAGAGCAACCTATCCATCGCGAACGCCATCTCTGGAGCCTCGCGAGGCTCAAGGTTTCACCCTTGGGCGAGCAACCGTACCATGAAGCCCGCGTACTTCGCCAGATCGGCGGGTTTCCCCTTTATGTAACGATATTTTCGTAACCTAACCGATCGGAGTTCCGCCTTCTGGTGCCGTGTCCGCAGCCGGTGCAGCAGCAGAGGGCTGCTTATCCTTGTCATCGGCTGGCTGGTCGGGCTCGGTCACGGGGCATGCGAGCTTGAGTGTATGTGCCTCTTTACCAAAATACGGCGTTGGAGCACCTTCCTCGCGGATGACGCCTTGCCAAGCCTCGTCTGTCAGGGCGTTCGCTAAGGTCAATATTTGATCGCCGGTGATGAGGTCTGAAAGGGAGCAATCCAAATAGTCTTTCGTCAGCCGGAAGGCGCGATAACGGAAGGGAGTGCTCGGCAAAGGTGACAACGGACGATCAGGAATTGTGGCGACCTTGGCTTCATTCACAAGATTCCCCAGCTTCCGCAGCATCGATTGCAACTGGTCAGCGCCGCGTACGTTTTCTAGTCGGTCAATAGCCAACGCAAGTTCAGCATCCACCCTCGCGGCGTTCAGCGATGCTACGGCGTCTTCGCTGACTGCCTGACTGGGAGCGAACTTTGCTTGGAGATCCGATATGCGTTTGGCGACATCGGCCGCAACATTGGTTGAATCTTTCGTAATTTCAAAAATTACATATGCCGTCTCTAACAAGCAAAAAGCGGTTGAATTCTCGTTGATCGAATAAACACGGGCTCCGCCGTACCTCAGGCCGTCAGGCACGAACCGATAGTCAGGCAGGGGCATCCCGGCCAAGTTACGCCGACGCTGCGAGGATTCTAGCTTGCTAAGACGTTCGCGGGGTTGTGGATCGTCACTATTCGATACCGGTGGAACGCACGGACGAGTTCGTGCGGCTTCGTCGAACACGATAAATTGCGAAGCGTAGACCGGTGTTGCGAAGGTAGCGTCCTGCGCCTGTGGATTTTGTTTGCTGACAACGGCGACAAGGTGCTGGCGAACCGCCTTATTGAATGCGGGTGTATCTACCGGAAGAGCGCCGAGGTCAGGTATTTTAACGCGGAGAGCGGCTTGCGTCTTCGCGCCGGGTTTACCATCTATTTTGAGGCCTGATCCCAATTCGCGCTGAAGTGCTTTGATTTCAGCATCACTGAGTTGGGCACTACTTACTTCATTAGACGATTTTTCCGATGTGGTAGTGTCCGGTTCGACCTTCTGCTGCTCGTTTGGAAAGAGCTGGAACGACATATCCAAGATTGCGCGATTGTGCTTACCTGAAATGAGCTGATCCGCGACTTGCACGGCGGTATCAACGATTGGCCCAGCGGCCGCCGCTCCCGATATGTAGGAGCTAATGAAGCTCGCGCCTTTCTTGATCGCTTCAAGATTGGCGCGCAAGGCTGCATCTTTATCATCCCGAACATCGTATAGTCTTACTCGTACACTCGGCGGGTAGAGGTAGAACCATTCATTCTGTGAGAATATAACCTGATTCAGGAATTGAAGGTTGCCTTCGGGCGGGACGTCCGTCTGGTAAAAGGCGACGATTGGCTTCTGCAAGGCTTTAGCGCCATTGAAGTCGAGGACAATCGCAATATCGCGCCTGCAATGTTTCTTGCACTGCCCCGCGGGATTGAACTTGGCCAAACCACCAATACCGACCCGGTGCAAACGTACAGTAATTGGACTTCCATTCGCGATTTTTCTGCGAAGGGCGCAGTTTCCCCGCGCTTGCGCGACCTTGTCGTGACCATCTGTCACGTCCTCGGCATCCAGCCAGCCCTTCAGTTTGGATGGCGCAAATAGGCGATAGCTTTTATCAGCCTCGGGACCGCACAAGTCGACGTAATATGGAACGCTAGCCGGAACCATCGACGTTCTAACGCTGCTCGATGTGCTGGCCACATCGTCGCCGTTTCCGAGGCAGCCCGTTAGCGCTATGCACAGCAAAGTGGCGCCAATATGCCAAACTCTAGCTCCCATTGTTTCCCCCAACGAACCCTGTGTCGCCAAAACATTCATCGCCGCACGGGATGGATCCTATCTTATCGATAGTCGAACCGATGCAATATTAGGTGCAAACACGCGCAGTAGACGAGTATCAGAATATGGATCTATCGATGTCGAGGCAGATGAGCCATAATATCAATCTGTTTCTTATCCGTTATGGATCGAAAAAATGCCCTTCCCCGAAGGAAGGGCATCGTGCTTTCAAGGAAAGCGCGTTAAATCAGAGGTTTGCTATTTCGAAATGATATTGCCTAGAAAGGTCTCATATCGACCCAACGCAGCTCGTTTCTCCTTGAGGCGATCAGGACGCAGGTTTCCTCGTTCCGGGTGCCTCAGAGGATGAGGGGCCGGAAAATGCTTCTGGTGCCGTCTCCTGAAGCGTTCGAGACAAGCTTGAGTTCGCTCCGTCCTGGCTTCTACCAGCGACAGGTCGGGTATTTCGCGATGGTGACGAGTTTGCGGTTGTGGCCGCACATGACGATCCACGTTTTGGTCTTCAGCCGACACGGTTGTCGAAGCCGGGTGTCTTGGTATCAAAGAACTTGGGATTCTTGTCGGAGCCTTTCAGACCCCGAATGCTGATCTCCGTCAAAGTATCTCGGGCACAATCTGTCTCCTTTCTGTCTCCACTATAGAATGCGTAGGGGTGAACGGCATGGTCAGCATGAGGACAGAATGGTCAGCATGAGGACAGAAAGGTCGAGGAAAGCCGGGCTTTCCATCCGTGGGATCGAGCGGCGTTGGGCATCTGCCGATGGCCATCGCCTGATCCGCCCGCCGATTGCGACAAGGACAGGCCATTGGTCAACGTGCAGTCTGTTCTGCTAAGGCGTCGGCATGACCCACGACAGTCCTGATACCCGACGCGATGTGCGGACCGCAATGATATCCGGCGCTCGGGGCGCATGCCCGGCGTGCGGCGAGGCTGCGCTGTTCGCGCGCTTCCTGAAGCCGGTGGGCCAATGCCCGGGCTGCGGCCAGGACTGGACCTTGCACAGCGCCGACGATCTGCCCGCCTATCTGGTGGTGCTGATCCTCGGCCATATCCTCGTGCCGTTCGTCGTCGCCGCCAATCTGCGATTCGACATGCCGATGTGGGTGCAGATGACGCTGTGGCCGGGGCTCGCCCTGATCCTGGCGACGCTGATGATCCAGCCCGCCAAGGGCGCGGTGATCGGGCTGCAATGGGCGCGGCGGATGCACGGCTTTTCGGGCGGGCGATGACGGCGGCCTTTCTATTCGATCCGGCGCACAAGATGCTTTCTAAGCCGCTCTAATCTCGATTATAGCTGCCGGGGCGAGTTTGCGGGGGAAGCTGAGTTGGCGGTGGGATCGGACTGGCGCACGCTGACCTGGCGTGCTTGGGGACGGCCCCGCGAATTCACGGCGCCGCAGCTGCAGAAGGCATGCGAATATGCGATGATCGCGCTGGTCGGGGCCGCCGCGCTTGGCCTCGCCTGGGCGCTCGCGGCACCGACCGCGCGTGATGATGCGGGGTCGTCTGCGCCGGCACGCTTCGACAGGACGCCAGCCGCTTTCGTCGCCTTCGACCCCTTCTTCCGGCTGAGCCGCGGCGCGGGCGAGCCGGGCGTGGTCACCTCGCTCAACCTCACCCTCCACGGCGTAAGAGCCGACCAGGCATCGGGCCGCGGCTCGGCGATCATCAGCCTGCCCGACGGCACCCAGAACAGCTATGCGGTCGGCGACGAGATCGTGCCGGGCGCGGTGCTGGCGGGGGTGGCGTTCGACAGCGTCACCATCCGCCGCGATGGCGCCAGCGAGACGCTGTATCTCGACCAGTCGACCGCCGCCCCGATCGCCGCCGCTCCCGCTGCCGCGACTGCGCCCGACCCGTTCGCGGCGATCCGGGCCGGCGGCGCGGCATCGGCACCACCGCCGCTGATCGCCGACATCTCGGCCGAGCCGCGGATGCGTGGCGGACGGGTCGATGGCTATATCCTGCGCCCCGGATCGGTGGGCACGGCGTTCGCCGGGGCGGGCCTGCTGCCGGGCGATGTGCTGATGACGATCAATGACCGGGCCGTGGGCGACGGCGCAGGGCTGGAGCAGCTCGCCGGCGGCGGCAAGCCGGTATCCGTCCAGATCGAGCGTGGCGGCAAGCCGATGACGTTGACGATCGGAGCAGCGAAGTGAAGCCGTGGATAGCCTTCGGCGCGCTGGCGCTGTGCGCAGCCCCAATCGCGGCGCAGCAGGTGCTGAACCTGCGCGATGCCGACATTCGCGCGTTCATCCAGGATGCGGCGCGCGTGACCGGGCGGAATTTTATCATCGATCCCCGGGTGACCGGCAAGGTGTCGGTCGTGACCGACCGCGCGCTCAGCAGGAGCGAGTATTTCGAACTGTTCCTGTCGACCCTGCGCGTCAACAGCCTGGTCGCGGTGCCGATGAGCGGCGGTGGCTTCCGCATCCAGCCTGCCGAGGGCGCGGCGGCGCTTGCCGGACGGATCGGCTCGGCCAATGGTTCGGGCAATAATTTCGTGACCGACGTCGTCCGGCTGCGCGCCACCGATGCGACGACCGCGATCGACACGCTCAAGCCGCTGGTCAGCCCGCAAGGGTCGATCACCGCCAATCGCAGCGCCAATTCGCTGGTGATCGCGGACTATGCCGACAATCTGCGCCGCATGCGCAGCCTGATCGCGCAGATCGACCGCGACAGCACGACCACCCGGATGATCCCGTTGAAGAATGCCGGTGCTCGCGAGATCGCTTCTGCGCTCAGCACGCTGACGGCGGGGCAGGGCGGTGCCGCCAGCGGCGCCACCGTGGTGGCGGTCGACAGCGGCAACGCATTGCTGCTGCGCGGCGACGGCCCGAGCGTGTCGCGGATGGCCGCGCTAGCCGAGGATCTCGACAGTCGCGCCGCCAGTGCCAGCGAGATCCGGGTGATCTTCCTGCAATATGCGGACGCCGCCAAGCTGATGCCTGTGCTGCAGCAACTGATCGGCCAGGCCGGGGAGGTCCCTGCGCCGACCGCCGGCAATGGCGCCGCAACGGCTGCGGCGCCCGCTCCGGCGCCACACGGCAAGGGCGAGGCTATCGTCACCCGCTACGAAGGCGCCAACGCGATCATCATAGCCGGGCCGGCCGACGTGCAGCGGACGCTGGGCGGGGTGATCCGGCAGCTCGATACGCGCCGCGATCAGGTGCTGGTCGAGGCGATCATCGTCGAGATTTCGAACGATGCCGCCCGCAAGCTCGGCGTCCAGTTTCTGCTGGGCGGCAAGCCCGGCTCGGGCGTGCCGATCGCGGCGACCAACTATTCGAATGCCGCGCCCAACATCCTGACGATCGCAGGCGCCGTCGGCGCGCGCGAGCTTGCCACCAAGACGACCGTCGTCAACGGCACCACCACGACCACGACCGAGAACAGCGCGATCAGCGACCAGCTCGCCGAGGCAGCGGTCAGCTCGATCCTCAATGCCGGCGGCGGTTTCGCCGGCTTTGCCGACAAGATCGGGCATAACGCGATCTTCGGGGCGATCATCAACGCGGTGCAGACCGACACCAAGTCGAACATCCTGTCGACGCCATCGGTGCTGACGCTCGACAATCAGGAGGCCAAGCTGCTGGTCGGGCAGGAAATCCCGATCACCACCGGCCAGGCGCTGTCGAACAATTTCGAGAACCAGTTCCGCACCGTCCAGCGCCAGAATGTCGGCATCCAGCTCGAGGTAAAGCCGCAGATCAATGCCGGCGGCGCGATCAAGCTGTTCCTGCGCCAGGAGGTCTCCTCGATCGCGGGGCCTGTCACCAGCGGCTCGGCCGACCTGATCCTCAACAAGCGCGAGATCGAGACGACGGTGACCGTCGACGATGGCGACATCATCGCGCTCGGCGGTCTGCTCGACGACAATGAGCGCCGGACGATCGAGGCGATCCCGCTGCTGAGCCGGATCCCCGGCATCGGCGAGCTGTTCAAGTCGCGCTCGCGCAGCCATGTGAAGACCAACCTCATGGTGTTCATCCGGCCGACCATCCTGCGCAGCCCTGGCGACGCCCAGCGGCTCGCGGCGCAGCGCTACGGCTATATCCGCGGCGAGCAGATCCGCTACGGCAAGCCGGGCGAGGAGCCGGGGATCGACGAGCTGGTGACCGACTATATGGGCACGACCGCGCCGGTGGCTCCGCCGGCTTCGGCCGCTCCAGCCGGGCAGCCCGAGATCATCGTCCCCAAGGTGACCACATCACGCCAGGTGATTCGCCCCGTGCCGGTGCCGCCCTCCGCCAAGCCGCGCGGGCAATGAGCGAAGCGGCGACCATCGCATCCGCGCCGGCCATTCCCTATGCCTTTGCACGGCGCACCGGGCTGGTGCCGCTTGCGGCAAGCGATGGAGAAGGCCGCCCGATCATCGGGATGAGCAGTGCCGCCGACCGCAATGCCTTGATCGAGCTACGCCGCTATCTCGGCCATGGCTTCGTGGTGGAGCCGCTCGCGCCCGACCGGTTCGAGCGGGCGCTCTCCGAACATTATGCGATCGATGGGCAGGCGGCGGAAATCCTCGGTGGCGCACTGGTGACCGGCGAGGAGCTGAGCGCGCTTGCCAGCGACATCCCGACGAGCGCCGACCTGCTCGACAGCGCCGACGACGCGCCGATCATCCGGTTGATCAACGGCGTGATCGCCGACGCGGTGCGCAGCGGCGTCTCGGACATTCACTTCGAGCCCTATGACAGCGGGCTCGTCATCCGCATGCGGATCGACGGGGTGCTGGCCGAGCGGCTGCGCCTGCCGGTCGCGGTCGCGCCGCTGGTGGTGAGCCGCATCAAGGTGATGTCGCGGCTCGACATCGCCGAACGCCGCCTGCCGCAGGATGGGCGCATCGGCCTGTCGATCGCCGGGCGCCTGCTCGACGTGCGCGTCTCCACCTTGCCCGGCCGCTCGGGTGAACGGGTGGTGCTGCGCATCCTCGACAAGGAAGCGGCCGGGATCGCGCCCGAGGCGCTGGGGATGCCGGCGCGGATAGAGAACGCGTTCCACCACGCGCTGACCGAACCCAACGGCGTCATCCTCGTCACCGGGCCGACCGGATCGGGCAAGACCACCACGCTCTACGCGGCGCTCCGCCTGCTCAACGACGGCAGCCGTAATATCCTGACGGTCGAGGATCCCGTCGAATATGCGATCGACGGCGTCGGCCAGACCCAGGTCAATCCGAAGGTTGGCCTGGACTTCGCGGCCGGGCTGCGCGCGATCCTGCGCCAGGATCCGGATGTGGTGATGGTCGGCGAGATCCGCGATCGCGAGACGGCCGACATCGCGACGCAGGCGTCGCTCACCGGCCATCTCGTCCTGTCGACCGTTCACACCAACGATGCCGTCGGGGCGATCACGCGGCTGCGCGACATGAAGATCGAGCCCTTCCTCATCGCATCGACCCTGCGCGTCGTGATCGCCCAGCGGCTCGTCCGCCGGCTTTGCCCGATGTGCAGCATCGCCGATCTGCCGGCGCCCGGCGTGCGGATCGGGCTGAAGCTCAAGAAGGACGAGCAGGTGCGTTCGCCGGGCGGCTGCGACGCCTGTGGGCAGAGCGGCTATCGCGGGCGGATCGGGCTGTTCGAGCTGATCCGGATCGACGATCGCATCCGCGCGGTGATCAACGACAATGGCGACGAGGATGCGATCGCGCGGCTCGCCTTCGCCGATGGCGACAGATTGGCGAAAGCGGCGCGGCGGCTCGTTCGCGATGGCGTCACCAGTCCCGAGGAGGCGTTGCGAATCCTGCGTAGCGATGGCGGCGATGGCTGATTTCGCCTGGCATGCGATCGACTCCGGCGGGCGCGAACGCCGCGGCCGCATCCACGCGCCGTCGCTGGATGAAGCGAAGGCACGGCTCGAGGCGCGCCGCTATTATGTGGTGACGGTCGACAAGGCAGGGGAGGGGCCGGGGCCCAGCCTCGCCGCCAGCCTGTTCCAGCGGCGGCCGAAGCTTTCCCTGCGTGAATTGACCCTGTTCACCCGCCAGTTCGCGACGCTGATCCAGGTCTTGCCGATCGAAGAGGCGCTGCGCAGCATCGCCCGCCAGATGACGAAGCCGCGGGCGGTCGGGGTGATCGAGTCGGTCCAGGCGTCGGTGCTGAGTGGCCATCGGCTCGCTGATGCGCTCGCCGTCGAGACGGCCAGTTTCCCGCCGCTCTATCGTGCGATGGTGGCAGCCGGTGAGGCGAGCGGCACCCTGCCCGACATATTGTCGCGGGTCGCCGATCTGCAGGAGCGGCAGGCCGAGGTCCGCAACAAGCTGGTCAGCACGCTGGCCTATCCTGCGGCGTTGGCGCTAGTCGCGGCTGGCGTCGTGCTGGCGCTGATGCTGTTCGTGGTGCCCCGGATCGTCGAGCAATTCGAAACGGTGGGGCAGCAGCTGCCGCTCCTCACCCGCATCGTCATCGCGACCTCGCATTTCATCGGTGCCTGGTGGTGGGCAATGCTGGCTGGCTTCGCGGCGGCGGCGCTGGTGTTCGCGCGGCTGATCGCCGATCCCGTCCGGCGGCTCCGCTTCGATGGCTGGCTATTGCGCTTGCCCTTGATCGGCGGGCTGATCCGCGACCTGCACGCTGCGCGGATGGCGCGGACGCTGGCGAAGATGGTCGAAAGTCGACTGCCGGTGGTCGAGGGACTTGCCATGACGATCCCCACTTTGCGCAACCACGCGTTGCGCGACGCCACTCGCGCTATCGTCGAGGATATCCGGGGCGGGTCGAGCCTGTCGGCCTCGCTGCGCCGCGCCGGGCTGTTCCCGGCGATCCTGGTCCACATGGCGGCGAGCGGTGAGGCGGCAGGCCGGCTCGACGATATGCTCGAACGTGCCGCCGACTATCTCGAACGCGAGTTCGACATGTTCACGGCGACGATGCTGTCGCTGCTCGAACCCGCGGTGATCGTGGTGATGGGCGCGGTTGTCGCGCTGATCATCCTGGCGATCCTGCTGCCGGTGCTGCAACTCGATACATTGGCGGGAATTTCGTGATACGCTTCCATCTTCTCTCGTCATTCCAGCGGAAGCTGGAATCTCTTTTCTCTCGCTCGCCAGGCGAGGAAGGCAGTGAGAATCCAGCTTTCGCCGGGATGACGGGGGACGGGGAGAGCGGCTTCACGCTTATCGAACTGATGGTCGTCATCCTGATCCTCGGTCTGCTCGCCACCGTCGTCGCGCTCAACGTCATGCCGGCGCAGGACAAGGCGATGGTCGAGAAGGCCCGTACCGATGTCGCGCTGCTCGAGCAGGCGGCCGAGCGTTATCGGCTCGACATGTTCGCCTATCCGTCGAACGAGGCGGGCCTTCAGGCGCTGGTCCGGCCGCCGGCCGGGCTCGCGCACCCGGAGCGCTATCCGCAGGGCGGCTATATCAAGCGGCTGCCCGACGATCCCTGGGGCAATGCCTATCATTATCAGGCACCGGGGCGGCATGGACCGGTCGATATCTATAGCCTGGGCGCGGACAACCGCGAGGGCGGCGAGGGACAGGATGCCGATATCGGCAACTGGAAATGACCGCGGCTTCACGCTGATCGAGCTGCTCGTGGTGCTGGCGATCATCGCCGTCGGTGCGACCGCGGTGCTGCTGAGCCTGCGGGGCCCCGAGCGGACGCTTCGCGACAGCAGCGAGCGGCTTGCCGCGCAGGCGGCGGCGTTGCGCGATGAAGCGGTGATGGCGTCGAAGCCGATGGCGATCCGGATCGGTGCCGGCGGCTATGGCTTCGAACGATATGACGGCGGCGCCTGGGTCGCCGAGACGGGCAAGCCGTTCCGCCATGTCGATCTGCCGGAAGGCATGTCGGTGACTGCCGTGCCCTCGGGTGAGCAGCGCATTCGCTTCGACACCACCGGCCTGGCCGATCCGGTGGTGCTTTCGCTCGATTATCAGGGGCTGCGGCGAACGGTGACGGTCGATGCGGGGGGGGATGTTCGGCTTGGCAGCTGACGATAGCCAGCAGCGCGGGTTCACGCTGATCGAAGTGATGGTGGCGCTCGCCGTCTTCAGCCTCGCCGCGCTGACCCTGCTGCGGCTCGAAGGTGCGACCATGACCAACGCGCGCATGCTCGAGGTCCGCACCGCCGCCGAGATCGTCGCGCGCAACCGCGCCGTCGAGGTGCTGACCGACCCCATCGCGCCGTCGATCGGCAAGGTCAGCGGCAGCGAGATGCAGGCTGGGCGGCCCTGGCCCTGGGTGCGCGTCACGCGGCCGATGCCGGATGCCGGGCTCGTCGCGGTGTCGATCCACGTCGCGAGCCCGTTCGGCGGCGAGGCGGCGGCGATCACCGTCTATCGGCGGGTGACGTGATGCGCGCGCGGCACTCGCTATCGTCATTCCAGCGCAAGCTGGGATCTCCCTGCCTCCGCCCCACGTCGAAGAAGAACAATCAGGTCCCAGCTTTCGCGGGGACGACGGAATGCAGATCAAATGGCTTCACCCTCGTCGAACTGCTCGTCGCCCTCGCCATCTTCGCGCTGCTCGCGGTCGCCGGCGGCTATCTGCTCGGTTTCTCGCTGCGCGCGCAGGAGAGTAGCGGGCGCTCGCTCGATCGGGTGGCCGCCGTGCGTCGCGCCTCGGTGCTGCTGACCGCGGATATGGCGCAGATCCTGCCGCGGACGAACCGCGACGAACGCGGCGACCGGCAGCCGGCGGTGATAGGCGGGGAGAGCGCACTCGGTTTCGTGCGGGGAGGCTGGATCAACGACAGCGATGCGCCGCGCTCGGCGCTGCAGAAGGTGTCCTACAGCCTCGTCGGGCGGGCCCTCATCCGCACCAGTTGGCCGATGGTCGACGGCGTCGCACCAGACCGGGCCGTGCGCAGCGCGCTGGTGACGGGCGTGTCGCGGCTTGGCCTGCGCTACCGGATGGCGGGTGCCTGGACCGAAAGCTGGCAACCGCGCCTGCCGGCCGATGTCCCGGATGCGATCGAACTCACCATGACGGTCGACGGCATCGGCGACATTCGCCAGCTGTTCCTTGTCGGGATCAGCCGGTGAAGCCGGGCGAACGCGGCGCGGCGCTGCTCGCGGTGCTGCTGCTGGTGGCGCTGATCGCGACGCTGGCGGCGTTGGCGATGGACCGGCTCGCTCTGGCGACGCGGCTTGCCGGCAACGCGCGGGCGGTGGACCAGGCGCGGGGCTATGCGCTTGGCGCCGAGGGACTCGCCACGCTGATCGTCGACCGGCTCAGCGACCGCGTAAAGGGCGAGGCATCCTTGCCGGCGGGATGGGCGGGCGAGACGCGCGCCATTCCGATCGAGGGCGGCGTGATCCGGGCCCGGCTCCGCGACGGCGGCGCCTGCTTCAACGTCAACAGCCTGGTGACGGGCAACCAGCTGAGCGGTTTCTCCGCACGCCCGCAGACGATGGAGCGGCTTTCCACCTTGCTGCTGCTAGCGGGCGTCCAGCCGACCCGCGCCCGGCCGATCGTCGCAGCAATCACCGACTGGATCGACAGCGACGGGACGCCGCAGCCGCAGGGCGCCGAGGATTCAGTCTATGCGCGCGCGCCGGTGCCCTATCGCACGGCGAATACGCTGATGGCCGATGTCAGCGAGCTGCGCGCCGTGGCCGGAGTGACACCGGCCGTCTATGCGGCGCTGCGGCCCTGGGTCTGCGCCTTGCCGCTCAACGAGGTCGCACCGATCAACGTCAACATCCTGCCGCCCGAGCGCGCGCCGCTGCTGGCGATGCTCTATGGCGGCCGGCTCTCTGTCCTGCAGGCGGCGGCGCTGCTGCGCGGCCGGCCCGCCGGTGGCTGGGCCGATGCAGCGGATTTCCGCCGGTTGCCGGCCATTGCCGCTGCCGGACACGCAACCGGCCCTGGCGAGGAAATCGCCGTCCGGTCACGCTGGTTCTCGCTGGAGCTTGACGTGACGCTGGACGGTGCGCAGGTGAAGGAAGCGGCTCTGATCGACGGCGGCATCGCGCCGTCGCGGGTGGTCAGCAGGGCCTGGGGGAATCGATAGCAGATGCGCGCGCTGCTGCTCTTTGCCGAGGATCAGGTTGGCGCGATCGAGGGCTGGTTCCGGCTCGTCGACGGCCGCGTCGTCGCGCGCGGATCGCAGATCGACGTCCTGCCGCCACGCGAGGCGGGCGAGCGCCTGTTCCTGCTGCTGGCCGGCAGCGAGGTGACGATGCGCTGGCTCGCCCTGCCGATGCTCACCGAAGCACAGGCGCTCGCTGCCGCCCGCCTGGCGATTGCCGACGACAGCCTCGGGCCTATCGATGCGCTCCATGTCGTGCTCGGGCGCGTTCATGGCGGCCATCGCCTCGTCGCCGCTATTGCGCATGAGCGAATCGCTGCGTGGCTCGACTGGGCAGCGAGCCTCGGCATCGATCCCGATCATATCGTGCCGCTTCCCTTGCTGATCGCGCATGGCGAGGGACCCGCGCGGGCCTGGGCCCGCCCGCGCCGCACGCTGGTGCATGGCGCGTTCCAGGCCTTTGCGGCCGAGCCCGAGCTGGCGGAGGTGCTGCTCGGCGATGCGACGATCGAAGCGATCGATGATGCCCGCTTCGAGGCGGAACTGCCGGCTGCCCTGCTGGCGCTACCGCTCGACCTGCGCCAGGGCGCCTGGCGGCGGCGGCAGGCGTGGCGCGTCGATGGCCAGTGGCGGCGGCGTATGCTGCGCTACACCGTGGCCGCAGCGATCCTGTTCATGCTGATCCCGGTTGCGCGCCTCGGCCGGCTCGCCTGGGATGCCTATCGGATGCATGGCGAGGCGGCGGAGGTCGCGCAATCGGCCTTGGGATCGCGAGACAAGCCGGATGATCCCCGCGCAGCGCTCCAGCACAGGCTCGAGGAACTGCAGGGGCCCGGCATGGGCTTCGTCGCGGGATCGGCCGTGCTGTTCGGCGCGGTGCGGCAGACGCCCAATGTCGAGCTTGCCGACCTGACCTTCGGAGAAGACGGGACGCTGCTCGCCAGCGTCCGCTCGACCAGCGGCGCCGACCTGGCCGAGCTGGTGCGGCGGATCGGCTCCAGCGGGTTGGCCGTCGAGACCAGCGGCAACGGGCAGGGGACCAGCAGCATCCGGGTGTGGCAGCCATGATCGAGCGGCTGCAGGCATGGTGGCGGCAGCGAAGTTCTCGCGAACGCCGGCTGCTGGCGGTACTGGCGGTGATCGCCGTGCCGACGCTGCTCTGGTACGGCGTCGTCCGACCGATGGATCGCGCGCTGGAGGCGGGACAGCGTGCCCGTGACGTGGAAGCGCGCAACCTGGCCGACGTGCTGCTGATGGCAGGCAGGATCCGGGCGGCGGATCGTCCGATCCGCGACACGCGGCCGGTCGACGCGCTGATCCTGGCCGATGCCGAGCGGGCGGGCTTCACGGTTGCCAGTGTCGCGCGCGATGGCGAGGGCGCGCTGCTTACGATCGACGCGGTGCGGTCCCAGCCCTTCTTCGCCTGGGTTGCGGCGATGAAGCAGCGCCGCGGCATGATCGTGACGCGGCTAACCGCACGGCCGAATGCGGATGCGACATTGTCGATCGCGATGCGCTTCCAACGCGCGCGCTGAAGGGGGAGAGTGGGATGAAAACGATAATCTGGTTTCTGCTGGTAATCGCCGCGGGCTTTGCGGCAATTGCCTTCGTCCCGCTCAAGATCGCGGTCGACCTGCTCCAGCTTCGCCGTTTTGGGCTGGAAGCGGCGCAGATCGAGGGCAATATCTGGTCGGGCCAGCTGTTCGACGCCCATCTTGGCAAGATCGCCCTCGGCGACGTGACCAGCAAGCTGTCGCTTGCTGACATCACCAAGGGCCGGCTGCGGCTCGACATCGCCGGCACCGACGAAGTGTCCCGGCTCAAGGGGGTGTTCAGCTATGGCCTCGGCGGGGCGGGCATCGACGATTTCGACATCGGCATGCCCGTGATGGCGGGCCCGCCGCCGATCGGTGGGGTCACGCTGATCGTCGATGGGCTGAAGGCGCATTTTCCCGGCGGCGATTGCGCCGATGGCAGCGGCGAGGTGCGCGCCTATCTGTCGGGTGCGCTGCCCGCAGTCGGCCTTCCCGGCGAGATGAGCGGCCCGGCGCTTTGCCGCGATGGCAAGCTGGCCTTCGACCTGGCGAGTCCGAGCGGGCGTGAGCAGGAGCTGATCACCATCCTTGCCGCCAACCGCTACAAAATTCGTGCGTTCATCCGGCCCGCTTCGCCGCAGGTCGGCCAGTTCCTCCAGTCCAAGGGTTTCGTGCCGGCCGACGACGGTTATGCCTATGAGGAGGAGCGGACCCTCTGATCCATGGCTTCCCACCGGCCCCGGACGGGGCCATAAGCCGGCCATGAACGCGATCAAGATCCTGGCGCGCCTCTGCGTTGCCGTGGTGCTGCTGGCCAGCGCCGTGGGCGCGCAGGCCGCACATATTCGCGCTGCCCTGGTGGCGGAGACATCGCGGCCTGCCCCCGGCAGCCGCGTCACCATCGCCCTCAGCATGACGCCCCAGCCCGACTGGCACGGCTATTGGCTCAACCCCGGCGACGCCGGAGCGCCCACCGATGTCGCCTGGACGCTGCCGCAGGGCGTGGCGGTAGGCCCGTTGCGCTATCCAGTGCCCGAGCGGCTGATCGTCCAGGGGCTGATGAACTATGTCTATGAGCGGCCTTATGCGCTGCTGATGAGCCTGACCGTGCCCAAGGGCGCAACGCCGGGCACGAAGCTGCACATTGCCGGCAAGGCGCGCTGGCTGGCCTGTTCGCCGTCGATCTGCGTGCCCGAGCAGGGGCCGGTCGCAATCGACATGGTCGTCGGCGACGGCGCCGTTACCGCTGCCGGCCGGGCGAGCTTCGATCGATGGCGCGCGAAGCTGCCGATGCCGCTCGGCCAGGCCGCAAGCTTCGAGAAGAAGAACGGCCGGATCAGGATCGCCGTGCCTTTCCCGAAGGCGCGGCCGGTCTCAAGCCCCTATTTCTACCCGGCTACGCCGGACATCATCGACTATGCCGCCCCGCAGGCGATCAGCCGGCGCGGCGACCGGCTGATCATCGAGGTGAAAGCCAGCCAGGCCGCCGCGCCCGCTGGCCCGCTCGAGGGGGTGATCGCCATAGGCCAGGATCGCGGCCTGTCGCTGACGGCCCGGCCCGGCAATGTCCCGGCCGCGGGAACGCCTGTCGTCTCGCAGGGCGATGCCGTTCCCGAAGGCACCGGCCGCCTGTTTCTGCTCGCGCTGGGCGGGGCGCTGCTCGGCGGCCTGCTGCTCAATGCGATGCCGTGCGTGTTTCCGATCCTCAGCCTCAAGGCTTTGAGCCTCGCTCGCAGTGGCGAGACCAATCGCCACGCGCGGGCCGAGGCGCTGGCCTATACCGGCGGCGTGGTGCTGAGCTGTATCGCACTGGGGCTTCTGCTGCTCGCAGTGCGAACGGCGATGCCCGGTGCGGGTTGGGGATTCCAGCTTCAGGACCCGCGCCTCGTCATGCTGCTGCTGTTGCTGGTGACGGCGATCAGCCTCAACCTTGCCGGGCTGTTCGAGCTTGGCGCGATCGGCATCGGCGACACGATGACCCAAGGAAGCGGCGCGGTGCCGGCGTTCTGGACCGGGGTGCTCGCGGCGCTGATCGCGACACCGTGCAGCGGCCCGTTCATGGCCGGCGCGGTCGCGACGGCGCTGCTGCTGCCGCCCTTCGCGGCCGTCGCGGTTTTCGGCGGCCTTGGCCTTGGCCTCGCGATACCGTTCCTGTTGATCGGTTTCGTGCCTGCCCTGCGGCGCCTGTTGCCCCGGCCTGGCGCGTGGATGAACCGGCTGCGGCGGATATTGTCCGTGCCGATGTTCGCGACGGCGCTCGGCCTGGCATGGATATTGGGGCGGCAGGTGGGGGTCGATCATATGATATTCGGCCTCGGCGCGGCGATGCTGCTCGGGCTTGCGCTCTGGTGGGTGGGGGCACGGCAAGCGCGCGGGCTTCGCTTCAGCTGGGTGCCGGTCCTGCCGGTGATGGCCGCAGCGGCGGCACTGACGCTGCTGACGCCGATAGGAACCGCCGCAGCACCGGCCACCCAGGCCGGGGAGGGTGGCGGTGAACCCTTCAGCGAGGCGCGGCTGTCTGCGCTGACCGGCCAGAACAAGCCGGTATTCCTCTATTTCACCGCCGACTGGTGCCTGACATGCAAAGTCAACGAGAAGGCAGCGATCGAACGCCAGGCGGTGCGCGATGACTTTGCGGCGAAGGGCATCACGGTCATGGTCGGTGACTGGACCAATGGCGATCCGGCGATCGGCCGATTCCTCGAGGCGCAGGGCCGCTCAGGCGTGCCGCTGTACCTGTTCTATCATCGCGACGGGCGTGTGGAGATGCTTCCCCAGATCCTTACGCCGGCCCTGCTGACCGGCCTCGCGGCATAGTCGGATCATGGCCGTGGCGTCGCCCTGCACGCAAGTCTGCCAGATAGAAGCGCGTAGCGGCTATTGCCGCGGATGCCTCCGCACCATCGAAGAGATCGCCGCCTGGGGCGCGGCCGACGATGGCTGGAAGCGCGCGGTTCTCGAAGGGGTGAAGGCGCGCGCGCTCAGGAAAGGCTGAGCCGGGGGCGCCCGCGCTCGATCGTGGCGGTCGCGCGGGTCGAGACGGTGCCGCCGGGTGCGGTCACCTGATCCACTACGCGGAAATGGCCCCGCCACATATCGCGGCTGAGATCGCAGATCATGTAGCCGCGCTGGTCGTTGGTGAAGGACAGGAACGGGTTGCGCGCAATCAGCCGATCGGTGCCGGGGCGCCTGTCGCTGCCATTGCCGCCGGAGGACATCGAGGTCGACACCAGTTCGACCGCCACCGCCTCCCCCCGGCCGGCATCGCGGCGCAGCTCTCCGGCGAGATTCTGATGCTCGTCGCCGGTCATCACGACGACATTGCCTAGGCCTTTCAGCCCGGCGAGCATGCGTTCGCGCGCTGCATCATAGCCGGCCCAGCTGTCCATATTGCGCAGTTCGGCGCGGCCGTCGTCGATGCGGCGATCGAGCGGCATCATCATGACCTGCTGGGCGATCAGATTCCAGCGGTTGTCCTTTTCGCGCAGCGCCTTCGCCAGCCAGGCTTCCTGCCCGGTCCCGAGCACCGTCCTGTCCGGCCTGGCCACATCCGGGCAGACCGGTTCGAAACTGCCCGTGCAGGGCAGGGGGCTGCGATATTGGCGAGTATCGAGGAAATGCACGTCGAGCAGGTCGCCATAGAGCGCCCGGCGATAGAGCTGCATCGTGCCGCCGGCCGGCATCGAGGCCCTGCGCAACGGCATATGTTCGTAGTAGGCCTGCATCGCCGCCGCCCGGCGCAGCGCGAACAGCGCGGGATCCTTCTGGAAGGGGCTGACGCCGCCGGTCCAGTTGTCGACGACCTCGTGATCGTCGAAGGTCACGAACCAGGGGGCCGCGAGATGGGCACTCTGCAGGTCCGGGTCCATCTTGTACTGGGCGTAGCGCCGCCGATAGTCGCCGATGGTGTAGCATTCGCTGCCGACATGATCGCGGACATGGATGCGCGGCGATCCGTCGCGCTCGTAATTCACCTGCCGCGCGCGATCCTCGTAGATATAGTCGCCATAGTGCCAGATGAAGGCGACATCCTCCCGCGCGAGATGGGCGTAGGCGGTGTACAGCCCGTCCTCATAATGCTGGCAGCCGGCCACGCCGAAGCGGAGGCTGTCGAGCTGCTTGCCGGGGAGCGGAGTCGTCCGCGTTCGCCCGAGCTGGGTCTTCTCCCGGCCGACCATGAAGCGGTACCAATAGGGCCGGTCTGGATCGAGCCCGGATATCTCGACATGCACCGAATGGCCGAGCTCGGGCCAGGCCGTGGCGACCCCCTTCTGGACGACCCGCTTCATGCCGGGATCATCGAAGACCATCCAGTCGACATCGACCGGGGCGGTGGGCATGCCACCATGATCGTCGAGCGGATCGGGACAGAGTCGGGTCCACAGCACGAACCCGTCGGGGCCTGGATCGCCCGAGGCGACGCCCAGCCGGAAGGGAAAGGCGGTGAACAGCTGCTGCGCGCGCAGGATGGCGGGCGCAGCGAGAAGGGCCGTCGCGGCACCGGCCAGGACGTTGCGGCGGGAAATCATCGTCATGGCCTGCGCCTCCAGCGTTGCAGCCTTATGACGCGGGCGTCCGCACGGCGGCAAGGCCGAGCCAGCGGGCGACGGCGCGGCTCCGGCGGAAAACCAGCCGTTCCAGCGACAGCACGCCCGCCAGGGTCGCGCCGAACATCGGGAAGAACAACGCGAGCAGCAGGATTGCGCCGATCAGCAAAGGCCCGAAACGCGGCCGGCCGAGCGGAATCGGCGCGCCGAGCAGCCCCTGCGGTCGCCGGCGCCACCACATCACCGCGCCGGTGACGGCCGTCACCAACAGGCCGATCGCCGCCAGCAGGCCGAGCAACTGGTTCCCCAGCCCGAACAGCTGGCCTTCGTGCGCAGCGGTGCCATAGCCGACAAGCTGGTCGATCCAGTGCCGCTCGGAGAAGTCTTTCCGGCCCACGATGGTGCCGCTGACCCCATCGACGGTGAGATTCACGCGAAGCGGCCGGTTGGCGCTGTCCGACTTGGCGGTCCACAGGCCATCGCTGCCAGCGGGCGGCGCGATCAGCACCGGCCCGGCCAGGCGAAGCGGTGCGACATTGGCGATGATCCGATCCAGCGGCGCATAGTCGATGCGCGGATGGGCCATCGTCATTCCCATATGCTCGGCATGGTCGCCCATCATCTGGGCGGTGCCCGAACCAGCCCCGCCGCGTGAAGATGTCGACCAATCCTGCGGCCCATCGGTCGCGCCGGTGATCGCCCGGACTTCCTTGAGATAGCCGCCCCAGGCATTGGCCCATGGCAGGCCGGTGAGGATCAGCAGCAGTGCCAGCCCCGAGATCCAGATCGCGGTCACCGCGTGCAGGTCGCGCCAGAACGCACGCCCACCGAGCCGGAGACGCGGCCACAGCACGCCGGCCAGCCCCTTCGCACCGCGTGGCCACCAGAGATAAACGCCAGTCAGGATCATCATGATCGCCCAGCAGGCGGCCGTCTCTACGACCCAGCTGCCGGTATCGCCGATCATCAGCTCGCCGTGCAGCCGGAACACCCAGCGCATCAGCCGGTCCTGTTCCCGGACATTCTTCAGGATCGCCAGCGTCTGCGGGTGGACATAGACCCGGCTTTCCCCGCCGGCCTTGCCGACGATGACCTGGACTGCCTGGCGCGGCGTCTCGGGAAGCTGATATCGATGGAGCACCGATCCCGGCACCGCGTCGACCGCCGCACGAGCGATCCGGGCGGCGCTCATCCTTGGCCCGGCCGTTGCGACATCGGCAAAGGGACGGTCGATCAACGCCTCGATCTGCGGCCTCCAAAGATAGATGGATCCGGTAACGGACAGCCATATTATCAGTGGGATACAGAAGATGGCTGCGTAGAAATGCCAACGCCATACGGCGTTGTACCAGCGGCTCCCGGCCTGTTCCACGCTCACAGGACCCAGCCGGCCTCGATCACGAAGGTTCGTTGCGGATAAGGGTGGAAGACCCAGGCCTTGTCGTTGGTAAGGTTGTTGACCCCCGCCGAGATGCGCAGCCCGTCGGCAATGCGGTGGTTGATCTTCGCATCGACCTGAAACAGCTCCGACGTGTAGCCATAGGTATCGCCGCGCTGGAGCCCGTCGATATCGCTATTGGGTCGCGACGCATAGCGCGCGCCGAGCGACAGATCGGTTGCATGATCGAGCCGGTAGCTGAGATCGCCGCTCAATCGCCAGCGCGGGATGCGCGGGAACTGTACGCCTTCCGACGCAGGATCGGCACGATTCTTGACCGTGACCGCATCGATCCAGGCGGCGTTGGCGTCGATGTCGAGGCCATTGAACGGCCAGTCATGGGTCTCGACGATAAGCTCGGCGCCATATTGGCGGGTGACGTCGATATTCTTGAACGTCAGGCTCGAGACGCCGTTCGCGTTGAAGCCCAGATAGTTGAAGATCCCATTCTTCACCCGTTGGTAGAAGATGCTGCCCGTGATCGTGACCGGCCCGAGCGCATGACGCAGCAACAAATTGGCGTCACGGCTCCGTTCCGGTTTAAGATTCGGATCGAAGCTGTTGGTATTGAAAGATCCATCGCCGTTGGGCGTCCCCTGAAAAAGCTCGCCGACGGTTGGGAAGCGGGTGGCAGTGGCGAGGCTGAGTTCGGTCGCCCAGCCGGGCGCGAAAGCCCAGCGTCCCGACAGCTTCGGATCGACGCTATGATCGCGGCGCGGCGCGTAGCGCGTTGCGCTGCTGCGACTGATCAGGCCGCCGTCATAGGCCCGCCAGAAGTCGGCGCGGATACCGGGCGTGACGGTCAATCCCTCGCCAAGGCTGATCTCGTCTTCCGCGAACAGGCCGATCAGCCGGCTTTTGCCGAGCGTCCGATAGAAGAAGGTGCGTCCGGTCGCCTCACGCCAGCGCGCGGTCGCATAGTTCGCCTGGTCGGTGCGATAGCGGTTGGTGTTGACCCCGAAGGCTATGGCATGGCCGCCGATCGTCCGCGATGCCGCCAGATCGAGCGTGTACCAGTCCGTCGGTCCCTGCTCGATGAGGATGCCGGGCCCATCGGCAAGCCCGGCCGCATAACCGTTGGAGCGGCGCATCGTCTGCTTGTCGAACTGCAGGGTCGACAGATTCGCGCTGACATCGAAGCCCAGCAGCGGCGCGGCGACCTTGAGCCCGCCCAGCCATTCGTTCTTGGCTGCGATCCCCTGATTGAAATTGAGGAAGGGATTAAGCGTGTAGGTGGTGCCGTTGAGCAGCACCCTGCCGCCATTGGCCGCCGATCCGTAGAAGGGCGCGCCGGCAGCCGTGCGCAAATAGGTTTTGGGATCGAGCTGGCGCTCGACATTCCACCAATAGGTGAACAGCGCCTCGACATGCACGTCGCCGCTGTCGAAGCGCAGCTGCGCGCGCGCCTGATCCTGCCGCGTATGCCCTGTCGCGTAGTCGCCCGCCACGGGGGTCTTGATGATGAGGTCCGGATCGACCACGCCGCCGGCGATCGGCGTCGCGGGAGCGCCGGGCGCAGCCGCGACCAGCTGATAGAATTGCTGGGGCTGCACATTATTTTCCAGCCGGCGGCCGGAGACGCGCACCGAGAAGGGGCCGTCCTTCTGCGTGAAGCCGAAGCCGGCCTCGACCGAACCGCCCCACAGGCTCTCCTGCGTGCCATATTGGCGATAGGGCTGGATGAAACCCTGGACGGTGCCGAATGCTTCGGTGCGTTCGGGGGCACGGGTGGTGATGTTGATGATGCCGCCCATCGAGTTACCGGGATAACGCGCCGAATAGGGGCCATAGACCACGTCGAACTGCCGGACCTCGGATGGGCTGACCACGCCCCAGGCTGGCGGGAAGGCGAAGCTGTTGCCGAGAAAGTTGGAGATGACGAAGCCGTCGACCATCACCAGCGCCCGCGCACTCTGGGTGCTGTGGGTGCCGCGGAAGCCGGGCACGGCGTTGTTGTCGCCGATGAAGCGGGTGCGCACGAAGAAGTCGGGCGCATATTTTATCAGATCTTCGACGTTCAACGCGTTGATTCGCTTGAACTGTTCGTCGCCGAGGCTCACCGAGAGGCCGCGCGGCTCGATGCTGATCGGATGGTCCTGTTGGCCGACCACCAGGATGCTGTCCGAAGGATCTTCGGCATGGACGGGGGCCGCGGCGAGCGGAACGGCGGCGAGAACCGCCCACAGGCGGTGGGAGTCGAAAGTCGACATGGAAACCTCGGAATCGTGTGGCAACAGCCGCCAGGGGCGGCGACGAGTTACGCTACGACTGGAGGCCCCCTCAGCGGTGGCCGAAGATGTGCGCTGCGCGCTTGCGGCGGCGATTGTTCGAGCCTTAGGCCCAAGGCAATGACGAACGCTATGGCTGAGCCCAGCAGGATCGGATCGGTGGCCGATGTCGCCGCCTGGTTCAGCGAAGCGAAGGCGCAAGGCTTGTCCGCCTGATCCTTGCCATGGTCCTGATGGCCAGGCTGGCCAGGCAGGGCGATGGTGACGGTCTTGCCCGACACGCCGCTGCAGAGCTCCACGGTCAGGCCGGCAGGCGAGACGCTGGTCATATAGCCCGTAGGGATAAGTGCGCGGACGGCAAGCGCCAGCACCATGATCGCCATCGCGATCACGGCATGGCGGTGCAGCATGTCGCGGGCCCCTGTCATGGGGCGGCTGTTAGACCAGGATGGTCCGCCTTTCCAGCGAAAGCTGGACCCGGGCCGCTAAAGGGAGATTCGTGTGGTGATCCGGAAATCCCGTCCCGACAGCGGCGCGAAGTCCTTGAGATAGCTCGCATGACGGCGCGCGTTCACGTCGAAGATATTGTTGGCCGACACTATCACGCTGGTGCCCCGATTGTCCGCCAGCGGCCGGAAGGTCAGCGATGCGTTGACCATGGTGAAGCCGTCGGTCGGCGTCTCGGCCGGCGCCAGCCGGCGCGCCCTGTCGGTCCATTCCACCTCGACGCGGCCATCGACGCGTTCGCTGTCGGCGCTGAGCCCGCCGAGCAGGCGGAGTGGCGGAATGCGCGGCGCCGGGCCGCTGCCTTGGATCTGGGCGTGCACATAATCGCCCAGCGCGTCCGCCTTGATCGCGACATCGCCGATGGCCGCCAGCTTCAGCGTGCCTTCGACCTCGGCGCCATAATAGCGCGCCTTGGCCTGGAAGTTGCGGAACACGGGCAGCCCGTCCCGCACCGTGCCGTCGCGGCTGTCATAGATGAAATTGTCGAACCAGTTGTAATAGAGCGAGGCGTCTAAGGTGAAGGCTGGGCCCTTGCCATGAAGCACCGCCTCGACGCCCCAGCTGCGCTCGGTCCTGAACTCGGGGTCGCCGATCTCGAACGCCTCGGTGCCGGCATGCGGGCCGTTGGCGAACATCTCTTCGGCCGATGGCGCCCGCGCCGTGCGCAGCAGGTTGCCGCCGACGCGCCAGTTGGGAGCGAGGCCATAGGACGCGCCGATCGAGCCGGACACCGTCTCGAAGCTGCGGCGGCCGCTGAAGAATTGCGATTGATCCTCGAACGGGTTGGCCGACAGCCAGCTTTTCTCATAGCGCGCGCCAGCCTCGATCTTGAGCTTGCCATAATCGAGCTGCTGCAGCGTGAAGAGGCCGATCTGCTGGGTCTGGTTCCGCGGCAAAAAGGCTTCGTCGCCGACGACGTTGAAATCGCGGGTGAAGAATTGCGCTCCCGAAGCGCCGTGCCAGACGCCACGGCCGGCCTGGATCAGTTCGATGCGCCCCTCGAAGCCATGATTGTAGAAGGCGGTGCCGACCGAACCGTCCTCCTCGAGTTCGAAGTGGCGATATTGAGCGTAAGCCACCCGGGCGCGGATCGTCTCGATCACCGATCCGCCCGTGGCGACCTCGGCGCGCGCGTCGAGGCGGTTCTGGACGAGGTCGATTCGCGGCGCTTCCTGGCCTTGGCCGGGCAAGGTCGCATAGCGGATCGGCACGCCATAGACGCTGTCATAATGGCTGTAGGACAAGCCATAATGACTGTCGCCGTCGACATAGGCCAGGCCGCCACCCGCCACCCAGGTCTTGGCGCTGCTGTTCGGAAGCTTGCCCCTGACGGCGGCGTTGGCGGCGAAGTCGATCGGCTCCGCGGCATCCGGATCGGCCGGCAGCTGCGCGCTGGCCAGCGCCTCGGCACGCGCCCGTGCGGCCAGGGCATGCCCGCCGATGCGCATGTCGCCGGTCTTCAGATAGCTGCCATCGAGATGGGCGACGAAGCCATGGCCGATCGGCGTATCGATCGCGACGCCGCCCGATCGTTCGTTGGCGGCGCTGCCATAGCTGGCAATGGCATCGACATGGATCGTCTCGTCGGGAATCGCGCGCGGGATCCGCTTGTCGATGACATTCACCACGCCGCCGATCGCGGCCGAGCCGTAGAGCAGTGCTTCCGGGCCCCGCAGCACCTCGATGCGCTCGGCGAGGAGCGGGTTGATGACGACGGCATGATCGACGCTGGTGTTCGAAACGTCGACCGAGCCGATGCCGTCGGTCAGCACCCGGACCCGCTCGCCCTGCAGGCCACGCAGGATCGGCCGCGACGCGTTGGGGCCGAAGGAGGTGGCCGAGACGCCGGGTGTCCGCTCCAGCGTCTCGCCGATGGTGGGCCGCAATGCGTTGGTCAGCTGCGCGCCGGTCAATACCGAGGTGCCGGCGAGCACGTCCATCCGATCGCGCTTCACAGCGGCGGTTACGATGATGTTGGCTGGATCGGGCTTGTGGAAATCCGTATCTTCTTCGGCGCGGGCAGCGGTGGCGGCGGCGATGCCGATGAGGGCGAAGGAGAGGATCTGAACTGGCGACCGTGTCATGCTATATCATCCCTGGCCTGTCGCGCCGGTCGGTAGAGGTGATGATATGTTATATCAAGAGATTTGTTTCGGCCGCCGTGGCGAACTCAGGACGACCGCAGATACGCCCATGATAGGGCCGGCAGCCGCGCCTTCTTCGGGTTGACCGTGATGCCTGGCGCGGAGAGCGGTTCGGCGATGGCGGCAGAGAAAGCGGAGGGCAGCAGCCAGTCCTGCGGTTCGCGCGACATATTGTATAGACATAATGTGGTGTGGCCGTCGAAGCTTCTGGTGAAGGCCAGGATCTCGTCCGGCGCTTCGAGGAAAACAATGTCGCCGCGCTGGAGGGCGATGCTGCTCCGGCGATAGGCGAGCGCCTGGCGGTAGAAGCCGAGCACCGCCCTGCGGTCGCGCTCCTGTACGTCCACCGCGCGAGGGCGATGCGCGGCGGGGATTGGCAGCCACGGCTTGGCCGACGAAAAGCCTGCCTGCTCATCGGCGGAGGACCAGGGCATCGGCGTGCGGCAACCGTCGCGGCCCTTGAAGGATGGCCAGAAGCGGATGCCATAGGGATCGCGCAGATCCTCATAAGCGATCTCCGCCTCCGGCAGAGCCAGCTCCTCGCCCTGATAGAGACAGATCGTGCCGCGCAGGGCGATCAGGATCGCAAGCGACAGCCGGGCGATGCGGTCGAGATCGTCGCCCGGCTGTGCGAAACGGCTGACATGGCGGACCACATCATGGTTCGACAGCGCCCAGCACACCCATCCGTCCTTGGCCGCGGCTTCGAACTTCGCGATGGTCTGCCGGAAATGGTCGCCGGAGAATTCGGGGCCGAACAGGTCGAAGGTGTAGCAGAAATGCAGCGCGTCGCCGCCCGAGGTGTAGAGGCCGACGGTCGACGGCGATCGATCGCCATCGCCGACTTCGCCCACCGCCAGCGTGCCGGGATATTCGTCGAGCAGCGCCCGGATGCGCCGCAGGAAGGGCAGATTCTCGGGCTGGGTCTTATCGTATCTGTGCTCCTGGAAACCATAGGGATTGCTGTCGGGGACATCATGGGCGCCGCTTCGCTTCACCGGCGGGTTGTCGCGCAGCTTCGCATCGTGGAAATAATGGTTGCAGGCATCGAGCCGAAAGCCGTCGACACCGCGATCGAGCCAGAAGCGCATCGCCTCGATCAGCTCGTCGCGGATCTCGGGCGAGTGGAAATTCACATCGGGCTGCGATGCCAGGAAGCTGTGCATATAATATTGCATCCGCGTTCCGTCCCACTCCCAGGCAGGGCCGCCGAAGATCGACAGCCAGTTGTTGGGCGCGGTGCCGTCGGGTTTGGGGTCGGCCCATACATACCAGTCGGCCTTGGGATTATCGCGGCTGGAGCGGCTTTCCTTGAACCAGGCGTGCTGGTCAGAGGTGTGGCTGAGCACCTGGTCGATGATGATCTTCAGGCCGAGTTCGTGCGCGCGCGCCAGCATGGCGTCGAAATCGGCAAGCGTGCCGAACATCGGATCGACATCGCGATAGTCCGAGACGTCATAGCCCATGTCGGCCATCGGCGACTTGAAGAAGGGCGACACCCAGATCGCGTCGACGCCGAGCGATGCGATATGATCGAGCCGCGCGGTAATACCGGCGAGATCGCCGACGCCATCGCCATCGCTGTCCTGGAAGGAGCGCGGATAGACCTGATAGATCACCGCGCCGCGCCACCAGTCCCGGTCGCCGCCATCGCTCATGCCTGTCCCTCTTCCTCGATCAGATAGGCGACAGACCGGGGCGGCACGATCAGAGATCGCCCGTCCTCGTCGAGCCTCCGCCAGTGATGGTCCGCCTTGACTGCGAGCAGGAGCGCACGCGCTTCGGCCGTGCGGTTGAAGGCAACGGCGATCCGCTTTTCCTGCTCCGGCAAGTGGATGAGCATGACGATGCTCGCGGTCTTGGGATCGTGCCAGTCCTCGCTTTCGAACAACTCGCCATCGAAGGTCAGCCAGTCGACATCGGCGGCGCCGAGCAGCACCGGATCGGACAAGGCGGGGTGTGCGGCCCGGATCTGCGCCAAGCGCGCGGCAAAGCGTTCCAGCTCCATGTCGCGATTGTGCCAGTCGACCCAGCTGACCGCATTATCCTGGGCATAGGCGTTGTTGTTGCCCCGCTGGCTGCGGCCGAACTCATCCCCGGCCGTGAGCATGATCGTACCGCGCGAGGCGAACAGCGTCGCCAGGAGCGCCTTGGCGTCGCTGCGGCGGGCGGCGAGCACTACCGGATCGTCGGTTGGCCCCTCCACGCCGTTGTTCCAGCTGAAATTGTCGTTGTGGCCATCGCGATTGGCTTCGCCATTGGCCTCGTTGTGCTTGGTGCCATAGGCGGTGACGTCGGCGAGGGTGAAGCCATCATGCGCGGCGATGAAGTTGACGGTGCGGCTGTGCGTGCTGCCATGGTGACCGAAGATGTCGGATGACCCGGCCAGTCGGGTGGCGAGATCGCCGACGCTGTGCGGATCTCCGCGCCAGAAGCGGCGGACATCGTCGCGGTAGCGATCATTCCATTCGAGGAATGGGGCACCGAAGTTGCCGAGCTGGTAGCCGCCGGGGCCGACATCCCAGGGCTCGGCAATGAGGATGCGGTCCGACAGGACGGCGTCGCGGCGCAGTTCGCGGAAGAAGGCGGCATCGGGCTCATAGCCGTCGCGGCCCCGCCCTAGGATCGGTGCGAGATCGAAGCGGAAGCCGTCGATCCCCGCATTGGCGACGAAGTGCCGCATCGCGTCGAAAACGAGCCGTCGGGTCGCGGGATGATCGCAGTTGAGCGTATTGCCGCAGCCGCTGTCGTTCGCCAGCGTCCCCGGCTCGTCGCGCACCGCGCTGAAATAGGCATGGTTGTCGATCCCGCGCAGCGACAGGGTCGGCCCCAACGCGTCGCTTTCGCCGCTATGGTTGAACACGACGTCGAGCAGCACGGCGATGCCCGCGGTGTGCAGCGCCTCCACCGTGTCGCGCAGTTCGGCGATGCCGCCCGGCGCAAGGCGGGGATCGAGGGCCATGAAGCCGACCGGATTATAGCCCCAGCTGTTGGTCAGGCCGAGCGGGCCGAGATGGCGTTCGTCGATCCAGGCGGTGATCGGCATAAGCTCGATAGCGCCGACGCCGATCGCCTTGAGATGACTGATGATTGCGGGGTGCGACAGCGCCGCGATCGTACCGCGCTGCCGTTCCGCGATGTCCGGATGCAGCTTGGTGAAGCCGCGGACATTGACCTCGTAGATCAGCCCGCCGGCCGTGAAGCAGGGGGGGCGGTGCGCGACCGGCGGGGGCAGCGCGGTGACGATCGCCTTCGGCATCAACGGAGCCGTATCGATGGCTGCATCGCGAGGCGCAGCGAGGCGCGGGTCGTAGGCATAGGGCCGGTCGATAGCGATGGCGTAGGGATCGGCGAGCAGCTTCGACGGATCGAACCACAGGCCGTGCGCCGGATCATAGGGGCCATCGGCGCGAAAGCCGTAGCGGGCGCCCGCACCGAGACCGGGAACTGTCGCCTGGAAAATATCGGCAGGGCCGCGATCGAGCGGAAAGCGGTCGACTTCGGCGTTGCCGCTGTCGTCGAAGATCGAGACCCAGGCCGCGGCGGCGGTTTCGGACCAGAGCGCGAAGTGGACGCCGCTGGCCGTGATCGTGGCGCCAAAGCGGTCAGGGGGTTGAAGCGCCATCTAGGTGATCACATCGGGCGCGGTCCGTGCCGTGTGCCGGGTGATTCCCGCAATTGCCTCGACCGCGGCGACAAGATCGGCAATCGCGTCGCCGGTCTCGCGGTGCAAGTCGCCATCTGTCGGCTCGTATCGCTCGATATAGACGCGGATCGTCGCGCCAGAGGTGCCCGTGCCCGACAGGCGGAACACGATCCGCGAACCGCCGTCGAACAGGATGCGAATTCCCTGATTGCGGCTTTCGGAGCCGTCGACCGGATCGAGATAAGCGAAGTCATCGGCGGCGGCGACGGTGAGCGCCCCCACGCGCTCGCCCGGCAGGCTTGCGAGGCGCGCCCGCAATCCCTCGATCATCGCGTCGGCCGCGGCGCTGTCGACGCCTTCATAATCATGACGCGCATAATAGTTGCGGCCGTAGCGAGCCCAGTGGTCCTCGGCGATCGCGCGGACGCTCTCGCCGCGAACGGCGAGGATGTTGAGCCACAGCAGCACCGCCCACAGCCCGTCCTTCTCGCGGACATGATCGGAACCTGTACCGGCGCTCTCCTCGCCGCAGATCGTTGCCTTGCCGGCATCGAGCAGGCTGCCGAAGAATTTCCAGCCTGTCGGCGTTTCGTACAGCGGGATGGCGAGCCGTTCGGCGACCCGGTCGGCCGCGCCGCTGGTCGGCATCGAGCGGGCAATACCGGAGAGGCCTCTGGCATAGCCCGGCGCCAGATGGGCGTTGGCGGCCAACATCGCCAGCGAATCCGAGGGCGTGACGAAGATGCCCTTGCCGATGATCAGGTTGCGGTCGCCGTCGCCGTCGGAGGCGGCGCCGAAATCGGGCGCGCCGGGGCGCATCATGTCGTCGTAGAGCGCCTTCGCGTGGACGAGGTTGGGATCGGGGTGATGCCCGCCGAAATCGGGTAGCGGCGTACCGTGGCGGACGGTTCCCGCCGGCGCACCAAGGCGGCGCTCCAATATCTCGGTGGCGTAGGGGCCGGTGACGGCGCTCATCGCATCGAAGGCGATGCGGAAGCCGGAGCCGATCAGCGCGCGGATCGCGGGGAAGTCGAACAGGCCTTCCATCAAATCGGCATAATCCGCGACCGGATCGATAATCCGCACGGTCGCGCCACCGACCCGGGTGTCGCCGTCGCGGTCGAGGTCGACGTCGGGCGCATCGAGCGTCAGGTAGCGGGCGATCGTCCTGCTCTTCGCATAGATCGCCTCGGTGATTTTCTCGGGCGCGGGGCCGCCGTTCGAAATATTGTATTTGATCCCGAAATCCTCGGTGGGGCCGCCGGGATTGTGACTTGCCGACAGCACGATGCCGCCAAACGCGCCATGGGAGCGGATCACATGGCTCGCCGCTGGTGTGGACAGGATGCCGCCGCGTCCGACAATGATCGTTCCGAAGCCGTTCGCCGCTGCCATACGGATCGCGGTCTGGATCACCTCGCGATTGTAGAAGCGGCCGTCGCCGCCGATCACCAGCGCCTGTCCCTCGAAGCCTTCGAGCGAGTCGAAGATCGACTGGATGAAGTTCTCCGCATAGCCGGGCTGCTGGAACACCGGCACCTTCTTGCGAAGCCCGGAAGTCCCGGGTTTCTGGTCGGTGAAGGCGGTGGTGGCAACCTCGCGGATCGTCATGCAGCCTGGTTCCTGTCGAGCAATGATCGGTAGAGCGCGGCATAGCGGGCGCTGCTGCGATCCCAGCCATAATCTGCACGCATGCCCTGTTTGCGCATGCCCGCCCATATCCCAGGCATGCCGTACAGCGCGATTGCGCGGCCGATCGCCGCTTTCAGGGCTTCGCTGGAGTCGGGCGGGTGGAGAATGCCGGTCGCGCACCCGCTGGTCAGTGCCGCTTCATTGGCGTCTATGATGGTGTCGGCCAGCCCGCCGGTGCGCGCCGCGACCGGCACGGTGCCGTAGCGCAGGCCGTAAAGCTGGGTCAGGCCGCAGGGTTCGAAGCGCGACGGGATCAGGATCGCATCGGCGCCCGCCTGGATCAGGTGGGCCAGCGCCTCGTCATAGCCGGTGACCACGCCCACCAGCCCGCGATGGCGGTCTGCCGCGGCCAGCAGCGCACGCTCGAATGTACTGTCGCCCGACCCGAGCACCGCCAGCCGCCCGCCATGGGCAACCATATGATCGACGGCATCGACCATCATGTCGATGCCCTTCTGCCAGGTCAGCCGGCTGATGATCGCGAAGATCGGGCCGTTGCCGCGCTTCAGCCCGAAGCGCTTCTCCAGCGCGCGTCGATTGGCGGCGCGGGCGCCGAGCTTGCGGACCGAGAAGGGCGCTGCGAGATGCTGGTCGGTCTCGGGATTCCACTCGCTGCTGTCGATGCCGTTGACGATCCCGCTGACGGCGTCGCCGCGGCTGCGCAACAGCCCGTCGAGGCCCATGCCGAACTCGGGGGTGCGGATCTCTTCCGCATAAGTCGGGCTTACCGTGGTGATCGCATCGGCATATTGCAGGCCGGCCTTCAGATACCCGACGCCGCCATAATATTCGACGCCGTCCACCGCGAAGGCCGAGGCGGGTAGGCCGAGTTCGGGGAAGATGCGCGCCTCGAACCGCCCCTGAAAGGCGAGATTATGCACCGTGACCACCACCGGCGTCCGCGGTGCGCGGCCATGGCGCACATAGGCGGCGGACATCGCCGCCTGCCAGTCATGGGCGTGCACGACATCGGCCGCCCAGCCCTTGATCGCGCCAGCGCCGATGTCGGCCGCTGCGGCCGACAGCGCCGCAAAGCGTTGCCAGTTGTCCGGCCAGTCATGCCCGCTGCCGTCGCCATAGGGCCCGCCCTCGCGCGCGCCGAACAGCCGGGGGGAGTCGAGCAGCAGCAGATCGAGCCCTTTCAGCTTCGCCGCGAGAATGCGGGCCGGGCCGCCGAACAGCGCCTTGTAGGCATGGATGGGCTTTGCGGCGGGCAGCGCCTTCAACACCTGGGGATAGGCGGGCAGCAGCGAGCGAACCTCGACGCCATGCCGGGCGAGCGCGACCGGTAATGCCCCCGCCACATCGGCGAGGCCCCCGGTCTTGATCAGCGGATGGAGCTCGGAGGCAACCGATAACAGGCGCAGCGGCATGATCCCTCTATGCCACCAGTCGGTCGATCATGGCCTGGGTAATCAGGCACACGCCCTTTTCGCTGCGGCGGAAGCGTTGTGCATCCATGACAGGATCTTCGCCGACGACCAGGCCCTTGGGGATCTGAACGCCCTGGTCGATCACCACCTTGTCAAGCCGTGCGTCGCGGCCGATCTGGCATCCCGGCATGATCACCGCCTCGGTGATCGACGAGAAGCTGTTCACCCGTACGTTGGTGAACAGCAGGCTTCGGTGCAGCGAGGCGCCCGAGACGATGCAGCCGCCCGCAATGAGCGAAGACGTCGCGGCGCCGCGGCGGCCTTCGTCATTATGGACGAACTTGGCGGGCGGGCTCACCTCGGCATAGCTCCAGATCGGCCAGTCGCGCTCGTAGAGATCGAGTTGCGGCACCACATCGGTCAGGTCGACATTGGCCTCCCAATAGGCGTCGAGCGTACCGACATCGCGCCAATAGGCTTCGGGCTCGCTGTCGGCGCGGATGCAACTCTGCGAGAACAGGTGCGCCACCGCCATGCCGTGCTTGACGATATGGGGAATGATATCGCCGCCGAAGTCATGGCTCGATGTCGGATCGGCCGCGTCGCGGCGCAGCTCCTCGGCGAGAAACTTCGTGTTGAAAACATAGATGCCCATCGATGCGAGCGCCGTGTCGGGCTTGCCGGGCATGGCGGGGGGATCGGCGGGTTTCTCGACGAAGGCCTTGATCCGCGCCTTGCTGTCGATATGCATCACGCCGAAGCCGGTCGCTTCGAGGCGCGGCACTTCCAGGCAGCCGATAGTGACGTCCGCGCCGGCATCGACATGCTGGCGGAGCATCAGTTCATAATCCATCTTGTAGATATGATCGCCGGCCAGGATGATCATATATTCCGGCCCGTAGGACTCGATGATATCGAGATTCTGGAAGACCGCGTCGGCCGTGCCTTCATACCACTGGGTCTCGGATACGCGCTGGCTCGCCGGCAATATGTCGAAGCTTTCATTGCGTTCCGGGCGCAGGAAGTTCCAGCCGCGCTGTAGGTGCCGGATCAGCGAATGGGCCTTGTATTGGGTTGCCACGCCGATGCGGCGGATGCCCGAGTTCAGAGCGTTGGACAGGGCGAAGTCGATGATCCGCGTCTTGCACCCGAAATAGACCGCGGGCTTGGCCCTCCGGTCGGTCAGCTCATAGAGCCTGCTGCCGCGGCCACCGGCCAGAACATAGGCCATGGCATCGCGCGCCAAAGGCTGGTTGCGCCGGTCCTTCATGATATCGCCCTCCACCATCACACCGCCTCGATCATCAAGGTCGAGAGCGGCGGCAATGTTATGCTGGCATATCCGTCGTCGCTCGCGGTGATACGACCGCCATTGCCCATGTTGCCCCCACCATAGATCGCGGCATCGCTGTTGATGATCTCGCGCCACTCTCCGCCGCGCGAGAGGCGGAGTCCATAGCCATGGCGTGGTACCGGCGTCATGTTCGAGATCACGGCGATGGGGGCCTCTCCGGGGGCATGGCGTTCCCAGGCGAACACCGAATTTGCGGCATCGTCGACCACTGCCCAGTGGAAACCTTCGGGCTCGCAGTCGCGGGCGTGGAGGGCGGGGCGGTCGCGATAGACCCGGTTGAGATCGCGGACGAGGCGGCTCACGCCCGCATGCGCCGGCGCATCCAGCAGGTGCCAGTCGAGCGCGCGTTCCTCGCTCCATTCCGCGCGTTGCGCGAACTCCTGGCCCATGAACAACAGCTTCTTTCCCGGATAACCCCACATCAGCGCGTAATAGGCACGCAGGTTCGCGAACTTCTGCCAGTCGTCGCCCGCCATCTTGTTGAGCAGCGAACCCTTGCCATGAACAACCTCGTCATGGCTGAGCGGCAGCACGAAATTCTCGTCGAAGGCGTAGAGCAGGCCGAAGGTGATGTCGTCATGGTGATGCTGGCGGTACACCGGCTCGCGCGCCATGTAGCGCAGCGTGTCGTGCATGAAGCCCATGTTCCACTTGAAGCCGAAGCCCAGGCCGCCTTCGTGGACCGGGTGCGAGACCTTGGGCCAGCTGGTCGATTCCTCGGCGATCGTCATGACGCCCGGATGATGGCCGTAGAGCTCCTTGTTCATGCGGCGAAGGAACTCGACCGCTTCGAGATTTTCGCGCCCGCCCTCGCTGTTCGGCAGCCACTCGCCCGCCTTGCGCGAATAATCGAGGTACAGCATCGACGCGACGGCATCGACGCGCAGCCCGTCGAGATGATATTTCTCGGCCCAGAACAATGCGTTGTTGACGAGATACGCCAACACTTCGCGCCGCCCGAAATTATAGATCGCGGTGTTCCAGTCAGGGTGGAAGCCTTTGCGCGGATCGGCATGTTCGTAGAGCGCGGTGCCGTCGAACTGGGCCAGCCCATGCGCGTCGGTCGGGAAATGCGCCGGCACCCAATCGAGGATCACGCCTATGCCGGCATGATGCGCTCCTTCGACGAAGCGGGCGAATCCCTCGGGCGAACCGAACCGCGCCGTGGGCGCATAGAGGCCGGTGGTCTGGTAGCCCCAGCTCGGATCATAGGGGAATTCGGTGATCGGCAGGAACTCGATATGGGTGAAGCCCATCTCGACGACATAGGGGATCAGCCGGTCCGCCATCTCGTCCCAGGACAGGAACTCGCCCTTGCCGTCGCGCTGCCAGGAGCCGGCGTGGACCTCGTAGATCGACATGGGCTGGCGGCGGATATCGGCCTTGGCCCAGAAATCGCGATGCGCGTCGTCCTGCCAGCGATGCGCCAGCCCGGCAGTGGTGATCGATGCGGTCGCCGGGCGCAGTTCGGAACGGAAGGCGAAGGGATCGGCCTTGAGGGGCAATGCTTTCCCGTCCGGGCCGATAATCTCGAACTTGTAGGGCTCGTCCTCGCCGATATCGGGGACGAAGATTTCCCAGATGCCGGTATCGCGCCGCAGCCGCATCAGGTGACGGCGGCCATCCCACGCATTGAACAGGCCGACCACCGAAACGCGCCTCGCATTGGGCGCCCAGACCGCGAAGTGGATGCCATCGGCGCCCTCATGGCGGAGCTTGTGCGCGCCCATCTTGTCGAACAGCCGCAGGTGCGAGCCCTCGGCGATGTAATAATCGTCCATCGGGCCGAGCACTGGGCCGAAGCTATAGGGATCGGCCACGACCCATTCGCCCGCGGCGCTGGCGGCGCGATAGCGCAGCGGCTGCGGCTTGCGGATCGAGAGCCTGCCTTCGAACAGTCCCGCCTTGTCGATCATTGCGAGCCTGCCCGCAGCCTTGCCGGCGAGTGTCAGCGCCTCCGCCGTCTCGGCGCCGGGAATGAAGGCACGGGCAATGAGGCCCTTGTCCTGTGCATGGACCCCGAGCACGGCGAAGGGGTCTCCATGCTGGCCCTTGGTGAGAGCCGATATTTCGGCGCTGGGAAGCTGGGTCATAGCCGCAAAGCTACTTCCGTCATCCCAGCGAAGGCTGGGATCCATGTCTCTCGCCACGCGAGCACTTCTCGACGGAAGGCAGTCATGGACCTCACCCTACGCTGGGGTGACGAAAACAGGAATGAGATCAATCGGTCGGCCGAAGTTTTCAGAGAACACCCCAAATTTCAGAGGCATATTGACGGATCGTGCGATCAGACGAGAACCAGCCCATCCCCGCTACATTGCGGATCGCCTTGGCATTCCAGTCCCGGCGATCGGTCCAGAGCCGGTCCACGCCGCGTTGCGCGGCGTGGTAGCTGTCAAAGTCTGCGGCGACCATGAACCAGTCATGCTCGTACAGCCCGGCGATCAGCGCCTTGTAGCGGTCGCGGTCGTCGGGCGAGAACACCCCACCAGAGATGGCCTGCAACGCCTGGTTGAGCTCGCGTGACTGCTCGATGATCTGACGAGGATCGTGGCCGTCCGCGCGGGCCTGGCCCACCTCGGCCGCGGTCAGGCCGAAGATGATGATATTCTCGGCACCGACATGGTCGCGCATCTCGACATTGGCGCCGTCGAGCGTACCGATGGTGAGTGCGCCGTTGAGCCCGAATTTCATGTTGCCCGTGCCCGATGCCTCCATTCCCGCCGTCGAGATCTGCTCCGACAGGTCGCAGGCCGGCATCATGATCTCGGCCATCGAGACATTGTAGTTCGGCACGAAGGCGATCTTCAGCAGTCCCTGCACCGCAGGATCGTGATTGACGACCCGCGCCACGTCGTTGGCCAGCTTTATGATCAGCTTGGCATTGTGATAGCTCGGCGCCGCCTTGCCGCCGAACAGCTTGACGCGCGGCACCCAGTCGCGCTCGGGATGCGAACGGATCTGATCGTACAGCGCCACCGCCTCGATGATGTTTAGCAGCTGGCGCTTATATTCGTGGATACGCTTGATCTGGGTATCGAACAGCGCGGTCGGATCGACCTTCAGGCCCATGCGATCACGCAGCAGGTTCGACAACACCGCCTTCTTGGCAAGTTTCACCGCCGCGAATTTTTCCTGGAACGCGCTGTCCTCGGCGAATTTCGAAAGCGCGTGCAGCGCCTCGGTGTCGTCGAGGAACCTGTCGCCGATCGCCTCGCGGATCAGCGCAGTCAGCTCCGGGTTGCACTGCATCAGCCAGCGGCGCGGCGTGATGCCGTTGGTCTTGTTGTTGATGCGATCGGGATAGAGCCGGTGGAAATCGGCGAACACCGTCCCCTTCATCAACTCGGTATGCAGTGCCGACACGCCGTTGACGCTATGCGAGCCGGCAAAGGCGAGATTGCCCATGCGCACCCGCCGGTCGCCGCCCTCGTCGATCAGCGAGATCGCGCTGATCCCGGCATCGTCGAAGCCGTGCTCGCGCCGCGCCGCGATCAGCAGCTTGGCGTTGATCGCGTAGACCAGCTGCATGTGCCGCGGCAGCAGCTGCTCGAACAGCGGCACAGGCCAGCTTTCCAGCGCTTCGGGCAGCAAAGTATGGTTGGTGTAGCCGAAGGTCGCGCGGGTGATGTCCCAGGCTTCGTCGAAGTCCATAGCGTGGAGATCGATCAGGATCCGCATCAGCTCGGCGACCGATACCGCCGGATGGGTATCATTGAGCTGGATCGCCGCCTTGTCGGGCAGGGTGCGGATATCGCCGAAATACTGGACGTGGCGTCGAACGATGTCCTGCAGCGAGGCCGAGGAGAAGAAATATTCCTGGCGCAGGCGCAGCTCCTGGCCGGCAGCGTTGGAATCGGCTGGATAGAGCACGCGGGTCAGCGCTTCCGCCTTGTTGCTCTCCTTGAGCGCGCCGATATGGTCGCCCGCGTTGAACGCATCGAGCAGGATCGGATCGATCGGCTGCGCGGTCCACAGCCGCAGCGTGTTGACCCGGGCGCCGCGCCAGCCGACCACCGGCGTGTCATAGGCGGTGGCGATGAAGCGATCGTGCGGTTTCCAAAGGCGGGCATGATCGCCGCTGCCGTCCGCCGCGGCGAGATCGACTACGCCGCCGAAGCCGATCTCATAGCTCGCCTCGCGGCGTTCGAACTCCCAGTTGTTGCCGTGGGCGAGCCAGGTCTCGGGGAGTTCGACCTGCCAGCCTTCGGATATCTCCTGGCGGAACATCCCGTTCACATAGCGTATCCCATAGCCATAAGCGGGGATGTCGACAGAGGCCATCGACTCCATGAAGCAGGCGGCGAGGCGGCCGAGGCCGCCATTGCCCAGCGCGGCATCGGGCTCAAGCTCGCGGATGATGTCGATGTCGACGCCGAGCAGCGCCAGTGCCTCGCGCATCTCGTCCATCAGGCCGAGGTTGGACACGGCGTCGCGCATCAGCCGGCCGATCAGGAACTCGAGGCTGAGATAATAGACCCGCTTGCCGCCCGCCTCATAGGTGTCATGGGTGCTTTCGATCCAGCGATCGATGACACGATCCCGGATCACCAGGATGGCGGCCGCCAGCCAGTCGTGGCTCTTGGCCGCGGCGGCACTCTTGCCGATCCGGTAGGTCAGCCGTTCAATGATTTCTTCGGCGAGGGTCGAGGGATCCGACGTCCGCTGGGCGGGTTTCGGCAGGGCTGCGGTGCTGGTGCTGCTCATCGTCGCGATTCCCCCGGGGCCTTGGATCGAGCCGAGTGTATCGCAGCGGACCGGCGGCGCAACAGCCATGTTGCACTGCGGCAAGCGCTTTCATTTGCCCTTTGAGGCGGATGGGGGCAGGTTGCTGACAGGGATGTATAGCGGACCATCCGCACCAGCAGCTTTTTGAGAGTGCCGATGACGTTGGGCGTGGTGAAGGATTTCGGAGTGGCGGCCGATCCAGACGAGGCTTTGGGCCTGCCGGGCTGGCTATATCATGATGCCGAGGCCTTTGCGCTCGAACAGAAGCGTATTTTTCGCCGGAGCTGGCAGCTGGTCTGCCATCTGAGCGATGTCCCCCATGCCGGCGACTGGCAGGCGTTGGCGATCGGGCAGGAATCCATCCTTGTTATCCGCGGCGATGACGGCGAGGTGCGGGCGATGTCCAACGTCTGCCGCCACCGCGCGGCACGGCTGCTCGACGGCGCGGAGGGCTGTGCCAGGAAGCTGGTCTGCCCCTATCACGCCTGGACTTACGAATTGGACGGCAGCCTCAGCGGTGTGCCCGGCAAGCGCGATTACCCGGCATTCGACATGGCCGATCATGGCCTGCATCGCTTTGCCGTCGAGCTGTGGCGCGGCTTCATCTTCGTGCGGATCGAAGGAGATGGCCCCTCGGTCGCGGAGATGATGGCGCCCTATGAGGCCGAGATCGCGCCTTACCGCTTCGAGGACATGCGCGCGCTGGGCCGGGTGGTGATGCGCCCGCGCAGCGTCAACTGGAAGAATATCGCCGACAATTATTCGGATGGGCTGCATATCCCGGTCGCGCATCCGGGACTGAAGCGGCTGTTCGGCCCAGGCTATGGCATCGAGGCCAGCGAGTGGGTCGACAGGATGAGCGGCCCGCTGCTGGAAGGCGTGCCGGGCAGTTCCTCAGAAGCGCTCTACCGCAAATTCCTGCCGCCGGTCGAGCATCTCTCGGCCGAGCGCCAGCGAATGTGGCTCTATTTCAAGCTATGGCCGAACAGCGCCTTCGATATCTATCCGGACCAGATCGACTTCATGCAGTTCCTTCCGGTGTCGCCGACCGAGACGATGATCCGCGAGATCGCCTATGTGCTGCCCGACCAGCGGCGCGAGATGAAGGCCGCGCGCTATCTCAACTGGCGGATCAACCGGCTCGTCAATGCCGAAGATACGAAGCTGGTGGCGCGGGTGCAGGAGGGCATGCAGACCGAGAGCTATACCCAGGGACCGCTCGGCAACAGCGAGGTCTGCCTCAAGAGTTTCGCGCGCAAGCTGCGCGTGCTGATCCCGGAGGCGCGCCAGCCGAAGCGTCCCGCGATGGGCTGGAGCGCCAACAGCGTCGAGGGCCGGCTTTCGTGACGACCCGACAGGACGCCGTGATCATCGGCGGCGGGCATAACGGGCTGGTCTGCGCCTTCTACCTTGCGCGCAAGGGGCTGAAGGTGCGGGTGCTCGAGCGGCGCAAGGTCGTCGGCGGGGCGGCGGTGACCGACGAGTTCCATCCCGGTTTCCGCAATTCGGTAGCGAGCTACACGGTCAGCCTGCTGCAGCCGCGCGTCATCGCCGATATGGGGCTCTACAAGCGCGGCCTGCGGATCGTCGAGCGGCCGATCTCCAATTTCCTGCCGCTGGAGGATGGCGGCTATCTCAAGCTCGGCGGCGGGTTGGATCGCACCCAGGCCGAGTTCCGGCGCTTCTCGCAAGCCGACGCCGAGGCGCTGCCGGCCTATTATGATGCGCTCGAAGGCGTGGCCGACGTGCTGCGTGACCTTGCGCTCAAGATTCCTCCCAATCCGGGCGGCGGCCTGCTGGAGCTGCTCAAGGCGGCCGGGCAGGGGCGCAAGATCGCCGGCGCCGGGCTGCCCGCGCAGCGCGACATGCTCGACCTGTTCGTGAAGAGCGCACGCACCTTCCTCGATGGCTGGTTCGAGAGCGAGGCCGTGAAGGCGGCTTTCGGTTTCGACGCGGTGGTCGGCAACTATGCCAGCCCCGACACGCCCGGCTCCGCCTATGTGCTGCTCCACCATGTGTTCGGGGAGGTGAACGGCAAGAAGGGCGCCTGGGGCCACGCGATCGGCGGGATGGGCTCGATCACCCAGGCGATGAAGGCGGCGTGCGAGGAGCATGGCGTGATTATCGAGACGGAGACCGCGGTCGAACGGTTGCTGGTCGACGGTGGGAGGGCCGTCGGCGTGCGGACGCAAGGCGGCGCCGAGCATATGGCGCCGGTCGTCGCCTCCAATGTCGGACCGGGACTGCTCTATCGCCAGCTGGTCGACCAGGCCGATCTCGACGGCGATTTCCGGCGGCGGATGAAGGGCTTCCGTGCCGGATCGGGCACCTTCCGCATGAATGTCGCGCTGTCGGCGCTGCCGAACTTCACGGCGCTGCCGGGCGAGGGCGAGCATCACCGCAGCGGCATCATCATCGCGCCGACGCTCGACTATATGGACAGGGCCTTCACCGATGCGCGCGCCTTTGGGTGGTCCAAGCAGCCGATCGTCGAGATGCTGATCCCCTCGACCGTCGACGACAGCCTCGCGCCCGCGGGTAGCCATGTCGCGAGCCTGTTCTGCCAGCAGTTCGCGCCCGAGTTGCCCGACGGGAGAAGCTGGGACGACGAGCGCGAGGCGGCGGCGGATCAGGTCATCGCCACCGTCGAGGCGCATGCGCCGGGCTTCGCGCAATCGGTCATCGGCCGGCAGATCCTGTCGCCGCTCGACCTGGAGCGAACCTTCGGCCTGATCGGCGGCGACATCATGCACGGGCATATGGCGCTCGACCAGCTGTGGGCGGCGCGGCCGATCCTTGGCCATGGCGATTATCGCGGCCCGATCAAGGGGCTCTACATGTGCGGCGCGGGCTCGCATCCCGGCGGTGGCGTGACCGGCGCGCCGGGGCATAACGCCGCGCAGGCGATATTGGCGGATCGCGGGCTGGCGCGGTTCTTCAGCTAGCGCATGCGGTGTTTAGATTAAATCACCCGCTCATCCTGAGCAGCCACTGAGCTTGGCGAAGGGGCGTGTCGAAGGACGTCCTTCGATGCGGTCTTCGCCAAGCTCAGCCCTTACTCAGGATGAGCGGATCAGTCTAATCCCAACATGCTCTGGTTTTCATATGCGGGCTGCGGCGGTGGCAGGACGCCGCATCATCCACCACATCGGCACGCCGGCGAGGATCAGCACCGCCCCCCACAGGTTCGCCTCGATACCCGCGCCATAGAGCGCCCAGACCGAATAGATCCCGCCCGCGATTGCGACCCGGCGTTTCACCCCGCCCAGCTTGAGCGCGGCCGCGGCGACGAACAGGTACATGACCAGCGAGGCCGTAGTCGCGAGCAGCGCGACGAAGGTGAACAGGGTGACCGTGGTCTTGCTGGCGTTGAGCGCCAACACTGCGGTGACGAGGCAACTCGACAGGATATGCGCGCGGACCGGCACGCCATTCGTCGCAACTTTCGCCAGCATCTTCGGAAAGACGCCGCCGGCCGCCATCGCGGCAGGCATTTCGCCCTGGAGCAATATCCAGCCGTTGAGCGCACCGAGGGCGCTGATCATTGCGAAGGCGGCGACGATGTGCGCCGCGCCGCTGCCCCAATAGCGGCCTATCACCTCGGCAAAGGGCGCAGCCGAATGCGCCGCCACGTCCGGGGCCAGCAGCAGGATCACCGCGGTGCAGGCGAAGAGATAGATCAGGCCGGTCACGGCCGTGCCGCCGAGAGTCGCGCGCGGGATGGTGCGGGCGGGATCGACGACCTTGCCGGCGGGCACTGTTGCGGATTCCAGGCCCAGGAACGCCCATAAGGTCAGCGTCCCCGCGGCCGTGATCGCGCCGAGGCTGATGTCCGGTCGATGGGGATCGGGCAGGGTGAGCTCTCCCGAGGGCACCGCCAGCGCGGCGATGATGACGACGGCGACCAGCGGCAGGATCTTGAGCAGCGTGGTGACGAGCTGCACCCAGCCCGCGTTGCGGGTGCCGCTCAGGTTGATTGCGGTGAGCGCCCAGACCAGCAGGATCGTCACGCTTGTCGACATCAGCGCGTTGGTCGCCAGCGCGGGAATGAAGGCGGACAGGTAGCTGACGGCGGCAACGGCGATCGCCCCGTTCCCGACGAACAGCGAAATCCAGTAGGCCCAGGCGATGAAGAAGGCCGCATCCATCCCGAAGGCGGCGCGGACATAGACATAGGGACCGCCCGCCTGCGGGTGTGCCCGGCACAGCCCGGCGAACAGGGCCGCTATACACAGGCTGCCGGCGATGGTGATCCCCCAGGCGGGGATCACGTTCCAGCCATAGGGGGCGAGGCTTGCCGGGAGCATATAGACGCCCGAGCCGATCATGTTGCCGACCACCAGCGCCGTCGCCATGACCAGCCCGAGCGGGCGGGCGGGAGACCTGCCGCCGCCTGGATGGGTCATCCCAGCATCAGAAACGCTGCGAGACCTTCATCCCGAACAGCTGCGGCTTGATTGGATAGGATCGTGCATATTGGCCGCAATAGGTCGGGGCGCAGAAGGTGTTCTTGCTGGCGATGCCGCGCTTGTCGAAGGCGTTCTGGATATAGGCCTCGACCTTGATCGACCCCAACGCCGTTCCCGCCGAGAAATCGAAGGTGGTGAAGGCCTTGGTACGCCCGACCGCGGCGTCATCCGCCGTGGCGAGGAACTGCCGCGCGCCGCCCTGTTGCAGAACCGAACCCTGTACGAAGCTTTCGTTCCCAGCCAGTTCGAAGTCGTACCGCGCCGTGGCAGTGCCTTTGAACTTGGGCTGGACCGTCAAGCGCGTACCCTTGGGCGCTGCCACGGGGCCTGCCGTGCAATCCTGATTGCCTGCGGGGTTTATGGCGCAGAAGTCTTTCGTCAACTTGGCGTCGGTGAACGTGCCGGTGCCAGAGAGCGTCAGGCCGCCATAGGTGTAAGCGGCGGTGAGCTCAGCACCGTAGATGCGTGCGTCCCCGGCGTTGTAGATGTTAACAACGCCGATCGACCCGACCGGCGCCAGGGTATATTGGAGCTTGTTCCACTCCATATAGTAGACTGACCCATTGAAACGGAGCCGCCGATCGAACAGGCTCGTTTTCCAACCCAGTTCGTAATTGTCGATCGTATCGGCATCATATGGGTCGATGCCAGGTCTGCGATTGTTGCCGCCCGGCCGGAAGCCGGTCGAATATGTCGCATAGACCATTTTTTCCGAATCGATCTGCCACGCGAGGCTGATCTTGTGGGTCTCGCCGCTCTCCTTGTAGATTTTTCCTGTTCCGGGCAAGCCGATATTCTCGCAGCTCCCTACCGAAATCGGAATGGTACAGCCGGCATCCGTGGCATTCCCCTGGAAACCCGAGAAGCCCCGCAGAGTATTGCGCGCCTTGAAGCCGCGGATACCGCCGGTCAGTGTCAGGTCAGGCGTGATCTTGTAATAGACCTCGCCGAACGCCGCGTAGTCGCGTGCGATGATCCGGGTATCGGTGGTGAAGATATCGTCGCCCATGGTCAGGAAGCCAGCCCCGGTCGCGGCGAGGCCCGGCACGAAATAATCGGCGAGATTCTTGTTCGACTGGCGCTGATAGAACAGACCGGCGATGAAGCTCAAAGGCTTGTCACGATCCGAACTGATCCGGAATTCGTGGCTCTGCTTCGTCAGGCGCTGTTCGTTGTGGTAGCGCTGGGTCGGGTCGAGAAAGCCTCCATTGCCATCGGGGAAATTGGTATAGTAAGTGTCGAGGCTGTCATAAAAGACGGTGTAATAGCTGTAGTCCTGGTCATTGTTGATCGACCGCTTCAGATAGCCGCCCGCATAGGTAATGTCGAAATCGCCTACTTTGCCTTGAATGGTCAGGCTGGCGAGATACCATTTGTCTATGTTCAGATCAGGCGCGAATTCGTGGACTTCGAGATCGCCTGCGCGAACCGGATCGAAGCCAAAAGTGCCTTTCGCTTTCTGATATTGCCCTTGAACACCGGGTGTAACGGTCCAGTTGTCGTCGAGTTCGATTCCGAGGGCCACGCGCCCGCCATAGGTATCGATCTCGTTGAAGTCCTTCTTGACGAAAGCCTGGTTGTTTACGGTCAGGTTGGTGGTCGGGTCGCCATCGGACAGCTGGTAGGTGCGCGTCGCAAAGGTATTGTCGATATAGCCGCCGTCGTGCCGATACCAGCCGACCGCACGAACTGCGGCATTCTCGCCCAGCGGCAGGTTGACGAAGGCTTCGGCACCGCCGCCCACATTGCCTTTGCCGAACTTGTTGAGGTCAAGGTCGTAGCCGCCTTCGAACTTACCGAGGACGGGCTTGTTGGTGATCATCCTGATCGTGCCCGCCAGAGAGCTTGCGCCGTACAGCGTGCCCTGTGGTCCCGAAAGCGCTTCGACGCGCGCCAGATCATAGGCGTGGACATCGAGCATCGCGCCGATCGTCGAAACCGGAACCTCGTCGAGATATATGCCGACGGTCGGCAGTGATCCGCCAGGCAGGTTGATGCCGCCGGTGGAGACACCGCGGATCGAGATGTCGGACTGCGAAGGTCCATAGGTCTGGAAGCTGACGCTGGGCAGCAGCTTCACATAGTCGTCAAGGTTGCTGACCTGATGCTGCGCTAGCGTCTCAGTACTGAGCGCCTGCAGGCTGATTGGCACCCGCTGGATGCTTTCGTTGCGCTTGGTCGCGGTGACGATGATTTCGCCGGTGTCGACATCTGCCGGCGCCGCCTGCGCCAGCGCCGTGCCGGATGTCGCAAGGAAGGTCGAGGTCAGCAGGAGAGCCGCGACCGTACGACCGACTGGGTGAAGGTGCGCAGGTTTCATGATATCATCCCTTCTCGTCTGCGGGCAATTCCCCACGAAACCCCATGCGCTGCAAGGTCGAATGATTTAGCGCCGTGAACAGGCTTGTTAATTCTGCGCTGTGTTGCCCAATGAACACAGCGGCGGGACCTCGGGATAGGCCGTCAGCACCGGGCCCAGCGCATCGATCAGAGGGCCGAGCTTGTCGGCATAAGGGCGCCACTGGTCGACACCATCGCGATTGATCGGGCGGCGTACCTGCTCGCTGCTGGCCGTGCGGACGGCGCGCCGGCTCTCGTGAAAGTCGAGGCACGCCTGCTCGAAGGGCAAGCCCAGCGCGTCGAGCAGCACGCGCACTTCGCGCTCGGGGTCGTCGAGCAGCTGTTCGTGGATGACACGGTGAACGCGGCCCGGCAGCACATCGTCGATATGGGCCATCAGTCGCACATAATCGGCATAATAGCGTCCGATATCATCCAGCCCGTAGCTGAATCCCTGGCCGCGCGCGAAATGCTGCCGGAAGTTCGAGAATCCGCAATCGAGAGGATGGCGGCGGGCGTCGATGATCCTGGCATTGGGCAGGATCAGGTGAATGAAGCCGCAATGCAGCCAGTTGTTTGGCAGCTTGTCGATGAATTGCGGCTTGCCTTCGCGCCGCTGGATGCGGGTCGCGTCGAGATAGTCCTCGCCGAGCATCGCGAGCTGCGCGGCGTCGAGTTTGCCAAGATCGCCCGGATAGCCGCCGGCTAGGGTGGCTGCCTTCGCCGCCAGTCGCGGGATGTCGGGGAGTTCCATCGTGCCTTCGACCAGCGAATGACAGGACAGGATCTGCTCGATCAGCGTCGAACCCGCGCGGGGCATGCCGAGGATGAAGATCGGATCGGCCGCCGGACAGCCTTGGCCGGCCCGTGCGGCCAGGAAGTCGGGCTGGAACAGCGCGATCATCGCGTCGACCTGCCGGCTGATCTCGTCGGGATCATAGCCGATCTGGCTGCGGCGCAGCGCGTTGCCGCGGGCATAATGAGTGAACGCTGCGTCCACTTGCCCGGCGTCGTCGGATGCCTTGCCCAGCGCGAAGTCGAGATGCAGCCGGTCCTCGTCGGACAGCCCCGGGTCTTCCAGCGCCTGTTGCATGCGGGCGACATCGGCGTCGTCGAAGCGCACCGTCTTCAGGTTTGCGAGGCTCCACCAGATCTCGCCCAGCGTCGGGTCGGCGTCGAGCCCGCGGCGGTAGGCGGCGATCGCATCGTCCAGCCGGCCGACGGTCTTCAGCGCATGGCCATAGCTCATCCACAATTTGGGCTGATCGGGCCGAACCGCGAGCACCTCGCGGTAGAGCGCGATCGCTTCCTCATAGTCGCCGATCCGGCCGAGCACGGCCGCCCGTAGCGTCGCGTGGGCGGGATTGGCGGGTTCGGTGCTGCCGAGCCGGTCGAGTTCGGCGAGCGCTTCCTGGGTCCGGTTCTGGCGATGCAGGATCGTGGCGAGATTCGCGCGGGCGGCGGTGAAGGCCGGCGCCAGTTCGAGGGCGCGGCGCAGCAGAGTTTCGGCATCGCGATAGCGGCCGACCCTTGCGCCCAGTTCGGCCATCATCCGGATCGCGGCGACATCGAACGGCGATGCCTTCAGGCGAGCCCGCAGCAGCGGTTCGGCGATATGAAGCTCGTTCTCCACCAGAGCCTGAGCCGCCCGGAGCAATTCCGGATCGCCTGCCGAAAGGCTGATTGCCGCCAGTTCCGCATGCTCGGCTGCGCTATGATTGCCCAGCGCGCGGTGGATGCGGCCGGTGAGCCGGCGCACGTCGGGGCTCGACGGCGCCTGGTCGAGGAGGCCGCGCGCTATCTCCAGCGCGGCGGCGGGATCGTCGGCGACCAACAGCGAGGCGCGCTCGAACGCGGCATCAAGTTGATCCGGCGATGTCGTGCTGCGCGATCCCACCGGTTCATTACAAGGACGGGCGGGGCGAGTGTCAACGGATTACAGCCCCTGCTCGGCCAGTCTCAGAATCACCAGCGCCGAAAGCTGCGCCCGTTCGGCGAGGCTCTCGACGACCAGATATTCGTCCGGCGAATGGATCGCACCCCCGCGAGCGCCCATCGTGTCCACCACCGGCACGCCGCAAGCGGCGATGTTATTGCCGTCGCACACGCCTCCGGTCGCCTTGTGCCCGATCGGCCGGCCGAGCAGCGCGGCGCTGTCCTCGACCAGCGCGAACAGCCGTGCGGCCTTCTTGTCGATGGGCTTGGGTGGACGCCCGAAGCCGCCATGCACATGGACCGACACATCATGTTCGGCGGCGATGGCGCGCGCCAGTGCATCGAGCAGCACCTGCGCCACCTGCTGATCGGCGGGCAGAGCGGGGCGGAGGTTGACGCGCAAGATCGCCTGGTCGGGCACGACATTATTGGGGCCACCGCCGTCGATGCGCGCGGGGTTGATCGCCAGGCCGGAGCGGCGCGCACGGGACAGGCGCAGCGCGAGATCACCCGCGGCGACGACGGCATTCCGGCCATCTTCGGGATTGCGGCCGGCATGGGCGGAACGCCCCGTGATCATGATCGAGAAATTGCCGCTGCCGGGCCGGTCCCCGGCGAGCGTGCCGTCCGGCAGCGCCGCGGGTTCATAGGTCAGCGCGGCAAGCTTGCCGCGGGCGGCCTGGGCGATCAGCGTCGCGGAGCCCGGCGAGCCGATCTCCTCGTCCGAATTGATGACCACCTCATAGCCTATCCGCGCTGCAAGCGGCGAGAGCTCGATCGCGTGCAACGCAGCCAGCATCAGGGCGATGCCGCTCTTCATGTCCGCGACGCCTGGCCCGTTGATCACGGCGCCGCCATCGAGATCGGTCAGCGTCTGGAATGGGTGTTCGACGGCATAGACCGTGTCCATGTGGCCGGTGAGGAGCAACTGCACCGGCGCATGCGGGCGAACGCGGACATGCAGGTTCCGGCCGAAGACGAGCGGCTGCACCTGGCCCGCCCGGTCGACTTCCTCTCCCGGCGCAGCATCGCGCAACAGGATCTCGCCCGGCAATATCGAGAAAGCGTCCACGAGCAGGTCCGCCATGGCCGCGAGACCGTCGAGGTTGCGCGAACCGCTGTTGACCGCGCTCCACCGCCTCACCTGCGCCAGCATCGGTGCCGCGGCGGCGGCGTCCAGAGCGGCGCGGTGCCGGTCGATCACAGCAGCCGTCCGGCCAGTTCCGCCGAAAGGTCCGCGATCGCGTCGGCCTCGAAGCTCGCGACCGGATAGGCGCAATAGTCCGCGGCATAATAAGCGCTCGGCCGGTGGTTGCCAGATTTGCCCAGCCCCCCGAACGGCATGTTTGCCGCAGCGCCGGTCGTCGGCCGGTTCCAGTTGACGACGCCGGCGCGCGATTCGGTGATGAAACGCTGCCATAGCGCCGGGTCATCGGCGAGCAGCCCCGCCGACAGGCCGAAGCTGGTGGCGTTTGCGGCGGCGATGGCCGCGTCGAAATCGGGCACGCGGATCACCTGCAGGATCGGCGCGAAGATTTCCGCATCGGGAACGTCGATGCCGGTCACGTCGTAGATCGCCGGGGTGACGAAGCCCTCGCTGCGTTCGAGCCGTTCGAACGGGAGGAGGGGCTTCGCACCCTGTGCCTTGAGCGCTGCGGCCGCATCGAGCGCGTTCTGCGCCGCGCGGGGCGAGATCAACGGACCCATATAGGGTTCCTCCGGATCGTCCCACGCCCCAATCCTCAGCCGGGAAGCCAGCGTATGCACCGCCTCGATGATCGCATTGCCCTCCACCCCCTCGGGCACGATCAGACGCCGCGCGCAGGAGCAGCGCTGCCCGGTGGTGACGAACGCCGACTGGACGATCGCCGCTGCCGATGCATCCGCAGCCCCCCAGGCGATGAGGGGGTTGTTGCCGCCCAGTTCGAGCGCGAGGATCACATGCGGCCGCTCGATCATCACCCGGCGGAAGTGCGCCCCGGTGGCGGCCGAACCGGTGAACAGCAACCCGTCGATGTCGGCGTCGATCAGCGCCGCACCCTGGTCGCGGCCGCCCTGGACGATCTGGAAGACATGCTCCGGCACCCCGGCATCGTGCAATGCCCGCGCCATATGCTGGCCGGTCAGCGGGGTTTCCTCGGACGGCTTGAAGACGACGGTGTTGCCCGCCAGCAGCGCCGGCACGATATGCCCGTTCGGAAGGTGGCCGGGAAAATTATAGGGTCCGAGCACCGCCATCACGCCATGCGGCTTGTGGCGCAGCACCGCCCGGCCGAACGCGGTGTCCGCGCTGCGCGTGCCGGCGCGCTCCGCCTGCGCGGCGATGGAGACAGCCACCTTGGCGATCATCGAGCCGAGTTCGGCGCGGCTTTCCCATAGCGGCTTTCCCGTTTCGCGTGCGATATCGCGTGCGATATCCTCGGTGCGGGCCTTCAGCGTGTCGGCATAGCGCCGGAGGATGGCGATGCGGGCTTCGCCCCTCAGCCCCGCCCAGGCGGGAAGCGCGGTGCGGGCGCGGGCGACGATCGCTGGGACCGTCTCCGGCGCGGTCTCCTCGCCTTCCCATATCGTCTGTCCCGTCGCGGGATCGATCGAGCGCATCATTGCCTCACTCTCACCAGATCGCCATCCTTCAGCCGCAGGGCATCGGCCGCCGCGATATCGAGCATCGCCGCCCCGTCCTCGATCCGCACCTTCGCCCGGGTGGCGCGAAAGCCGGGAACCGACAGGGTCGAGATCAGTCGCTCCGGCGCCTCGACCGGATTACCGATCACGACCGGCAGGGCCGTCGTCCGCTCGATCGTCTTGATGGTTTCGCGCGGGACCGAATAGGTGGGACCTCCGTCGAAAATATCCACCAGCCCCGACCCTCGAAATCCTTCATGTTCGAGCATCGCCCGGGCCGCCTCGCCCTCGACATGGACCCTGCCGATCGCTGCCTGGGCCGATTCAGCGATCAACTCCACATAGATCGGGTGGCGCGGCGCCAGATCGAGGATGAACTGCCCGTCGGTCGACATCACCATGTGATCGGCCTCGTCGAACGGCAGGTGGAAAAATTTGCTCGCGACGCCTTCCCAGAAGGGACAGGTGCCGTCGGGCGAGAAATAGCCGCGCAGTTCGGCCATCACGGTCTCCGAGAAGCGCGTCCGGTCGACGCCGATCAGCATGTAGCGCGAGCGGGCGAGCAGGCTGCCGGCGCCCCCCGAGCGCCGCTCCGGGCGCAGATAGAGCGAGCCGACCTCGGTCCATCCCGCGCATTCGTTGACCAGCACCAGCGCCTGGTGGTCGAAGCGGGTGCCGATCGCCGAGGAGAATTGCGCGAGCGTCATCACCCGGAAGGAGAAATGGGGGCGGGCTACGCCGACGGCCGCGCGCACGCCGCAAAGCCCCTCGACCCGGCCGGTCTCCAGATCCTCGAGCATCAGCGTGTACCAGGCTTCGCGCGGCGGGATCGCGCCGGTGAAGCTGCCTTCCGACAGCGTCAGCCGGTTGAGCAGCGTCTCCTCGTCCTCGGGCAAGCTGGTGAAGCCACGCCCGGACAGGATGGCCAGTTCCATCAGGGCGTCGAGGTCGGACGGGCCGGCGGGGCGCACGACGAGCATCAGCGCGCCAAAGCCAAAGTCTGGAGATGGGAAGCCATCACCACCTTGTGCGGCATCCGTTTCGGAAGTTCAAATGTCGCGCAGCAGTAGTGCATCGAGAGCATCATGCGCGGCACTGGCCCGACCCCACAGCTCGGGATCGAGCAGATCGGCCGCCGCGATCCGTGCCGGCCAATGGCGCTCGACCAGTTCGCACAGTGCGGTCCAGCGCCGTTCGTCGAGCAGGAAGCGCGGGTCGACGCCGAGCCGAGCTTCAGGGCTCATCGGGACTCGCAGGCGCAGGCAGGCCGGGCCCCCGCCGTTTCGCATGCTCTCGCGCACATCGACGACGATGGCCTCGTTGATCGGATTGTTCCCGGCGAGGATCGCCTCGACCGCCCGCCAGACGCGGGCATTGGCCTGGGCTTCTCCCGGCAGGATCAGCGCCATTCCGCCCTCGGGCAGCGTGACGAGCTGCGAGTTGAACAGATAGGAGCTGACGGCATCGTCGAGGCCGATGCCGTCGACCTCGACGGGGGTGAATCCGGGCACGGCCCGTTCCGCTGCGGCGAAAAGCCCGTTACGATCCTCGAAGGCTGCAGCATGGGCGAGCAGGACATGCTCGTTGGCGACCGCGACGACATCGTTGTGGAAAGCACCAGCCTCGATCGCGGCCTGCGACTGCAGCATGTGGAAGCCCGTAATGCCGGCGATCCGGGCGACCGCCTCACTGGCGCGCCGCGCCTGGCGCTCGGGAAAGCGGCTGCCGCGCGCTGTGCCATGGACGAAGATATTGAGGCCGGCCGCACCGTGACGCTCGGTCAGCCGCATGTGATTCGCTGCGCCTTCGTCACTGAAATGCTGCGTCGCGGGCAGTGCCGGGTGGACGGCGAAATGGCGCTGGTCGGGAAAGATGCTGCGCAGCATCCGATAGGTATCCGGCGCCTCGAGACTTCGGTGCAGCATCGTGGCGAGATTGGCCGTGACCAGATGGACGCGACCATCGGCGCTGTCGGGTCCGGCGATCACGGTCGCCGCATTGGCCGCCCACATCGCCGATGCCGAACAGGCATTGATGAACAGCATAGGATCGTCGGCAGCGGCGCGCCTCAATATGCCATTGTCATCGCCGGTAAAACCGAGCGTCTGCAATGCTGCAACCGCCGGGCGGCGTGGCGGGGGGATGAAGCCCTGCGTCAGGCCCCGGTCCATCAGCCGCTTCATCTTGGCCAGCCCCTGCAGCGCCGCGGCCCGCGGCTGCGACACCGCGCCCGCATTGCTGGCGCTGGCGATGTTGCCGTCCGACAGCCCGGTATAGTTGTGCATAGGGCCGATCAGCCCGTCGAAGTTGATCTCGATCGTCATAACGCGAGATAACTGAAGCCATCGCCTGCCGACAGGCCAAGGCTCGCCGCGCTCGCCCGGTCGGTGACGGCCTGTCCGCCGGAGGCCTCGACAGACCCCGCGGTGCAGCGAAATGCGGAGCCGCTGCCGGTGGTGATCAGGTGATCACGCAGCACATCGGCGTCGCTGCCGCGCACGAACATGGCGTGACGGAGATCGCGGATCGCGCGGAGATCGTCGATGGTGGCGACGAGGGTAGGGCCGGCATCGAAGATATCGACATAGCCTTCGTCGCGGAAACCTTCCTGGGTGAGCAGGCTGCGCGCCGACCGGCCATCGTCATGCACCTTGCCGATCACCGCCTGTGCCTCCTGCGACAGCATATTGACGTAAATCGGCGCGCGCGGGCCGAGATCGGCTATGAACTGGTTGCCGGTGGTGCCGTTGATATGATCGGCCTCGGCGAAGCTCATCGCATAGAAGCGTCCCCCGACGGCATCCCAGAAGGGCGATCTGCCCTCGTCGAGCCAGCCCCTGAGATCGGCGATCACCCGATTGCGGAACATCGCCCGGTGGCGGCCGATGAACAGGTAGCGGCTCCGTGCCATCATCCGGCCATAGCCGCCGTGGCGGAGCGCCGAATCTACGATCAAGCCGCCGACTTCGGCGCAATCCTCGAGGTCGTTGGTCAGGGTGAGCACCGGGAAGCGCACCATCCGGCCGTCGATGCTCGATCGCTGCGTCGTGTAGCTGATCCGGTAGCTATAGAAGGGCCAGTCGGTGCCGAGGCGGGGGAAGACCATGCCGCAGCCGCGGACCCGGCCGTCGATTTCCAGCCCCAGGATGATCGCACCGCCGAGATTGTCTCCGTCGAGCAGTGCAATGCTGCGCGCGATGCGGTCGGCCATCGCCTTGCGGTCGGGTGGGAGATTGGTGAAGCCGGGGCCCGCTCCCGCAGCCAGCGCCAACATCGCGTCGATGTCGTCCTCACGCACCGGACGGATCTGGATCGAGGGGGATTCGGACATGCGGCATAGTGTTGGTTTGCACTCTGCCTTTCAAGCGAGGGTTGTTTTGCGTAAGGGCGGGCCGTGCTTCTTCCCGATCTCATGATGGCGCGTTCCGTGTTGCCCTGGCTCGACATTGCCGGGATCGCCATCTTCGCGGTCAGCGGCGCGCTGGCGGCGGCGCGGTGCGGGCAGACCATCGTCACCTTCGTCTTTTTCGCCGCGGTGACCGGTACCGGCGGCGGGACGCTTCGCGATCTCCTGATCGGCGCGCCGGTATTCTGGATCCACGACAATCGGGCGCTGGCGGTCTGCCTGCTGGCTGCTATCGCCGTCTGGGTGACGCCTCAGCAGATATGGCCGGTCAAGGCGATCGACTGGTTCGACGGGTTGGGGCTTGCTGCCTATGCCGTGTTCGGATCGTGGAAGGCGCTGGCATTCGGGGTCCCGCCGCTGGGTGCGGCGGCCATGGGGGTGATTACCGCCTGCATGGGTGGGATCATCCGCGACGTGCTGGCCGGCGAGCCTTCGATCCTGCTGCGCCCCGAAGTCTATGTCACCGCGGCGGCCCTGGCGGCGGGCCTTTTCGTGCTGCTGACGATGCTGGGCACGCCGCTGCTCGCCGCAGCAGCGATCGCCGTCGGGGCAGGCTTCGTGCTGCGCGCGTTCGCGATCGTGCGGGGGATCGCCCTGCCGGGATATCAAGACCGATGAACGTAACCGAGCGCGCCGTTCACCGTGGCGACATCCTGGTTGCCCATGGGAACCCTGACGGCAACGAAACGTAGAGTCGTGCACTGTGAAGTCGAGGATGTGAAGATGCGTAGCTGGTTGTTGGGCAAGGTCGCCGTGGTATCTGCGGCAGCGTTGATGCTCGCCTCCTGTGGCCCCAAGCAGCTGGCGCTTCCGAGCGATCCGATCGACCGGGCCGCGACCTGTGCAGTAGTGAGCGCCGCCGATTCGCGCGCGAACGCGCCCGAGGCAAAGGGCGATCTGGATTTCGGTGCACAGACCCGAATCATCCATTACGCGATGATCGCAGGGTCGGACGGGAATAATTTTTCCGCCAAGCGCGCTTCGGCCGTCGTCAACCGGATGGGCGAGGTCGAAGCCGACATCACCAACGGCAAGTGGCAGGATCTGGTCGCGCCCTGCGATCAGGCTTATCCGGTCGTCAAGAAGATCGACGGCATCGAGCTGCCCAAGGGCCGGTTCGACGCCGAGCTGGGCTGCTATTCGATGGGCGATTTCCTGGTGAAGACAGTGACCACCACCGATCCAAGGGCACAGGAGAGCTTCGCCGCCTTCCAGAAGATGAAGCGGCGGCTCGACGGGCCGATCGGCAGTGCTCTCAAGGCTCGCGGCGCCGGCAGCTATGTGAAGACGCAGGCGCTCAAGGAAGCGGCGTTGGTGCAGATGACGAAACTCGGCGCGCCGGCCGAGGTGATGAAGATCTGCACCAGCCGCTTTTCCTGATCCTCATCACGCGAATGGCCGGGTTTCCAGCGGCCTTGCCGGGCGCGTGCCCAGATCGAGCTGGTAGAGCCCGACGTCGTACCAGCTACCCATTTTGTAGCCAACCTTCGACAATATTCCGCAGCGCACGAATCCGAAGGACTCGTGAAGCCGCACGCTGGCGGCATTGGGCAGGGTGATCTTGCCGACCACCGCCTGAAACCCCTGTTCACCAAGAGCGGCGATGAGCGTGCGGTAGAGCGCCGCGCCAATGCCCTGGCGATGCTGGCCGTGCGCGACATAGACCGTCGCCTCGGCAGCCCAGCGATAGGCCGCGCGCTCGTATAGTCTCGCTGCATAGGCGTAGCCGGCCACGATGCCATCCTGCTCGGCTACGAGGAACGGATAATGTGGCAGGATGTGATCCATCCGCGCGGCGAGTTCCTCCGCGTCGGGCGGGTCGACCTCGAAGCTTATCATCGAGTTGCGGACATAATGGGCGTAGATCGCAGCGATCGCCGCCGCGTCCGCGCGCGCGGCAGGCCGAACCTTCAGCGTGTAGCCCATGCCAGCAGGGCGCGGACGGCGCTGATGTCGCCGGGACGGGGCGGCGGCTCGCTGGCGGTGCATTCGAGGCAGCGGACCTGGATCGCGGGACCGGTCAGGATATGCTGCGCCTCGGCCAGCGCACGCAGCAGGATACGGTCGGGCCGTCCGGCAACCGCGCCCCACGGGCCGCTTGCCCGCGCCGCATCGCTGTCCTGCTGATCCGGTTCGACCAGCGACCTGATCATCTGCCGCCAAGGCGACAGCGGCTTTTCGATATACAGTGGACGGACCGAGCCGGGATCGATCTTGGCCAGCCTGGCCGCTTCGGCAATAGCATCGTCGACGCTGCCGAAGCGGTCGACCAGGCCGATCTGCCGTGCGGTGCTGCCCGCCCAGACGCGCCCTTCAGCAATCTCGCGAACGCGCTCGATCGGTAGTTTGCGCGACTGCGCGACCAGGCCGATGAAGCGCCGGTAGATGTCGTTGATCGAGCCCTGCATCATCGCATCGAACATCGGGGAGGTGCCGCGATAGAGATCGGGTTCGCCCGACATCGGGGTTGTCTTGACGCCGTCGGCCGAAAGGCCAAGCTTGGCCAACGACCCTTCGAAGGTCGGCAGGATGCCGAACACGCCGATCGAGCCGGTGACGGTCGATGGGTCGGCGATGATCCGGTCGGCCGGGGTAGAGATCCAGTACCCGCCGCTCGCCGCGACGCCGCCCATCGACACCACCACCGGCAGGCCGAGGCCCTTGGCCTGGAGTATCGCCGAACGGATCTGTTCCGATGCCATAACCGAGCCGCCGGGCGAATCGACCCGGACGACCAGCGCCTTGATCCGCTTGCGGGCGAGTTCGTCGAGCAGCAGGTTGGAAATCGTGGTGCCTCCGGCCGATCCGGGCGAGGCTTCGCCATCGACGATCTCGCCGGCGACGGTCAGCACGCCGAGCGGTGTACCGCTCGACTTTTCACCGTGCGAGGCGACCCAGCGATCGAGCGGGATGGCCTTGAAGTCGTTGATGCCGCCATCATTGGCATCGCCTGCGACTGCCGCGACCCGCGAGTTGAAGGCGTTTCGATCGCCCAGCTTGTCGACGAGCCCGGCCCTGAGCGCGGCCTGCGACATCTGCCCCCCGGCAGCGGCGATCATCGCGTCGGGACGAGCGAGATAGGGCGCGAGCCTGGCCTTCGGCCGCGCCCTGGCGACATCGGCCTGCCAGCTCGCCCAGAGCGAATTGGCCAGCGCCTGATTGGCGTCGCGGGCTTCGGGCGACTGATCATTGCGGATGAAGGGCTCGACCGCCGACTTGAAAGCACCGACCCGATAGATCTTGGCGGTGATGCCGAGCTTGTCCATCAGCCCCTTATAATAGAGCCGCGATCCACCGGGCCCCGACAGGAGAACCCCGCCGAGCGGGTTCAGCCAGACCTCGGTCGCATGCGAGGCCAGCTGATAGCCATCGTCGCTATAGCCGGTGGCATAGGCATAGACCGGCTTGCCGGCCGCGCGCACCTTGTCGATCGCCTTGCCGGCGGTCGCGATCGCGGCCTGTTCGCCCCCGAGGAAGGCGTCCAGATCGAGCACGACGGCCTTGATGCTCGTCGAGGTCGAGGCGGTCTGCAACGCGCGTTCCAGATCGCGCAGCCGTGTCTCGTGGATCAGGCTCCGGTTGCCCGACAACAGGCTCAGCGGGTCGGTCTCGGCCGGCTGTTCGACCAGCGTGCCCGACAGATCCAGCACTAATGCGCCGGAGCTGGGCACGACGCTGTTCGGCTTGATCGACAGCGCCATGAACAGGAAGGCGAAGAAGATCAGCATCGCGATCAGGACGAGCCCGTCCTTGATCCCGACCAGTAGTTTCCAGAGCCCTCGAACCAGCTTCATGTCGCGATCATTTCCCGCCAATGATCCGCCCAGATAGGCCGCAATGGACCGGCCGTCCATGGCATCAGGATTGAGACTGGCCCTGCGACAGGGTCACGTCGACGCCGACATTGAGCACCTCGTGCCCGCCGCCGACGCGCGCTCCGGAAATCGGCGCGGCATCGCGAAAATCCAGGCCCTTGGCGATGCGGACATAGCGGTCGTCGGGGCATTGATCGTTGATCGGATCGAAGCCGATCCAGCTATATCCGGGCACATCGAGCTCGGCCCAGAAATGAGGCGCCTGGCGGTGGCCGTGATCGGGATCGTCGCGGTAGATGTAGCCAGTGACGAAGCGGGCGGCGAAGCCGGCCGTCCGGGCCGCGGCGATCAGGACATGCGCCATGTCCATGCTGCAGCCCGAGCCGACGGCAACGATCTCGGACGCGGACCGGACGACGGGACTGCGCTCGGGCGTGCCGCGGATCAGTTCGTGCACGGCGGAATTCAGCGCGTGAGCGCGGCCGAGTTCGTTGCCGGTCGCCGACCGGTTTTCCTCGGCGAGCGCCTGGATCGCGTCATCCGCGGCCGTGAGCTCCGTGGGGCGGGTATAGACTGCCGGGGGCAGCGACTCGATCGCACCTGATACTACGCCGGCGCGATCCTCGGTCAGCACCTCGCCGGTGACCCTCAGCCCGATCCGCTCGATCGGTCCAGCCAGATAGAGCATCGAAACGACATTGCCGAAGCCGTCGCTGAAATGCTTGAGCCTGGCGTCGCAGTCGACGTCGATCCGCCAATCGACGACGTTCTGGCCGATATGGCTGCATGGCGTCAGGCGCAGCATCTGGACGACGCGCGCCTGCGGCTCCGTGAAGCGATATTCTGTCTGATGATGGATCAATAGCCGCATCAGCCGAACCGGAATTGCTGCCCGATCGCATGGTGGATGCGGGTGTTCTCATAGATGAAGGCTGTGAGCCATTCGTGCAAACCCTGCGCGAAGATCGCATCGATCGTCGTGCGTTCCAGTGCGTTGTGGCGCAGTCGCGCCAGGCGGTCGGCTTCGCCCTGGAGGCCGGTGCGCTTGCCGATCGCATTAAGGTGCATGACCGCTTCCTCCGACGATGCAATCAGCGAGCGCGGCAGTTCGGGCTTGAGGCTGAGGAGCTCGGCAACGAGCCAGGGTTTCAGCCCCTCGCTATACAGCCAGCGATAAGCAGTGACCGCGGAGACGGTGTGGAGGATCGTCGTCCACTGGTCCCTGTCGATGGGACCACCGACCTTCTCGCCCTCGGGCAGCAGCAGATGATATTTGACGTCGATCAGCCGGGCGGTGTTGTCGGCGCGCTCCACCGCGGCGCCGAGGCCGATGAAGCTATAGGCTTCGTTGCGCAGCATCCGGTGCAGGGCGCCTTCGAAGCCGCGGGTTTCGGCACGGATCTGTTCGACCAGGGCAAGCGTGGACTGGCTGCCACCGGTCGACGCACGGCCGCGCAGGCCCAGCCAGGCGCGATTGATGGCTTCCCAGGCGTCGCGGCTCAGCGCGGTGCGCACCGACTTGGCGTTGCTGCGCGCCGAGTCGAGGCAGGAGCGGATCGAATTCGGATTGGAAGCGGACAAGGTGAGGTAGCGGCTGATCGCGACGGGCGAACGGGTCTCGCCGGTCAGCGCGAAGTCAAAGTCGGCGGCGGCGACGAGCAGGGCGCTGTCCCAGGCGGCCTGGCCGGCCGGACGAGGGGAGAGGGCGTCGAGCCGTATCGTCGCCTCGATAAGCCGGGCGGTGAACTCGGCGCGCTCGACATAGCGGCCGATCCAGAACAGCGAGTTGGCGGTGCGGGAGAGCATCAGGCTGCATCCTCCCGGCCGGACGCCAGGATCAGGCTATCCTTGGTGCCGCCGCCCTGGCTCGAATTGACGACGAGCGACCCTTCGCGCAGCGCCACTCGGGTCAGGCCTCCAGGGGTGATCGTCACCCCCTTGGCACCGGACAGCACGAATGGACGGAAATCGACATGGCGGGGGGCGACGCCCTTGTCGCACAGCGTGGGAACCGTCGACAGCGCCAGCGTCGGCTGCGCGATATAACGCTGCGGCTCCGCCGTCAGGGCAATACGGAACTCCTCGATCTGCGCCTTGGTCGCGGTCGGGCCGACCAGCATGCCATATCCGCCCGATCCGTCGACGAGCTTCACCACCAGCTTGTCGAGATTGTCGAGCGCATATTGGAGCGCGTCCGCCTCGCGGCAGCGATAGGTTTCGACATTGGGCAGCTTCGCCTCGCCGCCCGAATAATATTTCACGATCTCGGGCATGTAGCTGTAGATCGCCTTGTCGTCGGCGATGCCCGTTCCCGGCGCGTTCACCAGCGCGACGTTGCCGGCCATGTAAGCGGCCACGATCCCCGGCACGCCGAGCAGCGAGTCGGGCTTGAAAACCAGAGGATCGAGATAATCGTCGTCGATGCGGCGATAGATCACGTCGACCTGGACGCGGCCTTCGATCGTCCGCATCCACACCTTGTCGTCGTCGACTTCGAGATCGGCCGCCTCGACCAGTTCGATGCCCATCGAGTCCGCCAGGAAGCTGTGCTCGTAGAAGGCGGAGTTGAAATGTCCCGGGGTCAGCAGCACGCAGACCGCCCCCGCGCCCTGGACCCGCGGCGATACCGACTGCAGCGTTTCGAGCAGCGCGTCGGGATAGCTGTCGATCGGGCGGACGTCATATTGCTGGAACAGTTCGGGGCAGAGCCGCAGCATCGCCTCGCGATTTTCGAGCATGTAGGAGACGCCCGACGGGGTGCGCGCATTATCCTCCAGCACCCAGAACTCGTCCGGGCCGGTGCGCACCAGATCGATGCCGCAGATATGGGCGAACACGCCGTGCGGCGGACGGGCGCCGGCCAGCATGGGGCGAAACTGCGGATTGGCCAGGACCAGCTCGTCCGGGATTATCTTGTCCCTGAGGATCTTCCGATCGCCGTACACGTCGGCCAGGAAGGCGTTGATCGCCTCCACCCGCTGGACAAGCCCCTCCGACAGGTTCGACCATTCCCGGGCGGTGAAGACGCGGGGAACGATGTCGAAGGGGATGATCCGCTCGGCGGACTCTTCCTCGCCATAGACTGCGAAGGTGATCCCCAGCTGGCGGAACGCGGCTTCGGCGGCTTTCTGCCGGCGATCGAGTTCGACCACGGGTGTGTTTTCTATCCACTCCGAAAGTCGCGCGAATTCGGGTCGTCCTGTCGGATCGCCCGGTGTTCCCCGGATTTCGTCGAAAGCGCCTTGCCCTGCCATACCGCTCCGTCATGTCCTGATCGCCAAGCCGATGGTGCAACGCTTTGTTGCGCTGCACAAGAGCCTTTGCAGGGTTGTTACGATTGCAGAATAAAGCCCGCCCCTAAAGCCCCAAAACGCGATCGGGCCATAGCGATTCCTGTAGGCGTCAACCGGGACGGACCTTGCCGAGATAGGTGGAAAGCCGGTTGCGCATGACGCCGCGCGCCCTCGAAGGATTGAGCAGATCGTAGACGACCGCGTTTTCGAGCACTTTCTGCACATAGCCGCGCGTCTCGACGAATGGAATTGCCTCGATCCAGCTGACCACGTCGACCCCCGACAGGCGGGGATCGCCATTGGCGCGGATGAACTTGTTCACATTGCCGGGACCGGCATTGTAGCTGGCAATGGCTAGCACGTAGCTGCCGCCATAATAGTTGAGCATGCGATCGAAGAAGGACGAACCGAGCATCACATTGTAGCCGACCTCCGCGAGCTTGGACGGATCATAGTCCAGCCCGATCTTCCCGGCCTGCTCGCGCGCCGTGGCCGGCATCAGCTGCATCAGCCCGCGTGCGCCGGTGCGGCTCGTCGCCTGCCGGTCGAACTGGCTCTCCTGGCGGCTGATCGCATGGATCAGCGTCCAATGGCTGTTCATCGACGCCGGCACGGGCACTTCGGGGAAGCCTATGCGCAGCGGATCGGCGGTGCCGCTGGTCCGCGCCGCGCGCGACACCATCACGCCGAGGTCGGGGCGGTCGATCGACTGGGCCAGTTCGCCGGCCAGTATATGATCGGTATCGGTCTTGGCATTGGCAGCGATCAGCCGGATGAAGGCGGTCTGGTCCTGCCACTGGCCGGAACGGCCGAGCAGCCGCGCGGCGCGCACCACCTCGCTGGCCTCGAAGGCGGCGCGGTCTGTCGCCAATATGGCACCGCGGGCCGGTTCAGCCGGCATGATGAGTTCGCGTCCAAGCCGCTCATTGGCCAGCTGGCCATAGAATTGATCGATATGCTGCGCGGCCTGGGTCAGGTAGCTCTGCGCCCAATCGGGTTTGCCGCCCCGCTCGGCAGCGCGGCCGGCCCAATACCAGCCCTTGGTCTGGGTGCCGGGCGTCTGGGCGGCGCGGGCGTAGCGATCGAACATCGCCATGGCGTCGTCGTAGCGGCCGAGCCTGTCGAGCGCGACCGTCCCCGCAAGCCACATCAGACTGGTATAGTCGTCGCGTTCCGCGAAGGGACGGTCACGGACCCGGGTTCCCGGCGGAAATGCCTGCTCGGCATGTTTGGCGATCGCCAGCGCGACGTCATATTGCGCGTCGGCGCTGGCGGCCTGCGCGAAGCTCAGCAGGTTGTCGAGAAAATAGGCGGTGTCGAACGGCGCGCTCGTCAGGTTGCGGGATTGGCCGAGCCAGATGCGGGCGCCGCGGCTGTCACCGCGATCGCGCAGATAACGCGCTCGCTCGACCATGTAGCCGGGATCATGGTTCACCGCGTCGCCCGCCGCGGCGATGCGCGCCTCGACGTCGGGGTCCTGCCGCAGCAGGGCAAGGCGCGCCGCGTAGAGCGGCTGCTTCGCAGGCGAGGCGTTGAAGATCTGGCGGCTCGCTGCCGTCGTCGCACGATCGAGCAGCAGCCTCTCCATGCGCCGATCATGGTCGGCGCGCGTCATGCTGGCGCCAAAGCGTGCCATCAGCCGGCTTTCGTCGTCGGCGCTCAGTCCGCGTGTCGTCCACGCGCCGGCGGCATTGGCCCGCGCCTCCGCCATCCGGCCGGTGACAGCGAGCGCCTCGGCATAGCGGGTCTGGCCGGCAGCGGTGAGCGGCGCGAAGCGGGTGAAGAAGGTGACCACCAGGGCGGGGTCGTAGCTGTTCGGGTTGATCTGCCGCTCGGCTGCGCGGCGCATCGACGTTTCTCCAGGCCAGCCGGGATGCGCGATCAGGAAGGCGGCATAATCCTGAAAGGGCAGCGAATCGCTCTGCTGCAGGCGGCGCCATTCAACGATGGCGCCCTGGAGGAGGTCTTCGCGCCAGGCCGGCGCGCCGGGGGCGGGAGAGAGGTTGCCGCTAGACTGCGGCAGTTCGGGAGCAATGGTCGCCGCGATTGCCGCCGTGGAGGCCAGCAGGGCAACAGCCGTAAAAAGACGGCGACTCCTGCTGGACATGGCGGTGTCAGCGAACCTATTGGGCGCATTCGTTTCTCGGACGAGCTTCATCGCGCCATTATGGCCTTGGAAGCGCTCCAGGTGAAGGGAGAGCGTGATGTTCTTTGGGTCGATTCCTGCCCTTGTGACGCCGTTTCGCGATGGGGCGTTCGACGAGAAACTGTTCCGTGGCTTCGTCGACTGGCAGATTTCCGAGGGCTCGAGCGCGCTGGTGCCGTGCGGCACGACCGGCGAGAGCGCGACGATGTCGATCGAAGAGCATAACCATGTCGTGAAGGTCTGCATCGAGCAGGCCGCGGGCAGGGTGCCGGTGATCGCCGGCTGCGGCTCGAACGACACCGCGGTCGCGCTCGAGCATATGCGATCGGCAAAGGCTGCCGGCGCCGACGCGGCGCTGGTGGTGCTGCCATATTATAACCGGCCAAACCAGGACGGCCTGCTGCTCCATTACCGTTATCTGGCGGAAAATTGCGACCTGCCGATCATCATCTACAACGTGCCGACGCGGACCGTGACCGACATCCTTCCGGAGACGCTGGGCAAGCTGGCCGAGATCCCGACGATCGTCGGGATCAAGGATGCAAGCGGCAAGGTGGAACGGGTCTCTGCGCAGCGGCAGCATTGCGGATCCGACTTCTGCCAGCTGTCCGGCAATGACGACATGGCGCTCGGATTCAATGCGATGGGCGGCGTCGGGTGCATCTCGGTGACGGCGAATGTCCTGCCGGGGCTGTGCGCCGATTTCCAGAGAGCCTGCAGGGAAGGCCGGTGGGCCGACGCGCTCCTGCTGCAGGACCGGTTGTTTCCGCTCCATAGCGCCCTGTTCACCGATGCTTCGCCGGGGCCGGTCAAATATGCGCTGACCCAGGCCTATCCGGACTTCCCGGCGGAACTGCGCATGCCCATGACCTGGCCCTCGCAGGCGAGCCGCGATGCCGTGGACGCCGCTCTGAAGCATGCTGGCGCGGTGTGACGCCGGTTGCGCGCGTCACACAGCATATTGACTTGCCAACACGGTAGAGATCACGGCATCGAGCCGTTCCATCCACCCCCGTCTCCTCCCAGCGGGAGGGGTGATATAGAGATTTATGGTCCGTCCGCGTCCCGCCGAGTTCGAGAAGACAAAGATCGTCGCCGAGAATCGGCGCGCCCGTTATGAATATTTCCTCGAGGAGTTCTTCGAGGCGGGCATCGCGCTGACCGGTACCGAAGTGAAGTCGCTTCGCTTCGGCGAGGGCTCGATCGCCGAGAGCTACGCCGAAGTGAAGGGCGATCAGATATGGCTGGTCAACGCCAATGTGCCCGAGTTCAGCCACGGCAACCGCTTCAATCATGAGCCCAAGCGGCCCCGCAAGCTGCTGCTGCACCACCGGCAGATCGAGAAGATGCGCACCGCGGTGTCGCGCGAGGGCATGACGCTGATCCCGCTGTCGATCTATTTCAACGGCAAGGGGCGGGCCAAGGTGGAACTGGCGCTCGCCAAGGGCAAGAAGCTGCACGACAAGCGCGAAACCGAAAAGACCCGCGACTGGAAGCGCGAACAGCAGCGGCTGCTCAGGGACCGCGGCTGATGTTCGACAGCATTGGCAGATGGTGGCGTAAAAACGCTCCGACCCGCGAATCGCTGGAGGAGGTGCGTTGGATGCGGCCGTTCGCCCATCGCGTCCTCGAGCCGAGCCTGTGGCGCTTCACGCGGCGATCGGTGCCGCGCGGCGTAGCGCTGGGCCTGCTGGTCGGCATATTCCTGATGATCCCGGGGCTGCAGATCATCGGCGCTGCTCTGCTGGCGCTGCCATGCCGCGCCAATGTGCCGATCGCGATCGCGATGACCTTCCTCAGCAATCCCGCGACCACGCCCTTCCTGCTCTATCTCTCGCTCGTCGTCGGCAACCGGTTCGTGCACTCGACCGCGGATCTCGGCACGGTTTCGGCGATGATCGATCATGGTGCATCGCTGGCCGAATGGGCGGGCTGGGCAGCCTCGGCGGCGGCACCTGCGCTGATCGCCGGGTTGTTCGTAATCGCCACCGTTTCGGGTGCGATCGGCTATCTGTTGTCGAGTTGTGTGTGGCGGGCGTGGATTTCGCGCAAATGGGCGCTTCGCGAGCGCCACCGCGCCGGACGCGAGACCATCGAGACTTGATACTGACAATGGTGATGATAAGTCAGCTGTCATAGCTGAATGACACACCGATGTCCCATGAAGATATTTTTTGACCGCCCTCAGCTTCGGCTTCGACACCGCCGGCATGGGTAGCCGCCAGCGGCTGCTGACCGACCCGCACTCGCCATCGGTCCAGCGCAGCTGGTTGGTGCGGAATCTCGATCCCTTCAAGGCGGCGGAGAAGATGTATTTGGCACCGGCCGAACGCGTCCGAATCTGGTGATAAGCCGGCCGGATGTTCTGCGTCCGACGGGAAAGGCATCAAGGCGCCGCTTGACGAAGCCGGAACGTCGGGAGAACAAGGCATTCATGTCGAGCAGCTATCCCGCCAGAACCATGTCCCCCCGCCTGGGGCGGCTCGTGCTCAATGCGATGCTGGCCATGCTGACGCTCGTATCATCGGTCGGCATGGCGGGCATGATCTGGGGCGCAACCGACAACCTTCTTGTCGCGGGCCTGTTCATGCTCGCGTTCATCCTGGGCGTCGGCATGATCCTGCTGGTCGCGATGATCCGTTCCCAGATCCATGTGCGGCCGATGCGGCAGACCGATCTTGGGCTGGTGCTGGGCAGCATCGAGGATGCCGATGCCGGCGTTGCCATCACAGGGCCGAATGGCGAGCTGGTCTGCGCGAACCGCCAGTTCGAAACCTGGTTCGGCGGCCTGCCGACTCCGCCTGCGCTGCCGCTGCCGCACGAGGTGCGCATGCAGCTTGCCGCCGCCGCGATAGCGGCGATGCGCGATGGGCGGGCCGATCTCGCCAAGCTCGCCACCGACCGGGGGCTGGTGGATATCATCGTAAGGCGCGCCGGCAACGAGGACAGCCATCTCGTCTGGCGCTTCCACCGTTCGAGCCAGTCGGACAACATGGCGGATATCCTGCGCATATTGGGAAGCGATATCGGTCGGCGGATCGGCAGCGCGGGTCTGATGGGGGCGCTAGTCGATGGCAACGGCATCGGCATCACCGCCAATCGGGTCTTCCTCCAGAGGGCGCTTGGTTCCGCCGATGCGCCGAGCTCGGGCTGGGCCTTTGCCGAACTGTTGCGCAGCGATGGCGATGTGATCCGGCTCGCAGCCGACCCGCCGGGTGGCGATCCGGTCCGCTTGATCCAGATCCCGCTCGACGATCACGGTGCCGTCAACGCCACGCTGTTCCTGCTGCTCGACGAGCTGGGCGGCGGCAACATGGGCGCCGAGGCGCGCAGGGTCGCCACCGGCGATCTCCACGCATTGCTCGGCATGCTGCCGCTCGGTCTCGCGGTAGCAGAGCGGGACGGCCGCGTGCTGTTCATGAACGCGCCATTCCGGCGCGCGGCAGGGCTGGGGCCGGAGTCGACGATCGTCTATCCGGGCGACCTGGTCGTCGAGGAGGACAAGGCGGCGGTTTCCGACGCGGTGCGCCGCTTCTCGGCCGGCCGCGGGTCTGCCAGCGATCTCTCGGTGCGCCTCAAGGAACGGCCCGAGGAGAATGTCTCGCTGACCATCGCGGCGGCCAAGGGACTCGGCAATGCCGCGGTGCTGCTCAGCCTCAAGGACAATAGCGAGGAATCCAAGCTCAAGCGCCAGGTGGCGCAGGCGATGAAGATGCAGGCCGTGGGCCAGCTGGCCGGCGGCGTCGCCCATGACTTCAACAATATCCTGACCGCGATCATCGGCCATTGCGACCTGATGACGATGCGCCACATTCCGGGTGACAGCGACTATGACGATATCCAGCAGATCAAGCACAACTCGAACCGCGCCGCGGCGCTGACCCGCCAGTTGCTCGCCTTCTCGCGCCAGCAGACGCTGCGGCCGCAGATTCTCCAGATACCGGACGTGATCTCCGAGATTTCGAACCTGTTGAAGCGGCTGCTGGGCGAAACCGTCAAGCTGGAGGTCAGCCATGGCCGCAATCTCGGCACGGTGCGGGCCGACCCGGGCCAGCTCGAACAGGTTATCGTCAACCTGGCGGTCAACGCCCGCGACGCCATGCCTGATGGCGGCACGCTGACGATCCAGACCTATGCGATGTCGCAGGCCGACGTGCGGCGTCTCGGCATGGAGATCATGCCGGTCACCGAATATACCGCGATGAAGGTGACCGACACCGGCGGTGGCATTGCGCCGGAGATCATCACCAAGATTTTCGAACCCTTCTTCACGACCAAGGAAGTCGGCAAGGGCACGGGCCTGGGGCTGTCGACCGTATACGGGATCGTCAAACAGACCGGCGGTTTCATCTTCGCCGAGAGCGAGCTGGGGAAGGGCACCAGCTTCGTCATCTATCTGCCGGTGCACGAGGCGCCGGCTTCGGCGGTGGCGCCGCTGGTCAAAGCCAAGGAAGTCAGCACCGAATTATGGGGGACCGGCACCATCCTGCTCGTAGAGGACGAGGCCATGGTGCGCGCGGTGGCGGAGCGCGCCCTGGCGCGCCAGGGCTACAAGATCCTCACGGCCACCAATGGTGAGGAGGGGCTCGAGATCATCGAGAACTCCGAAGAACCGATCGACCTGGTGATCTCCGATGTGGTGATGCCGACGATGGACGGCCCGACCATGGCGCGGGCGGCAAGGGAGAAGCAACCAAATCTGCCGATCATCTTCATGTCTGGTTATGCCGAGGAACAACTGCGCAAGTCGATCGACCTCGACAATATCGGCTTCCTGCCGAAACCCTTCTCGGTCCAGCAGATCGGGCAGGCGGCGCGAGAGGCGCTGGCGGACCACGCCCGGACGGAGGTTGTCAGCTAGGCCGCCTTCGTGGAACAAATCACGAATGTTTATCTCTTGTTCCAGTGGAACATTCCATGTACGAAGATCGTGTTTGAAGCTTTCGATCACGCGATCTACGAGGGAGTTGACCCATGGCGGCACAGTTGAAGCTCATCGGATCCGAAAAGGACGCGGCGAATATGGATAGACAGAAGGCCCTTGAAGCCGCTTTGGCGCAGATAGATCGTGCCTTCGGCAAGGGCTCGGCGATGAAACTCGGATCGCGTGAGGCGATGCAGGTCGAGGCGATCTCCTCCGGCTCGCTGGGGCTGGACATCGCACTCGGCATCGGCGGATTGCCGCGTGGCCGTGTCGTGGAGATTTTCGGCCCCGAAAGCTCGGGCAAGACGACGCTGGCACTGCATGCGATCGCCGAGGCGCAGAAGGGCGGCGGCACCGCCGCGTTCATCGACGCCGAGCATGCGCTGGACCCGGTCTATGCGAAGAAGCTGGGCGTCAACATCGACGAGCTGATCGTGTCGCAGCCCGATACCGGCGAGCAGGCACTCGAGATCGCCGACACGCTGGTGCGCTCCAATGCGATCGACGTGCTGGTGATCGACTCGGTCGCGGCGCTGGTTCCCAGGGCCGAAATCGAGGGCGAGATGGGCGACAGCCATGTCGGTCTGCAGGCCCGTCTGATGAGCCAGGCGCTGCGCAAGATCACCGGCTCGATCAGCCGCTCCAAGTGCCTCGTCATCTTCATCAACCAGATTCGTATGAAGATCGGCGTGATGTATGGTTCGCCGGAAACGACGACCGGCGGCAATGCGCTCAAATTCTACGCTTCGGTCCGGCTCGATATCCGCCGCACCGGCGCGATCAAGGATCGCGATGAGGTCGTCGGCAACGCGACGCGGGTAAAGGTCGTCAAGAACAAGGTCGCGCCGCCGTTCAAGCAGGTCGAGTTCGACATCATGTATGGCGAAGGCGTGTCGAAGGTCGGCGAGCTGATCGATCTCGGCGTCAAGGCGGGGCTGGTCGAAAAATCGGGCGCATGGTTCAGCTATGACTCGGTTCGCATCGGCCAGGGCCGCGAGAATGCCAAGGCCTATTTGCGCGAAAATCCCGAACTGGCCGCAAAGCTCGAATCGGCAATTCGCGGCAATACCGAAACGGTTGGCGATGCGCTGATGGCGGGTCCGGCCGAAGACGACGACATCTGATCCGACGGGGCTTTCCCCGTTCGTGTCGAGCGAGGTCGAGGCACGGTGCGCAGACCCACGTCCCACGACTTCGCTCGGGACGAACGGACGGGAAGATCGGATGATGGCGGCGCGTCTGAACTATATCGAACTGCCAGTCGGGAACACTGCCGGCAGCAAGGCCTTTTTCGAACAGGCATTCGGCTGGTCGTTGACCGCCTTCGGCCCGGATTACGCCGCGACGATCGGGCAGGGTTGCGACATCGGCCTCAACGGTGACCCCGCCGAGGCAAGCAAGGCTCCGCTGGCGGTGATCGAAGTCGACGATCTCGAAGCCGCCCAGCTGGCGGTGGAGACTGCGGGCGGTGTGGTCGTGCGGCCTATCTTCGCCTTTCCCGGCGGCCGCCGCTTTCACTTCCTTGAACCGTCGGGTATCGAACTTGCCGTCTACGTGAACGAGCCGGCCGACTGACAGCGGCCCGCCCCTCGCAGCGGAGCCGCCCCATGACCAAGACAATCCCGATCATCGTCCACCATCTCGAAAACTCACGCTCGCAGCGGGTGCTCTGGCTGCTCGAGGAACTTAGCCTGCCTTATGCGGTCCGCCGCTACGCGCGCGATCCGAAGACGATGCTGGCGCCCCCCGAGTTGCGCAAGGTTCATCCGCTCGGAAAATCTCCCGTTATCGAACATGACGGCCGCATCGTCGCCGAAACGGCCACCATTGTCGAATATCTCGTCGCGCTGGCCGGCGGGGATTTCGGTCCGCCTCAGGATGGGAACGGCGCGCTGCGCTGGCGCTATTTCCTCGATTATGCCGAGGGTTCGCTGATGCCGCCGCTGCTGCTCCGCCTGGTGATCGACAAGATGGGACCGTTCGGATGGGTCGCGAAGCGGACCGTCACCAACATGGCGATGGTGCAGATCGACTATGTCGAGGCCGAGCTCAGCCAGCGCCCATGGTTTGCGGGCAATGAGATCAGCGCCGCGGACGTCATGATGAGCTTTCCGCTCGAAGCGGCCCGCGAGCGGCTGAAGCTCGACGGCAAGCGGCCGACGATCACCGAATGGCTCGACCGTATCCACGCGCGGCCGGCCTATCGCGCTGCATTGGAGAAGGGCGGGGCCTATGCCTATGCCTGATGCCGTGGCCTGTTTGACGTGAGGGAATATGGCTGCCGCGACCAATGTCGCGCGCGCCGCTGCCCGATCGGCCTGCGTCAAGGCTTATGCAGACCAGATCGCGCATTTTTCCGCAGCAGAGTGATCAACCTTCGACTACTCCGCCGAACCGCTTGAGAACCGGTCGCGCGTCGCCTAAGTCCCACCCATGACATCGACCAACGACATCCGCCGCTCCTTCCTGGATCATTTCGCGCGCGAAGGCCATGCGCCGGTGCCGTCGGCGCCATTGGTGCCGCACAATGATCCGACGCTGATGTTCGTCAATGCGGGCATGGTGCCGTTCAAGAATGTCTTCACCGGGCTCGAAACCCGGCCCTATTCGACCGCGACGTCGTCCCAGAAATGCGTGCGTGCCGGCGGCAAGCACAATGATCTCGACAATGTAGGCTATACCGCCCGGCATCATACCTTCTTCGAAATGCTCGGCAATTTCTCCTTCGGTGACTATTTCAAGGAACGCGCGATCAGCCTCGCCTGGAGCCTGATCACCGGCACCTGGGGAATATCGCCCGACCGGCTGACCGTCACCGTCTATCATAGCGACGACGAGGCGTTCGATCTCTGGAAGAAGATTGGCATGCCCGAGAGCCGGATCATCCGCATCGCCACCTCCGACAATTTCTGGTCGATGGGCGATACCGGCCCGTGCGGACCCTGTTCCGAGATTTTCTACGATCATGGCGAGCATATTCCCGGCGGCCCCCCGGGTAGTCCGGATGAGGATGGGGATCGCTTCGTCGAGATCTGGAACCTCGTGTTCATGCAATATGAACAGGTCGACAAGGACAGCCGGATCAACCTGCCCAGGCCCTCGATCGACACCGGAATGGGGCTCGAGCGCATCGCCGCGGTGCTGCAGGGCGTTCACGACAATTACGACACCGACACCTTCAAGGCGCTGATCGCTGCCTCGGGCGAGTTCACCAGGACCGCGACGGACGGGGCGAACAAGGCGTCGCATCGGGTGATCGCCGACCATCTGAGGGCTTCCGGCTTTCTCGTGGCCGACGGCGTGCTGCCCGCCAATGAGGGCCGCGGCTATGTGCTGCGCCGGATCATGCGCCGGGCGATGCGCCATGCCCATCTTCTGGGCGCCGCCGACCCGCTGATGCACCGCCTGGTACCCAGCCTGGTCGCCGAGATGGGTGCCGCCTATCCGGAACTGGTTCGCGCGCAGCCGCTGATCGAGGAAACGCTGAAGCTCGAGGAGACGCGCTTCCGCCAGACGCTGGCCAATGGCCTGCGTCTGCTCGACGAGGCGACCGGCTCGATGAAATCGGGCGACGTCCTGCCCGGAGCCGTCGCGTTCAAGCTCTACGATACCTTCGGCTTCCCCTACGACCTGACCGAGGATGCGTTGCGCGCCCAGGATCTCGGCGTAGACCGCGCCGGTTTCGACGCTGCCATGGCCGAACAGAAGGCCGCGGCCCGTGCCGCCTGGAAGGGATCGGGCGACAAGGCCTCCGAAGAGATCTGGTTCGACATAGCCGAGGAACATGGCGGCACCGAGTTTACCGGCTATGTGAGCGAGGAAGGCGAGGGCCAGCTGCTCGCGATCGTCCGCGACGGCAAGCGCGTCGATGCCGCCGCGGCCGGCGACGAGGTGACGCTGATCACCAACCAGACGCCTTTCTATGGCGAGAGCGGCGGCCAGATGGGCGATGCCGGCCGCATCACCGGCGACAACGGGCTGGATATCGAGGTCAGCGACACAACCAAGCCGCTCGGCCGCCTCCACGCCCACAAGGCTCGCATCCTCAGTGGTTCGGTGAAGCTCGGCGACACGCTCCATCTAAGCGTCGACGGGGTACGTCGCTCCCAGATCCGCGCCAACCACAGCGCGACGCACCTGCTGCACGCGGCATTGCGCCACCGTCTCGGCGGCCATGTCACCCAGAAGGGCAGCCTCGTCGCGGCCGACCGGTTCCGCTTCGATTTCTCGCATCCCAAGGCGCTGACTGCCGAGGACATCGCCGCGGTCGAGGCGGAGGTGAACCGGCATATCCGCGAGAATGATGAGGTGTCGACGCGACTGATGACGCCCGATGCGGCCATCGAAGCCGGGGCGATGGCGCTGTTCGGCGAGAAATATGGCGACGAGGTCCGCGTTCTCTCGATGGGCCGCGCCAATGACGGCACCTATTCCGTCGAGCTGTGCGGCGGCACCCATGTCTCGGCGCTGGGCGATATCGCGCTGTTCAAGATCATCTCGGAGAGCGCGGTATCGAGCGGCGTTCGCCGCATCGAAGCCCTGACGGGCGAAGCCGCGCGGCTTTGGCTGACCCATCGCGACGAGCGGCTGCGCGAAGCCGCCGCAGCGCTGAAGACCTCGCCCGACGAGGTGCCGGCGCGGATCGCCGCGCTGGTCGAGGAGCGCCGCAAGCTGGAGCGCGAGCTGGCCGACGCGAAGAAGGCGCTGGCGCTGGGCGGCGGCGCGGCCAGGGCCGATGCGGCCGGTCCGGAAGACGTCGCGGGTGTGAAGTTCCTGGCGCAGATCGTCGAGGGGCTCGATCCCAAGGGACTGCGCGGCCTGGTCGACGAGGCGAAGTCGGCGCTCGGTTCGGGCGTGTCGATGATCGTCGCCGTCAACGATGGCCGCGCGAGCGTGGCAGCCGGCGTCACTGCCGACCTCGTCGGCCGGATCAGCGCCGTCGATCTCGTCAAGGCTGCGGTCGAGGCGCTGGGCGGGCAGGGCGGCGGTGGGCGACCGGACATGGCGCAAGGCGGCGGGCCCGACGGCACCAAGGCGACAGACGCGGTCGCTGCGGCGAGAGACGCGCTGGCAAAGGTTCCAGCCTGATCGGGCTGTTGCTCCAACCAGCGGCGAAGATTAGAGAGCTGGTTCGGCCTTGGCACGCCCGCGCAGCTTGCGAGGCGGCGTGAGCGCGATCGGCGTCAAAACGCCGGCCGTCAGGCCGCGCCGATGCACGTCTTCGCTCACCGCGCCATAGATGGTGTTGCGTTGGCGAGCTGTGCGGCCGATCGAGCGGATCAGTTCTTCCATCGCGATGGGCGGCATCTCCTGCCCATGCTGCGTCCCTGCCGCCCGCGATATGCTCTCGTTCATCAATGTGCCACCCAGGTCATTGGCGCCGGCGTTCAGGCAGGCTGATACGCCCGCCGGGCCCAGCTTCACCCAGCTGGTCTGGATGTTGGTGATCAGCGGGTGCAACGCGAGGCGTGAGATGGCGTGCATCAGCACGACCTCCCGGAAGGTCGGCCCTGCGCGGGTCTGCCCTCGCACGCCCATCGGGGCTTCCATATGAACGAAGGGGAGGGGAACAAACTCGGTGAAGCCCCCGGTGCGGGCCTGCATCGCTCGGATAAGGAGCAGGTGGCGCGCCCAGTGGCGTTCCTCCTCGACATGGCCGAACATGATCGTCGCCGTCGTGCGGAAGCCCACCCGATGCGCGCTTGCCATCGCGTCTAACCAGGTCTGGGCATCGAGCTTGTCGGGGCAGATCTGTGCCCGCACCTCGTCGTCGAGGATCTCGGCCGCGGTGCCGGGCAGCGTGTTGAGTCCAGCCTCCTTGAGGCGGCGCAGGAAGGTCTCGATAGAGATTCCGAGCGTCGCCGCTCCCTGTGTCACTTCGAGCGGCGAAAAGGCGTGGATGTGCATATCCGGCACCGCCGCGCGCACGGCCCGTGCCAGCTCGATATAGGTCTCGCCGGTATAGTGCGGATGGATGCCGCCCTGCATGCAGACTTCGGTCGCGCCCCGCTCCCAGGCCTCGCCAGCCCGGCGCACGACCTCCTCCATGTCGAGGTCATAGGGCTTACCGCGCAGGGCATCCGCCGTGCTGCCTTTCGAGAAGGCGCAAAATCCGCATTTGTAGGTGCAGATGTTGGTATAGTTGATGTTGCGGTTGACGACATAGGTGATGGTGTCACCATTCACCTGCGAGCGCAGCCTGTCCGCCGATCGGCAGACATGCTCGTAATCGGCATCCCGCGCCTTGAACAGGGTCACGATATCGTCTTCGCCGATAGCCTCGCCCGCCATGGCGCGCGCAACGATAGCTGCGACGGTCGGATCGACGCTGGAGAGGTTGGCGATTTCGGGCGGGCGTTCGGGCAGCGAAAGCCCGGGCGACCAGGGATCGGCGCGCGCGAAGCCCGCTGTGTCGGCGGATGCGAGGATGTGCCGAGCCATGGACGAGTCCTGCCAGCGGGCGAGGCCGCGCGAGCCCCACGCCGGATAGGCCGGCAGGCGGGCGACGAGAATACGGCCTGCCCTAGCGGTCGCGTTTCGCAGATGATCAACCTCCGGCCAGGGCGCCTCGGGATTGACATGGTCCGGAGTCACCGGTGACACCCCGCCCCAGTCGTTGATCCCCGCCGCCAGCAATGTCGGGAAATCGTCCGCCGATAGATTGGGTGGGGCCTGGATGTTCATGGCCGGGCCGAGCACGAGGCGCGCGGCCGCGATCGTCCACAGCAATTCGTCCATGCCCGGTTCGGGCGCTTCCGCCATCACCGTGCGGGCCTTGGCCCGGAAGTTCTGGACGATCACCTCCTGGATGTGGCCGTAGCGCGCGTGCAGGTCGCGGATGGCGATCAGGGCCTCGATTCGTTCCTCGCGCGTCTCACCGATGCCGATCAGTATCCCGGTCGTGAAAGGAACGGCCAGTTCGCCTGCCAGCCGGATCATCTCCAGCCGCACGGCAGGGGATTTGTCGGGCGAGCGGTAATGCGGCCCGCCCTTCTCGCAGAGCCGTTCCGAAACCGATTCCAGCATCAATCCCTGTGAGGCCGAAACGGTACGGAGTGCCGCCATCTCCTCTCGGCTCATCACCCCCGCATTGACATGGGGCAGCAGGCCCGTCTCGTCGCGAACCGCCCGGCAGACATCGATGAGATAGGACAGGGTCGTCTCATGGCCCAGCTTCGCGAGTTCATCCCGCGCGGCCTTGAAGCGCAGCTCGGGCTTGTCGCCCAGCGTGAACAACGCCTCGGTGCAGCCCGCGGCCTTGCCGGCCTGCGCGATCGTCAACACCTGCTCGCGCGTAAGGTACGCGGATTCGCCCGCTTTCGGCGGCTGGGAAAAGGTACAGTAATGACACAGGTTGCGGCACAGCTGGGTCAGCGGAATGAATATCTTGGGCGACCAGCTCTGGATGCGGCCATGCCCCTCGTCGCGCAGGCGCGCGGCCTCCGCCATCATCAGGTCGAGCGGACCGGAGAGCATATCCGTCATGGGTCCAGGGAGATGCACAAGCCTTGTCATACCCTTGCTGCTATGCAGGCTTTTGCTTTCGCGCAATAACTTCGCGCTGGACTTGCCCGGCTGCCCGAAATTGTCATGTCGTGGGATAGTGGCGCCTGGCTGATATCTGCCGCGAGGTGAAATGGATCCGGAGGAGATTGCGGGCGCTGTGACGGACACTGTGCGCGATGGCCATTGATCCTTGCGAACCCGTGGAAAAGCGCCCGCGACTGCGCGTGACGCGGCGGCTGCCTTCCGCTGTGGAGCAGCATCTACAGGCGCGTTTCGACGTGCGGCTGAACGAGGAGGACGTTCCCCTGTCGCGGAATGATCTGCTCGATGCGATGACGCGGTACGACGCGATCTGCCCGACGATCACCGATCGCTTCGATGCCGAGATGATCGCCGCGCCGGGCGCGACGGTTCGCCTGCTCGCCAATTTCGGCGCCGGTTTCGAGCATATCGATCTGGCGGCGGCACGGCGGGCAGGGATTGTCGTCACCAATACGCCCGATGCCCTGAGCGAGGCCACCGCCGATCTGGCGTTGATACTGATCCTGATGGCCGCCCGTCGCGCGGGCGAGGGGGAGCGGGAGTTGCGCGCCGGGCGCTGGACCGGGTGGCGGCCGACCCACATGATGGGGCAGGACATCTCCGGCAAGACGCTCGGCCTCGTCGGCTTCGGCAGGATCGCCCAGGCGACCGCCGCCCGCGCAATCGCGTTCGGCATGCGCATCCGCTATCATAGCCGCCGGCCTGCGCCCGTCGATATCGAGGTGGCGCTCGCGGCGAGCCGCGCGCCTTCGCTGGACGCGCTCGCGGCAGAAGCGGATATCCTGTCGCTCCACGTGCCCGCTAGCAGCGAGACCTTCCACCTGGTCGACGAACGCTTGCTCGCGCGCATGAAGCCCAGCGCCATCCTGATCAACAGCGCACGCGGCTCGATCGTCGATGAAGCGGCGCTCGCCGCTGCGCTTGGATCGAACCGGCTGGCCGCTGCCGGGCTCGACGTGTTCGAGCGCGAGCCCGCGGTTCACCCGGACCTGGCAACGCTCGAGAATGTGGTGCTGCTTCCCCACCTCGGTAGCGCGACCGTCGAGACGCGGACGGCGATGGGCATGCAGGCGGCCGCCAATCTCGAAGCTTTCTTCGCTGGCCGGGAGCCACCCAATCGTGTCGCCTGAGCCTCGCAATATCCTGGATGCCGCCATGGCGGCGATCCGCCAGGCGCGGGCACACGACCATAGGCGGCGGCCGCTGATCGTCGGCCTGTGCGGGGCGCAGGGCAGCGGCAAGTCGACCCTGGCCGGCCGTTTGGCGAGCTGTTGTGAAAATGACGGCGTCTCCGCCGCGATACTCTCGATCGATGATCTGTACAGGACGCGAGCTGAGCGCGAGCATCTCGCCCGGGACGTACATCCGCTGCTCCGCACTAGGGGCGTGCCGGGCACGCACGATGTCGACCTCGGTCTCAGCGTGCTCGAGAGTCTCGATCGTGGCCGCGCCGTCGCGCTGCCCCGCTTCGACAAGGCCAGGGACGATCGTGCCGCGACGGCGCGCTGGGGCAGCGCCGCCTCCAACACCGACGTCCTGATCTTCGAAGGCTGGTGCGTCGGGGCGCGCGCCCAGCCGCAAGCGGCCCTGGCGGACCCCGTCAATGCACTCGAGCGCAACGAGGATCCGGACGGGATCTGGCGCAGCTTCGTCAATCAGGCACTGGCGGGCGACTATCAACGATTGTTCGCCCGTATCGACCTGCTGCTGCTGCTCGCCGCGCCGAACTTCGCGATCGTCCGGCAGTGGCGCATCGAACAGGAGCGGGACCTTCGGGCCAGCGCGCCTCCCGGCGCACAGGGGGTGATGTCGGACGCAGAACTGTCCCGCTTCGTCCAGCATTACGAACGGTTGACGCGGCACATCCTCGAGGAGATGCCCGCGCGCGCCGATCTCGTAGCGATGCTCGGCGAGGATCGGCGCCCGCACGACATCATCTGCGCAAAAGGGGGAAGGTTGGGTTGAACAAGGGGAAGCGGCGCCCGACCAAGACGATCGCGCTGTCTCACCTGGGGGGCAGATTAAACTATTCATGAAAGGAAATGGTGGACGCACTTGGGCTCGAACCAAGGACCCGCTGATTAAGAGTCAGCTGCTCTACCAACTGAGCTATGCGTCCACTATCCGACTGTCGGGTGTTGGCTTCCCGTCGTGGAGGCGCGCCCTTAGCATCGGGTCGGGCGGGATGTAAACCGCCTAGGCGCGATAATTTTGCAGCAGCGCGATTTCCTGCCGCACCGTCATGCGGGGCGGGAGGAGCGGTCGATCGCCATCAGCATCCCGAGGCAGATCAGCACCGTCATCATCGCCGATCCGCCGAACGACACCAGCGGCAGCGGGATGCCCACGACCGGCGCGAGCCCCATCACCATCATGAGGTTGATCGCCACATAGAAGAAGATCGTCGTGGCAAGCCCGGCCGCGGTCAGCCGGGCGAAGCGGGAGCGGGCGCGACCGGCGACGCGCATCCCCCAGCGGATGACCAGCATGAAGGCCAGGATCAGGAACACGCCGCCGACAAGGCCCCATTCCTCGGCCATCGTCGCGAAGACGAAGTCGGTGTGCCGCTCGGGGAGGTAATCGAGGTGGCTCTGGGTGCCGCCCAGGAAGCCCTTGCCGAAGATGCCGCCGGATCCGATCGCGATCTTCGACTGGATGATATGGTAGCCGGCGCCGAGCGGATCGCTTTCGGGGTTCAGGAAGATCTCGATCCGATCACGCTGGTAGCCGTGCATCATCGACAGCGCGATGGGAAAGGCTGCGGCAAAGGTGAGCGCGGCGCCCGCAAACAGGCGGATCGGCAGCCCGGCCAGAAAGGCCACCGTGATCCCACCCGCACAGATCATCAGCGCGGTCCCCAGGTCGGGCTGGATGAGCACGAGGCTGGCAGGAACGCCGATCAGCAGCGCGGGCGGCCAGACGGCGCTCCAGCCGCGGATCTCGCTGGCCGGCAACAGATCGTAGAAGCGCGCCACCGCCAGCACGATCACCGGCTTCATCAATTCGGAAGGCTGCAGCCGGATGAAGCCGAGGTCGAGCCACCGTCGGCTGCCGCCGCCGACGAAGCCGAAGAGTTCGACAAGCAGCAGCAGGGTCACCAACAGCATATAGGTCGGCAGCGCCGCGCGCTTGAGCCGGTCCTCGCCGGCCCAGGAAATGACGACCGCAAGCCCGATGAACATGCAGAAGCGGATGCCCTGCGACATCGCCCAGGGCGTCAGGCTGCCGCCTGCCGCCGAATAGAGCACGACCAGGCCGAAACAGCCGATCGCGATGATCAGCGAGAGCACCCGCCAGGGAATGTGCTGAAGCGGCGCCGGGATGATCGAATCCCGGCTCATTCGGGATCGCGCTCCTCATCTTCCGCGCTGGTGGGTGGGGGAGGGGCCGCACGGGTGGGGTCGCCGACCGGCGCCGCATGCTCCACCGATGGATCTTCGCGATGTGCCCAGGCCTCCGCTTTCTTCGCCATGCGCGCCTCGATGGTTCCGCCCCAGCCCTCCTCGAGCGCGGCGAGCCGGTCTTGGGCGCGCTTCGGGTCGTAGAGATAGGTGATCAGATCGCGTGCGATCGGGGCGCCGGCCGCACCATGGAGGCCGTGCTCGATCACCACGGATACGGCGTAACGCGGGGCCTGAACCGGCGCGAATCCGACGAACAGGCCGTGGTCGCGATATTTCCACGGCATGCCTTCCGTGCCGGTCAGGCCGGCTCGACGCATCGCCATCGAGATCCGCCGGACTTGCGCGGTGCCGGTCTTTCCGCCCATCAGCTCGCCGCCCGGCAAGTTGAGACGCCCCGATCCCCCGGTGCCCATGCCGCTGTTGATCACGTCGCTCATCGCCTGGCGCACAAGGTCGAGATGCTCGGGCGACACGTCGAGCGCGCCGCCCTGCTGCCCGTAGCGCTTGTTGACGATCATGCGCGGCACGAGCGCCGCGCCGCTCGCGATCCGCGCCGCCATCACCGCCAGCTGAAGCGGATTGGCGAGCATATAGCCCTGGCCGATCGTCGCGTTGAGCGTGTCGGCGGTCGTCCAGCGGGCGCCCTTGTAGCGGCGCGCCTTCCATTCTGTATCTGGAACCGTGCCATAGCGCTGCGAGGGCATCGGCAGGTCATATTCCTGGCCCAGGCCGAGTTGCCGCGCCATCGCCGCGATCCGGTCCATCCCGATCAGCCGTGACATCGTGTAAAAATAGATGTCGCAGCTCGAAGCAATCGCACGATGCATGTCGACGCTGCCATGTCCGCCGTGGCGCCAGCAGTGGAAATAACTGCTGCCCAGCCGGTAGCGCCCGGTGCAGACCACCGTCTGGTTGGGATCAACGCCGGCCTCGAGCAGGGCAAGCGCGACCATCGGCTTGACGGTGGAACCCGGCGGATAGAGCCCCTGCATCACCTTGTTGGTCAGCGGTAGGTGGTCGTCACTGGAGAGCTGGCCCCACTCGGCATGGCTGATCCCGTCGGAAAAGCTGTTAGGATCATAGGCCGGCATCGACGCCATCGCCAGGATGCCGCCACTGTGAGTGTCGATCACGACCGCCGACGCGCTTTCCGAGCCGAGCCGGCTCGCGGCGTAGCGCTGTAGCCCGGCATCGATGGTCAGTTGGAGGGCGTTGCCCACCACTTCGGGCCGGGTGGTCAGCTCGCGGACCACCTTGCCATGCGCCGTGACCTCGCTCCGCTTGGCTCCAGGCTTGCCCCGCAGCCACTTTTCCATAGTCCTTTCAAGACCTTCCTTGCCGATCTTGAATCCTGGCGTGATCAGCAGTGGGTCGTGTGTCTTGTCATAGTCCGCGGCCGAGGCAGGGCCGACATAGCCGACCAGATGCGCGACTGCCGAGCCCGCGGGATAATAGCGGCCATAACCGCTCGCGGGCGCGACCCCGGGGAGGGTGGACTGACGCACGCTCACCGCGGCGAAACGCTCATAATCGATATTTTCGGCGACCGGTACGGGCTGATAGCCACGCGCCTTGGCGAGGTCCGCACGGATCCGGTCGAGATCGTCGGCACTCAGGGCAAGCAGCTGCTGGAGCTGGCCGAGTACGGCTTTCGGATGCTTGAGCTGATCGGGAATGATGTCGACGCGGAACGTGGTGCGGTTGATCGCGATCGGCTTGCCGGCTCGGTCGATGATCCAGCCACGCCGGGGCGGCACCAGGGTCAACTGCACCCGGTTGCTTTCCGAGAGCGTGGTATAGCGCTCGTTCTGCGCGACCGAGAGCCAGGCCATCCGTGCGGCGAGCAGGCCACCGACGGTCGCCTGGGCGCCTCCCAGCACGAACGCCCGACGGGTGAAGGAGAAGGTCTGGCTCTGTTCGGTGATGATGCGAACGCGCTTCATCGCCTGAGCCGCCATCGATCGAGCGTCGCGGTCAGGCGCAGGATCGCCGGGAACAGCAGGATCGCGCCGATCAGCTGGGGTATCAGCGTCTTGATCGGCGTACTGCTGTCGGTCGGCTGGGAAGCCGCCCAGGCGCCGATGTCGATGGCGACGATACCGATCGCTGCGATCAGCCATTCCATCCACCAGTCGCGCCAGACGAGATGGTGATCGACCCAGTCGAGCACCAGCAGCGCGACGGTCCACAATATCATCGAAGTACCGAGATAATGGCCACTGATCAGGTCGTCTGCCAGGCCCAGCGGCAGGGCTGCCCAGGCCGCCCACATTTCCTGGCGGAGCAGGCGCCATGCCAGCAGCATCATGAGGCCGAGCGGTGGCAGGATCGGCTCCGTGGCGATGACGGGCAAGAGCCCCATGGCCGAGCCGAGCAGGATCGATCCGATCGGCACGGCGATCGTGCGGAGCGGCGGCTTCGCCACATAGTCATGTTCGCGGGCGGACATCATGGCTTCGGCTGTGCCGGCGGTTCCACGACGGGCGCCTGGAAGATCGGGTAGACCACAGCGAAATCGGCGCGCGCCGGATCGGCCAAGGGGCGGGCAATTGCGCGATCGCTGCGCACCTCGACGACCACCGCGACGGGCACGTTCGGCGCATAGACGCCGCCGGTCCCGGACGTCACCGCAAGGTCGCCGCGCCGGAACGGCCGGCCGCCCGCGATAAGGCTGCGGATCTCCATGGTGCCGTCGCCCTGGCCCGTTGCCAGCGCGGCGATGTTGCTCCTCGTCATGCGAACCGGAACGGCGGTCTCGCCATCGGTTAGCAGCAGCACGCGAGAGGCGAAGATGCCCGTTTCGAAGATGCGGCCGACAAGACCCTCGGGCGCGCGTACGGCCATGCCCGGGCGCACGCCTTCGCGGCGGCCGGCGGCGAGAGTCGCGAACCGGCGCTGGCCGCTCGGCGTCGATCCGATCAGCCGCGCCGACAGGATCGGGCTGGGCAGATGTTCGGTGAGCAGCGCAAGCCGCTTCAGCCGCGCATTTTCCAGCAGGATCGCTTTGGCGGCGATAACCGCCCGGCGCTCGGCTGCCAGCTCGCGCTTCAGCGCCCGGTTCTGCCCGCCGGCATCGACATAAGCGTCGATCTCGTCCCCCGCATCGTGCAGGCTGCGGATTGCGGTGCGACCGACGCCCGTGAACAGGGAGCCACCATCGATCGCGATGCCGCGCACGGTGGAGAAGGCGCGGGGATCGAAGCGCGCTACCAGCAGCAGCGCCAGCGCGACGATCAGGCCGACGGTCGCGATCACATAGCCCGCGAACAGGCCAAATTGGACCCTGCGGGAAAAACCTCGACGCCTATGTCGCGGCGCCGCCATTACCAGTCAGCGCCTCTCAGGCTGTCTGGAGCACGCCGCGGAAGATCGGATCTTCCAGCGCGCGTCCGGTGCCGAGCGCCACGCAGGTGAGCGGGTCGTCGGCGATCGAGACGGGCAGCCCCGTCGCCTCGCGCAGCACCTCGTCGATGCCCGTGAGCAGCGCGCCGCCGCCGGTCAGGACGATGCCCTGGTCGACGATGTCCGCAGCGAGTTCTGGCTGCGTGTTCTCGAGCGCGATGCGCACGCCCTCGACGATCGCCGAGACCGGTTCGGTCAACGCCTCGGCGATCTGCGCCTGGGTGATGGTGATCTCCTTGGGAACGCCGTTGACCAGGTCGCGTCCCTTGATGTGGATCGTCAGGCCCTTGCCGTCGGCGGGCATCCTGGCGACGCCGACTTCCTGCTTGATCCGCTCGGCTGTGGCTTCGCCGATCAGCAGGTTGTGGTTGCGACGGACATAGGAGCCGATCGCCTCGTCCATCTTGTCGCCGCCGACGCGAACCGAGGTCGTATAGGCCAGGCCGCGCAGCGAGAGTACGGCGACTTCGGTGGTGCCGCCGCCGATATCGACGACCATCGATCCGATCGGTTCTGTTACCGGCATGCCCGCGCCGATCGCGGCCGCCATCGGCTCCTCGATCAGCCAGACCTGCGAAGCGCCGGCGTTCGACGCGGCATCGCGGATCGCGCGGCGCTCGACGGAAGTGGAACCCGAGGGCACGCAGATCACGATTTCCGGCCAGCGCGGGAAGCGGCGGGGGCCGTGCACCTTCTGGATGAAGTGCTTGATCATCTGCTCGGCCACGTCGATGTCGGCGATCACGCCATCGCGCAACGGGCGGATGGCCTCTATCGAGCCCGGCGTCTTGCCCATCATCAGCTTGGCGTCGTCACCGACGGCGCGCACCCGCTTCACGCCGTTCAGCGTCTCGATCGCCACCACCGAAGGCTCGTTGAGCACGATGCCGCGGCCCCGGACGTAGACGACCGTATTCGCGGTGCCGAGATCGATCGCCATATCGTGCGACATGAACTTGAAATAACGCTGGAAGAACATGTTTTTGTCCGTTTCCTAAGCCCGTTCCAGGCCGATATGCTTGTCGCTCGCATCGCCTGATCGACGACTGGGATCTGGCCACTATCTGGGGATGCGGAAGGGCGCCGCTTGGGCTAGAGCTTGTCCCATGTCAATACGCCGCCTGCCAGAGCATCTGGTGAATCGCATAGCCGCCGGTGAAGTGGTCGAAAGACCCGCCAGCGCGCTCAAGGAACTTGTCGAGAACGCAATCGATGCAGGAGCCGCCAGGATATCGGTAAGCCTCTGGGAAGGCGGACTTTCGTCTATAGAAGTGACCGACGATGGCTGCGGCATGGCACCCCCGGAGATCGCGCTCGCGCTCGAGCGGCATGCTACGTCCAAATTGCCAGACGATGCGATCGAGGCGGTGACGACCCTGGGTTTCCGCGGAGAGGCGCTGCCTTCGATCGGCAGCGTCGCCGACCTGACGATCGAAAGCCGCGTGCGCGGCGCCGACGGCTGGTCACGACGGATCGATCATGGCGTGCTGGTGGGCGAGGGGCCCGCCGCCCTGCCGCCCGGGACGCGGATCCGGGTGTCGAACCTGTTCGCCAAGGTGCCGGCGCGGCGCAAGTTCCTGCGGTCCGCACGGGCCGAATATGCCGCGTGCGTCGACGTCATCAAGCGGCTGGCCATGGCGCGGCCGGACATCGGCTTCTCGCTCGATCACGCCGGCCGCCGGACCGTCCTGGTCTCGGCCGAGGAAGAGCGGGTCGATCGCGTCGCCGCGCTCACCGACCGCGATCTGGCGGAGAACAGCGTCGCGGTCGATTACCGGCGCGAGGCGGTGTCGCTCACCGGGGTCGCGGGCCTGCCCACCTTTCATCGCGGCGTGGCCGACCACCAGTTCCTGTTCGTCAACGGCCGACCGGTGAAGGACCGGCTGCTGATCGGTGCCGTGCGTGCCGCCTATCAGGACATGCTGGCGCGCGATCGGCATCCGGTGGTGGCGCTCTTCGTCGACCTTCCGGGCGACCAGGTCGACGTCAATGTCCACCCCGCCAAGACCGAGGTGCGCTTCCGCGATCCTGCGCTGGTGCGCGGGATGATCGTCGGCGGGTTGCGCGCCGCGCTCGACGCCGCCGGCCATCGCAGCGTGCAGCGGCCATCGGCGGGGGCGCTCGGCAATTGGCAGGTCGGCGGCGGTTCGCCGTCTCCCATTCCCAACGGCTTCGCCTTCCCGGCTGCTGCTGCGGCAAACGGGCAGGGCAGCGTGTGGGATCGCGTGGCGGACTATACCCCGCCACCGATGGCCCGCGCGGAGGCGGCCTTCGCGCCGTCGGTGGAGTATAAGGCTTATCCGATGGGGGTGGCGCGCGGCCAGGTGGCGGCGACATATATCGTCGCCGAGGCCGAGGACGGGCTGGTGATCGTCGATCAGCATGCCGCGCATGAGCGGCTCGTGCTCGAACGGATGCGCCGGGCGATGGCCGATGGCGGCGTGTCGCGCCAGACGCTGCTGCTGCCCGAGGTGGTCGAACTCGACGAGCCCGGCTGCGACCGGCTCGAGGCGCGGATCGACGAACTCGCCGAAATGGGCCTCGAGCTCGAGCGCTTCGGCCCCAAGGCGATGCTCGTCCGCGCCACGCCCGCGTTGCTGGGGCAGGGCGATACGCGCGGCTTGGTGGTCGATCTGGCCGACGAGCTGGCGGCATATGACCAGGCACTGTCGCTCAAGGAGCGGCTCGATCATGTCGCGGCCACGATGGCCTGCCACGGCTCCGTCCGGGCGGGCCGCACCCTGTCGGTCGCCGAGATGAACGCGCTGCTCCGTGAGATGGAGGTGACGCCGCACTCGGGCCAGTGCAACCATGGGCGGCCGACCTGGATCAAGCTGGGCCATGGCGACATCGAAAAACTGTTCGGGCGGAAATGAGTTCGGTCGCTGCGGCGCGCGGCGGCGCGCGCTATGCCTATGCCACGCTGGCCTTCGTGATGCTGTTCTGGGCCGGCAATTCGATCGTCGGACGCGCGATCCGCGATGAGATCCCGCCGTTCACCCTGGCGCTGGTGCGCTGGACGGGCGCGTCTGCGGTACTGCTGCCTCTGGCCTGGCGGCATCTGGTAAAAGACCATGAGGCGATGCTGCGCCACTGGAAGATCGTGCTGGCGCTGGCGGTGTTTGGCGTGGCTGGCTTCAATGGCTTCCTCTATTCCGGGCTTCATTATACAAGCGCGACCAACAGCCTGCTGCTCCAGGCCGCGATCCCCGGCGGCGTGCTGCTGATCGACCGGCTGTGGTTCAGCCAGAAATCATCGGCCGGGCAGATCGTGGGCGTGCTGCTGTCGACGATCGGCGTGATCGTCGTGGTGGTGCAGGGGGACGTCCGTCTGCTTGCCAGCTTCCGGTTCAGCTTCGGCGATGTGCTCGTCCTGGGCGGGGTGCTGGTCTGGTCCCTATACACCAGCCTGTTGCGGCTCAGGCCCGCAGTCCATCAGCTCAGCTTCCTGCTCGTGACCTTCGTGATTGCCGCACTGTGCATGGCGCCGCTGGCGCTAGCGGAATGGAACGCTGCCCAGCGGATGGAATTCGACGCCGAATTGCTCGCCGCCTGCGCCTATGTCGCAATCTTCCCGTCAGTGCTTAGCTATTTGCTGTTCAACATGGCTGTCGAGCGCATTGGCGCGAGCCGGGCCGGGCAGACGATCTCGCTGATGCCACTGTTCGGCGCGGGGCTGGCGGCGATACTGCTCGACGAGCCGCTGCACGGCTACCATATCGCTGGCATGGCGTTCATCCTCGGGGGGATTGCGCTTGGTATCCTGACCGCGCCCGGCGGTCCTGCTGCCGCTAATGATCCCGCCCATAGACGTCGTGGAGGCATGGACTCTTCGCATCACGTCTAGCGAGCTGAAATAGGTCTGAAGAACGCAGTAAAAGTCGGTTATAAAGCGATCACATAGGAGGGCAGCGCGATTCCCAAAAGGGGGAGGTCGTAGCCGATGCATCGGAAAGTCTCCAGGGAACGTCAATGTTCGAAATAGAATTCGACGAAAAGCAAGGCCTGATGAAGAGACGCTTGTGGGGGTTCTGGTCGGTGGAGACGGCCAAGGCCTATGTCGCTGAAGTTGAGTCAGTGGTCGCTCGAATAAAGCGCCGGCATCCCAGCTTTGCAACTATTTCCGACTCCAGGGAGATGCCTCTGCAGCCTATGGACGTAATGGAAGTGCTTTTCAAAGGCATGAAGAGCAGCTGCACGGCCAACAGCGGCAAGACTGCAATTCTCGTCAGCAGCGTGCTTTCCAAACTGCAGGTAGAGCGCCTCTATCCTTATGCGAACATGCGGGCCTTCCTCGACGAACAGCGCGCGCGAGAATGGCTTTTCGACAATGGAACGCAGGAAGGTCGATAAATTGGTCATCGGCGATGAATGTTATTTTCAGCAACCGCAAAGGTCTTGTCCGATAATATATATTATGTTAAATGCGCGGTTTAATCATGTGTTTCTGAAGATGACCATGACGACGACTGTGACGACCGCAATGATCGCGATCCAGAGCAGCGCCATCAGCAGCATCCTGCTCCGTGGCGTGCGATCGCGTGCGAGCCGAGGCAGCACAAGCGACAGCATGGCGGCGATCGCGACGCAGCCGACCAGCTGATCGGCCGTCACAATTGGACCTCCATCCCGTCATAGCCCGGTTCGACCCCATCGGGCAGCGATGCGCATAGACGAGCATAATCCATCGAATGATCCATGTGCGTCAGGATCGCGCGGCCAGGCCGGCATGTCGCGACGGCCTCGAGAGTCTGCGCGAGATGCGTATGGGTCGGATGCGGGCGTTCGCGCAAGGCGTCGACCACCCAGATGTCGACAGCTGCGAACATGTCGATCATGTCGCTCGTAACCTCATGGAAATCCGTCGAATATCCGACGGACTTACCGGCGCAGTCGAAGCGGAAACCGGCACTGAATATGCTGCCATGGGGCTGTACGACGTAGCGGACCCGGATATCACCGAGCTGCATATCCTTGCGCAGCACATGCGTTTCCACGGTCGGCGGATAGCCATCGCGGCCTTCGAACACATAGCTGAAGCGCTGCTGGAGCAGTGCCATGGTCTCGGCGACGGCATAGCCGGGCACCGGCGCCCGCCGCGCATGGAATATCTGCCGGACATCGTCGATGCCATGGCAGTGATCGGCATGGTCATGGGTCCACAGGATCGCGTCGAGGATGCCGCGATCGGCGTCGAGGAGCTGCTGGCGCATATCCGGCGTGGTATCGACGAGGATGCGCTGGATGCCGCTTTCGACCAGGATCGAGGCACGAGTCCGCCGGTTGCGCGGCTCGTTGGGATCGCAATCGCCCCAGTCATTGCCGATCCGCGGCACCCCGGATGACGTGCCGCACCCGAGGATGCGGAGCTTCATGGACGAGCTTTCGTGAACAGTTTGAAGAAATTAGCGCTGGTTTCTCGAGCAAGATCATCGATATTCCAGTCGAGTTCCTTCGCCAGGACGCGCGCGGTGTCGGCTACGAAGGCCGGCTCGCATGGCTTGCCGCGATGCGGCACCGGCGCCAGGAAAGGGCTGTCGGTCTCGATCAGCAGCCGGTCACGCGGGATGACACGGGCCGTCTCGCGCAGGTCGGCAGCGTTCTTGAAGGTCACGATTCCCGACAAGGAGATCGAAAATCCGAGATCCAGCATCGCCCGCGCGAGATCGGCGCTTCCGGTGAAGCAGTGGATGACCGCCGTGAAAGCCCCCTTCCCCATTTCATCGTCGAGGATCGCGATCGTGTCGGTCTCCGCGTCGCGGGTGTGGACGATCAGCGGCAGGCCCGTCTCGCGCGCCGCGGCGATATGGCGGCGGAAGCTGCCCCGCTGGCGATCGCGGTCCGACTTGTCATAATAGAAGTCGAGCCCCGTCTCGCCGATGCCGACGATCCGCGGATGCGCCGCCTTGTCGACCAGCAGCGTCGTCTCGATATCCTCATGGGTGTCGGCATCATGCGGATGGATGCCGACGCTTGCCCATACATCGGGCTCGCGCTCGGCTGTCTCGAGGACCGCATCCCATTCGGCGGCGCGGGTCGAGATATTGAGCATGGTCGTGACGCCCGCCGCGCGCGCAGCCGCCAGGACTTCCTGCTGGCGGTCGGCGAGGCCGGCGTAGTTCAGGTGGCAATGGCTGTCGACGAACATCAGGCTTCGGCTTCCTCCAGCTCCAGCCGCGGGAACAGCGGCACCGGCTGCGCGACCTTGTAGCCCGAGGTCCGCAAGGCGTCATACCAGGCCTGATCCTCGATCGCCGCGAAATCGCGGCCATCTGCCGCGATACCCATCTGGTCGAGCAGTTTGGCGGCACTGTCCGGGATGATCGGCAGGATCGCGATGGCAAGGTCACGGATCACGGAGAAAAGGGTGCCAAGCACGGTCTTCATCCGCTCGGGATCGCTCTTGCGCAGCGCCCAGGGCGCCTGCGCATCGACATATTGGTTGCAGGCGAACACCGCCTTCATCCATGCCTCGATGCCGACGGAAAAGGCGAGCTGCTCGAAGGCCCGCGGCGTTTCGTCGAGGCAGGCTGCGGCGACGGCGCGGACAAGTGCGGCATCCTCTTCGTTCCGGTCAAGTGCTGGCAACTCGCCGTCGAGATTCTTGAAGATCATCGAGAGCGTGCGCTGCGCCAGGTTGCCGAAGCTGTTGGCCAGTTCGGCGTTGCAGCGGTTGACGATCGACTCATGACCATAGCTGCCATCCTGGCCGAAGCTGACCTCGCGCAGCAGGAAATAGCGCAGCTGGTCGACCCCATAGCGTTCGGCCATCGCCCCAGGGTCGACGACATTGCCGACGGACTTCGACATCTTCTCGCCGCGGTTCAGCAGGAATCCGTGGCCGAACACCTGCTGGGGCAGCTCTATGCCCGCCGACATCAGGAAGGCCGGCCAATAGACTGCATGGAAGCGGACGATGTCCTTGCCGATCAGATGCAGATTGGCGGGCCAATAACGATCGAAGGTCTCGCCGCCATCCGGATAACCAAGCCCGGTGAGATAGTTGGTCAGCGCATCGACCCAGACATACATGACATGGCCCGGGCTGCCCGGAACCGGCACGCCCCAATCGAAGCTGGTGCGCGAGATCGACAGGTCGCTGAGCCCGCCCGAAACGAAGCTCATCACCTCGTTGCGGCGGCTTTCCGGGCGAATGAAGTCGGGCTGATCGCGGTACAGCGCCAGCAATCGCTCCTGATAGCTGGACAGGCGGAAGAACCAGCTTTCCTCCACCGTCCATTCCACGGGCGTGCCCTGCGGCGACAGCTTCGCCTCGCCGTCTCCCGCGATAAGTTCCTTTTCGTCGTAGAAGGCCTCGTCGCGAACCGAATACCAGCCCTCGTAGCGATCCAGATAGAGGTCGCCATTGGCCTCCATTGCTTTCCAGAGCGCCTGGCTCGCGGCGTAATGCTCGGCCTCGCTGGTGCGAATGAAGCGATCATAGGAGATGTTGAGAAGGTCATCCATCTCCTTGAAATGGGATGCCATTTCGTCAGCCAGGGCGCGCGGCGTGATATCGCGCGCGCGCGCCGCTTGCGCCATCTTCAGACCATGTTCGTCGGTGCCGGTCTGGAAGCGGACGTCGCGGCCCATCGAGCGCTGGAACCGGGCGATGGCATCGGCGGCGATCGCCTCATAGGCATGGCCGATATGCGGCCGGCCATTCGGATAGCTGATCGCCGTGGTGATATAATAGGGTGTCGACATGCGCTCAGCCATTAGGGACGCCAGCTACTATCCGCAACGGCGGTGATCGTTCCCTGTCGATCGAGCGACGGCGGAGTTCCGGCCTTCGCCGGAATGGCGATTATTTGTCCGGTGCCAGTTTCGCCAGCAGCGTCGCCAGCTCGAACACGGTCGTCGATGGATCGAGCGACAGATGGACCGCGCTTTCGCCGACGCGGCGCGCCTCCTCCCATAGCGCGATGGCATTTGCCAGCGCCGGCCCCTCGCGGCCCCGGGCCTCGGCGGCGATGCGGGCCGGAACGCGGCCGAGATAGGCTTCGTAGCGAGCCTGCGCCGCTTTGATACCGAGTTGCTTCGCCAGCGCCGAGCGGATCGCGTTGGTGGGGTCGCCCTCCCCCACCAGCCGGTCTATCGCCGCATCGAGCGTTCCGATGTCCAGGCCGGCAAAACCCAGCGCGCGACCGGGCGATCCTTCGCCCACCGCCACCAGCGCTTCGATCTCGTCGCGAGGCTCCTCCGGAAGCAGGCGCTGGAGCGCGAGCAGCATCTGATCGCCGCTCAACGCGCCGAAGCGCAGTAGCCGACAGCGCGAGCGGATCGTCGGCAGCAGCTTGCCGGGAGCATGGCTGATCAGCAGGAAGACCGTGCCCGCGGGCGGTTCCTCGAGATTCTTGAGCAGCGCATTGGCGCCGTTGCGCTCCAGGTCGTCGATCGCATCGATGATCACCACCCGGCGCGGCGCCAGGCTGGGCGTTGTCGCGAACAGGCCCTGGAGCGACCGCACCTGCTCGATGTTGATCGACCGCGCCAGATCGTCGGATTTGTCCTTGGTCAACCGGGCGAGGATGCGCAGGTCGGGATGGCTGCCGGCGCGGATATAGCGTGCGACGGGATGATCGTCGGGCGTTTCGAAGCCGGGCAGATGCACGCGCGGCCCGGCGGCATCGGCGAGAAGCCGGGTGGCCGCCTGAAGCGCGAAGCTTGCCTTGCCGACACCCTCCGGGCCGGTCAGCAGCCAGGCATGATGGAGCCGCCCGGAGTCGGCTGCGTCGCGGAAGGCGGCGATCTGGCTGTCATGGCCGACGAGCTTCACGGCAGCAGGTCCGATAGCTCGGCCATCAGCCGGGCTGTCACCTCTTCGGGCTTGCCTTCCGCCGATATCAGCCTGATCCGCTCCGGCGCGGCCTGCGCCAACTCGCGAAATGCCGCCGCCACGCGGTCGTGGAAGCCGCCATCCCGCTTCTCGAAACGATCGCTCAGTCCGATGCCGGCGGCCGCCTGGCGGAAGCTGGCGTCGTAAACGGGCATATCCAGCAATAGCGTCCGATCCGGCAGGAAGTCCTTGCTGCCAATCTGGTGCAGCGTCTGGATCGCGTCGGCGCCCAGCCCGTCGGCGCCCCCCTGATAGGCCAGCGAGCTATCGAGAAATCGGTCGCAGATCACCCATTTTCCGACCTCTATGGCTGGCAGGATTGTCTTCTCGAGGTGATCGGCACGCGCCGCCGCGAACAGCAGCGCCTCCGCCCGCGCGCTCCAGCGGTCGCCGGCGCCTTCGAGCAGCAGTGCCCGGATCGCCTCGGCGCCGGGACTGCCGCCCGGCTCGCGGGTTTCGACCACGTCCAGGCCGCAGTCTCGCAGGGCCGCGGCGAGCGCGCGCGCCTGCGTGGACTTGCCGACCCCTTCTCCGCCCTCCAGCGTTATGAACTTGCCGGTCACGGCCTCAGGCGAGGCCGAACAGCCAGCGCAGCCCGGCCATGATCCGGTCGAAGAAGCCGGCCGTGCCGACATCCTTGTCGGCGACCAGCGGAAGCTTCTGCGGCACCATGTCCGGCCCGGTGACGACGAGGTCGGCGATATGATCGCCCGCGTTGAACGGCGCCTTGATCGGCCCCTGATAGACCACCTTGGTCTTCAGGTCCGATCCCAGGCCTGCCGGAATGGTAACGGTCAGGTTTTTCGGCGCGACCAGGCCGACCTCGCGCTCGTCGCCGAGCTGAACCTCGGCGGTCTGGACCTTGCGGCCCTTGGCGACGAGCGGCTTGGCCTGCCAGGCCCGGAAGCCCCAGTTCATGAAGGTGACCGACTGGTCGATCCGCTCGTTGAACGAGTGCAGCCCGGACAGCACCATCACCAGCCGGCGGCCATTCTGCTCGGCCGAGCCGGTAAAACCATAGCCGGCCTCCTCGGTGTGGCCGGTCTTGAGCCCGTCGGCGCCGGCGACACGGCCAAGCAATGGATCGCGGTTCGCTTGGGTGATCGCGGTGCCGCTGCCCATCGTCTTGCCCCAGGTGAAGTTCGGGCGGCTGTAGAAGGTCTTGTAGAGCTTCGGATGCTCCTCGATGGTCTTTTCGGCCAAGGTGGCGAGATCGCGTGCGGTGACATAGGTGACGCCCGCGTCGGGCCAGCCGTTCGAGTTGCCGAAATGGCTGTTGGTCAGGCCCATTTCCTGCGCGCGCCGGTTCATCAGCGCGGCGAAAGCCTGTTCGGTGCCCGAGATATGCTCGGCAAGCACGACGCAGGCGTCGTTGCCGGAGAGCGTCACGATCCCGAACAGCAGGTTGGCGATGCTGACCTGCTCGCCCGGGGACAGGAACATGGTCGAGCCGGCGGCAGGGCCGTGCCACTGCTTCCAGGTCTCGGGCCTAACCGTGGCCATCGCATCGAGCTTCAACTCGCCCTTCTCGATCAGGTCGAAGGCGACATAGACGGTCATCATCTTGGCCATCGATGCCGGCGGCATGCGCTGATCCGGGTTCTTGGCATAGAGAATCGCGCCCGACGACAGGTCCTTCATGAAGGCGACCGGTGCCGGCGTGTCGAAGACCGGAGCGGCGGCTTGGGCAGGCAGGCCGGCGAGCAGGAAAAGCGCGGGCATCAAGGCGATCGGGCGGCGCATCATTGTGGAATCGTTCCCTCTGGAATCTTGCTGTTGCTGGAGATCAGGACCAGCCTGGCATCCTGATAGCCGTCCGACCGGACCTGCGCCAGCGCGCTTGTCGCCTCGTCTTCGCTCTTATAGGGGCCCGTCCGCACCCGCCACAATGCGCCCACCGGCTCGATGCGGCCAGCGACCATTTCAGCGATCTCTTCGGCCCGGCTACGCAGGCCGACGGCCGTCACCTGGACGAACCAGCCGCCGACCGGCACGGCCGCATCGGGTATGGCGGCGGCGACCCGCGGCGGCGCAACCGGATCGGGCGCACGGGCCGCGAAGCGCTGGTTGAGGAGGGCAAGTTCACCGCCGTTGGCATTGGGCCTTGCCGAGGCGGGACGCCCCCAGCGCAGCGCCAGTCGGTCCGAATCGCCCGGGAAGACGCGACGGACGCGGACGCGCGATACGCCGGTGCGCTCGATGCCCAGCAACTGGGCCGAGCGGCGCGAGAGATCGATGATGCGATTGGTGACGAACGGGCCGCGATCGTTGATGCGGACGACAATAGTGCGGCCGGTGTCGAGCGCTGTCACCTCGACATAGCAGGGCAAGGGCAAGGTCTTGTGCGCCGCACCGACGCGATCCATGTCGAAAACTTCGCCATTGGCGGTCTGCCCGCCATGGAATTGCGCCCCATACCAGGAGGCCAGCCCGACTTCGTCATAGCCGACGGCATCGGCAGGATAATACCATATGCCGCCGACCTCATAGGGTTTGCCCAGCTTGACTGGGGTGTCGGAGGCAGGGCCGCTTGGCTTGGGTTGCGGGACGACACGGCCCGGCTTGTGGCGCGGCCGGCCGGAGGGATGCTCGGGCGGGGACAGTCCGCAACTCGCCAGCAGCAGGGTCAGCGCCAGCGCGGCGAGTCTACTGGACGATCGCATCGCCAAGCAGGCCCACCGACAGCGCGTAGAAATTCGAGCAGTTATAATCGAGGATCGAGCGGTAGTTGGTCGTGAGCAGATAGCCGGTTCGCCCGTTGCCGTCCGGCTCGATCAGGGTCGCCAGCTCATCCTCCGCCGGCACCCGGCCGCTGAGCATCGTCAGCCCCTTGTCGCGCCATTCCGAGATGGTGAGCCAGCGGCTTTGGCGTGCGAACACGCGCGGGCAGCGCGGCGACGATAGCGGCGAGCGGATCGCGGCCCGGTCGATCCCATCCGGTACGCGCACGGCCACGCCCCAGGGCACGCCGGGCTTCCACCCCGCATCCTTCAGATAATTGCCGATCGACGCCAGCGCATCCGGTTCGCTGCGCCAGATATCCACCTTGCCGTCGCGATCGCCATCGGTGCCGAGCCGCAGATAGACGCTCGGCAGGAACTGCGGATAGCCGGTCGCGCCCGCCCAGCTCCCTTTCAGTTGCGCGCGCGGCACCCCCTGCTGGAGCAGCAGCAAGGCATTGAGGAACTCGTCGGCAAACAGTTCGCGGCGGCGGCCTTCGAAAGCGAGCGTGGCGAGCGAGCTCAGCAGGTCGAAATTGCCGGTGAAGGTGCCATAGCCGGTCTCATGACCATAGATTGCGAGCATGATCTGCTCGGGGACGCCGCTTTTCTGTTCGATCGACAGCAGCAGCGGGCGCAGCGATCCATAGCGCGAACGGCCCATGCCGATCCGCACCGCATCGACATGGCTGGCGAGGTATGGCGCGAAATCCGGCGGATTGACGACCGTGGCAGGCGTCGCCCCGGGCTGCGCGCGATCGAGCCGAACCACCCGCGCGCTGAAGCTCAGCGTCGGCAGGGTCGAATCGAACAGCGCCGGGCTGATCCCCATCGCCAGCGCACGCGGGCGCAGGCCCGCGACGTAGGTGCGCATCAGGCTATCCTGCGAAGGCGTGACGGGAGCGGGCGTGTCGACGACCTGCGCAGCGTCGTCGGGCGCCTGCCCCTCCCCCGCGATCGTCTGCGCGATCGAAGGCGCTTCCATGGCGGCGAGCGCCATCATTGTCATGGCCGCGGCCGCGATACGCAACAGGCTTGGCATTACATCCCCTTTGTTCGCAATCTGCTTGCCACAGCTTGGACCGGCGGTGAAATGCTTTGATCGCGCCGCTTGCACGAAAGGCCGCACCGACGATATGGAGCCCTTCCGCTCGGACGTTCGATGCGGAGAGGTGGCCGAGTGGTTTAAGGCAGCGGTCTTGAAAACCGCCGATGGTGCAAGCTATCCGTGGGTTCGAATCCCACCCTCTCCGCCATTGTGCGATTTGCGCAGCAGCAATTCGATATAGGGTGCGATCAAGCCCGGAGGGCAGTTTGCCAGCTTGCCGAGCGATGCGTATATCCTGCCTGCGATAGAATCACCGCCGTGGATCGCATGCCGTGCCGCCAGCCAGTTTGCGCCTCCATCCATGCTGAAACGCCCGCGCAGTGCGCGCATCAGCCGCCATGGAGACAGGCCGCGCTGCAAGACGCGGCCGGTGAGGCGATCTGCCGCGCGCGGCAGGTAGTTGACCAGCCATCGTCCCGAATGGCGCTCCCGCAGCGCGATGCGGCTTGCCGTGCCGCAGATGAAGAGGTGGCCGCCCGGCCGCAATGTCCGGTGCAGTTCGGCGAGCACGGCATCCAGCCGTACCGGATCGACATATTCGAGAACGCTGTTGGCGATGATGAGGTCGAAGCTCGCGTCCACCAGCGGAAGGCCCTGCCCCGCTGCAACATGGCGAACGGTTCCGGCCAGGCCGTGCCGCTGCAGATTGGTCTCGGCGACCGCTATGAGCGCCGGATCGATATCGACGGCTGTCACCCGCGCGCCGAGGGCGGCCAGCACCACGGCGGAGCCCCCGACGTTGCAGCCGAACTCAAGCACGTCGCGGTTCGCCGCCTCGATCCGGTAAGCCCGGAGCGCAGGGCGGAGATGGTCCCATTCATAATCGGCATAGCCGCCTACCCAGCGGTCGGCAGGGTCGAGGCCGGCGGCGCAGGCTGCCTGTTCGAAACGCCGCTGGGCCGCACCTTCGGGATCGAAGGTGGGACGCGGCGGAACGGTCATGCGGCGAACAGGATCGGGAAGCGCTTCTCGAGCAGTGCGGCCACGCCCATGGCGACGAGGATCGCCGCGCTGTCGGCGACCCAGTCCCACACGCTTGCATCGCGGCCGATGAACGGTATCGCCTGGCTGATCTCGATGAACGCGCCGAACAGCGACAGCCCCGTCACCAGCAGCCAGCCGGGGCGCGCCCGATAGGCGATCCGTCCGAGCAGGGTCAGCACCAGGAAGGCGGCGATATGATCGGTCTTGTCGCTGCCGCCCAGCGATGGCGCTTCATCGCGTGGCGCTATGGCGAACAGATAGACGATCAGCAGCACCGTCCAGAACATCGGCAACCGATAGCGGCGGTAAAGCGTCAGAACCATGAAAGCCCCAAAATGAAAATGGCCGGGCGATGCCCAGCCATGTCCATTGGTCCGAAGGAGGACGCCAGGCTCATTTCTTGCCGAGCGTCAGTCCACCGAAGCGCTTGTTGAAGCGAGCCACCTGGCCGCCGGTGTCGAGCAGGCCGGACTTGCCACCAGTCCAGGCCGGATGCACCGAAGGATCGATGTCGAGCTGGAGGGTGTCGCCTTCCTTGCCGTAGGTCGAGCGGCTGTCATAGACGGTGCCGTCAACGAGTTGCACCTTGATCCGATGATAATCGGGATGAATGTCTTTCTTCATGTCTTCTGGCTCCGAGAGAAAGGCTGGTTTCCGACCAGCCGGAGAAGCGAAGCGCGGCCTCTACAGGCTGAGGCGCTATATGGCAAGGGTCCGGCTGCGCGCCTTATTCCTTTGGTGGATCGGCGATCATGGCGGTGAAGTTCGCCTGGGCAGCAAGCTTGTCGCCGACATAGGCCTTGCCCTCGAACTTGCAGACGCTGGCACGTTTCTGGACAAAAGCGACCTCGAGGCGGAGCAGCACGCCCGGCTCAACCGGTGCGCGGAACTTCGCCTCGTCGATCGCCATGAAATAGACCAGCTTGCCCGACCCGGCGAGCCCGAACGTCTCCACCGCCAGCACGCCGGCAGCCTGTGCCAGCGCCTCGACGATCAGCACGCCCGGCATGATTGGGCGGCCCGGAAAATGCCCCTGGAAGAAGCTCTCGTTGATCGTGACCGCTTTCACCGCGGAAATCCGCTCGTCGACCACCAGTTCCTCGACGCGATCGACGAGGAGCATGGGGTAGCGATGCGGCAAAGCCGCCATGACCCGCCGGATATCCAGCGGGCCAAGCGTGGCGCTTACGGATTCGCTCATAGACTGGCGATCAGCGTCCCGTGGCGGCGGCGGCGGGCTGCTCGGCCTGGCCCGGCTGCCAGTTGGCCGGCGGCGTGATCGACGCGCTGGGGACGAGCGCGTTGAGCTGGGTCACGACATCAAGCGTCATGTCCGATCCGCCCTGCACCGCAACCACGGCGTCGGGAGAGAGCACGATACCGACGCGCTTGGCCGCCATCGCCGCCTTCAGCGCCTGCTCGACCTTGCTGCCGATCTGCTCCTTCACATAGGCTTCCGGGCGCGCGAAGGGCATCGTCATGCGCTGCAGCTCATTCTGCGCAGCCTGCCCGCGCGCCTGGAAGGCATTGATCTTGGCTTCCAGCGTCGCCTTGGGCGTCGCTGGGTTGCGCTGCAGTGTCTCGATCTCGGTCCGCAGCGGCGTCAGCTCGCTCTGGATCGCAGTCTGGCGGGTCTGGAAAGCGGTGATCTGTGCCTTGTAGGTGGTCTGGATCTGGCCGACGGCTGCCTTATAGGCTGCCGAATTGGCAACGGCTGCGTCCAGATTGACCACCGCAACGCCGGTATTCACCGTGGCAGCGGCGGGCGCAGCAGCAGCCTGAGCGTGCGCCGCCATCGGCATGAACGCAACGCCAGCCGCAAGCGCGGTCATCTTCAGAAGCGATTTCATCAGAACTGTGTCCCTACGTTGAAAGTGAAGAGTTTGGTGTTGTCGCCCTTTTCCTTCAGCAGGACCTTGGCGATATCTAGGCGGAACGGTCCGAACGGCGAGTTCCAGTTCACTCCGAAGCCCACCGACAGGCGCGGCTTGGGGGAGTCGCCGAGGAAATCCTCCCTGAAGGGCTGGATCGGGCTGGACGCCGGCGTATTCGCCAAGTTCCCGACGCACGGCCCGTTTGCGGTGTTCGAATAGCCGGTTTGGCACAAGGTCTGCGCCCCTGCATTTGGCGCGCCTACCGGAACCTGATAGATTTGCCGGCCCTTGCTGTCCACGATGTTCCGCAGGGAGGGCTCATAGGTACCGTCGGCATTCTGCTGGAAAGGATAGCCGGGGAGTCCTGGCGCCGTGAGCGGTGGACGGCTCACGCCGAATACCGCACCGACATCCATGAAGATCGAAGGCCTCAGCCCGAGTTCCCGGGCGCCGTTGCCCAGCGGCAACTCAAGCTCCAGTCGACCCTTGTAATAGGTGTCGCCGCCGAGCGCGTCGTCGACCGAATGATCCTTGTCGCTCAGGAAGGACTTGGTGGCCGTGTCGTATAGCGAACGCCTCACGCGTGGACCGACGCCGCGGATTCCGAACCCGCGCATTTCCGGCTCGCCAAGATAGAAACGATCGGTCAGGCGAACGTTCTGCCCGAGGCCCTTGATATAGCCACCCTCGATGCCGGCTGAGAAAACGAAGCCGCCGCCGAAACCCCAATATTTCGTCGCCTCGACAGACGTCTTGATATAGCGGACCTCGCCGCCCAGACCGGCGAAATCCTGGCTCAGCACGGCACGCTGGCCTCGAGTTGGGCGTAGGCGGTTGTTCAGGTTGTCGAACACCAGCGAATAACCGACCGACGAGGTCAGCCGCTTGCCGATCGCCTCGCACAGATAGCGGCCGGCAACGAGCGGATCGCAGGCGCCGTTCGTGTAGAAGGTGAACTTGTTCAGCGAAACATCGTCATAGCTGAGGCCGTAGCGCATCGCCATGGTGATGAACTCGGTCAGCGGCACGCCCGCACGCAGCTGGAAACCGGTGGTCGCCTGCTTGTAGGTGGTGTCGCGATCGCCGCTATTGAAATTGAACGAATTATAGTCGCGCCGGAACAGGTCGACGCCGACGGCGATATTCTTGTCGAACACATAAGGCTCGGTGAAGCCGAGCTCGACCGACTTCGAATAGGTCGAGTAGCTGACGCCGGCGCGGATCTCCTGGCCCTTGCCCATGAAGTTGCGTTCGCGGATCGACAGGTCGACGATGAATTTCTCGAGGCTGGAATAGCCCGCCGAAACCTGAAGTTCGCCGGTCGACTTTTCTTCGACATTGGCTTCCAGCACGACGCGATCGGGCGCCGAACCCGGCTTCTGCTCGACTTCGAACTTGTCCTGGAAGAAGCCCAGCGACTGGATGCGATCGCGCGACCGCTTGACCTTGAAGCTGTTGAACGCGTCGCCCTCGGCGAGGCGGAACTCGCGGCGGACGACCTTGTCCTTGGTGTGCGTATTGCCGTTGATGTCGATCCGTTCGACATAGACGCGCGGCGCCTGGTTGATCTTGAAGACGACGCCCATCGTCTTGCTGTCCTTGTCACGATTGAAATCGGGACGGACATCGGGGGTGAAGCCGAACAGACCGGTCACTTCGGTGATCGAGTCCACCGTATCCTCGACCTGCTTGGCGTTGTACCAGTCGCCCTTCTTCATCGGCAGCAGATATTTGAACTTGTCCGCCTTGATGTCGCGGATCTCGCTCTCGAGATCGACGTCGCCGAATTTGTAGCGATCGCCTTCCTCGACGACATAGGTGATGATGAAGTCCTTGCGGTCCGGCGTCAGCTCGGCGACCGCCGAAACCACGCGGAAATCGGCATAGCCATTGGTCAGGTAGAACTGCCGCAGCTTCTGCTGGTCATAGGACATCCGGTCGGGATCGTAGCTGGTGCCCGACGAGAAGATCTTGGTGATGCCGGTCTGCTTGGTCACCATCTCGCCGCGAAGGCGGCCATCGGAGAATTTCTCGTTGCCGATGATGTTGATCTTGCGGACCTTGGACTTGTCGCCCTCGTGGATCTCGAAAATGATGTCGACGCGGTTCTGGTCGAGCAGCACCATCTTCGGCTCGATCGTCGCGGCGAAGCGGCCTTGGCGGCGGTAGAGCTCGATGATCCGGTTGACGTCGGCGCGCACCTTCGAGCGGGTGAAGATCTGCCGCGGCGCCAGCTTGATCTCGGGATTGATCTTCTCGGCCTTGAGCCGCTTGTTGCCCTCCAGCACGATCCGGTTGATCACCGGGTTCTCGCGCACCTGCAGGATGATATTGCCGGCACCGTCATCGCGGATCTGAACATCCGCGAACAATTCGGTCTCGTAGAGATCCTTCAGCGCCTGATCGAGCGATTCGCGGGTATAAGGCTCACCAGGCGTCAGCTTGACGTAGGATCGTACCGTATCCGGCTCGAGGCGCTCCGAGCCGGCGACATTGACGGTCTTGATGATGCCCGATCCGGCAGGCGCCGCTGTGACGGCAGGTGGCTGAGCGGCGGGAAGTGACGGCGCAGATGCAGCGGGCTCTCCCACCGTCTGAGCCAGTACCGGTTGTGCCATGCCGCCGAGCATCGTGCCGACGAGGAGCGCCGGCACGAGCCGCGCCCGATTGATGTTCGCCGTCGCCGTCACGCGTTCCCCGCTTCATAGAATCCGTCCGCTCGTCAGGGAGCGTGCGCCTGCACTGCCCCAACAAGCTCAGCCGATCAACCCGGCAAGCCTCTTGAGGGCACCCAGCGAGAGAATATCGTTAAGCGTTACGAAGATCATGAAGGACAGAAGCACCGCCAATCCCGATCGGAACGCCCATTCCATCGCCCGCTCCGGCACCGGCCGACGCGCAATCCCCTCGAAAAGGTAGAAGACCAGATGTCCTCCATCGAGCATGGGGATTGGCAACAGGTTGATGAATCCCAGATTAATCGATATGAGCGCCATCAGCATGACGAAGTTGAGCAGGCCGAGCGACGCCTGCTGGCCCGAAACCTGCGCGATCTTGATCGGACCGCCCAGTTCCTTGACCGAACGCCGCCCGGTCACGATCTGGCCGAGCGTGTCGACCATGGTCCGGACGATGCCGAAAGTCTGGCGGGTCGCCTCGACAGGAAGTTGCATCAACGGGACGGGCTCGATCACCTGCTGCCCCGACATCACGCCGATCGAGCCCTTGCGGAACTCGTTCCCGAACCGGTCCCGCTCGATGGTAGCCGCGGTGGTGACATAGACCGTCCGCCGCTCGTGATCGCGCGCGATCCGCAGCCGCAAGCGTTCGTCCGGGCGGAACCGGATCATTTCGGCGAGTTCGTCGAAGGTGTGAACCGGGCGGCCAGCGATCGATACCACGCGGTCGCCGGGCTGCAATCCCGCCTTGGCAGCCGGCGAGTTCGACATGACCGCGGAGATCACGGATGGCGTCCTCGGCACGCCATAGACCGCGAAAAACGCCATGAAGATGCCGATCGCCACGAGGAAATTCGTCAGCGGGCCGGCAAAGACGATGAAGAAGCGCTGCCAGACCGACTTGGCCTGAAAAGTCTGCGCCCGCTCCTCGGGCRGTAGCGCAAGCCACTCGGCTGTCGGCTGGCTCGCCGGATTCATGTCGCCGGCAAATTTCACATAGCCGCCCATCGGCATCCAGCCGAGTTTCCAGCGGGTGCCGCGCGAATCGGTATAACCGGCGATCTCCCGGCCGAAACCGATCGAGAAGGCGTCGGCCTTCACCCCGCAGAGGCGTCCGGCGAGATAATGGCCGAGTTCGTGGACGAAGATCAGCGGGCCTATGACCAGCAGAAAAGCGAGTACAGTGAACAGGATGCCTGGGTTATCTGTCACGCTGTGATAATCTCCATCGCGGCCCGCGCGGTGGCGCGGGCACCGGCATCGATCGCAAAAACATCGTCGAGCGATACGGGCATCGGCGGATCGTAGCGCTCCAAGGCTTTGCGCACGATTAACGCAATATCGAGAAAGCCGATCCGACCTTCCAGAAATGCTGCGACCGCAACCTCGTTGGCCGCATTCAGGATTGCGGGACGCGCGCCGCCGGCGGCAAGCACCTCGCGCGCGAGGGCAAGCGCGGGGAAGCGATCGAGATCGGGAGCGCTGAAATCGAGCCGCCCGACCATGGCCAGGTCGAGCGGCTTGCACGGCGTCGCCATCCGTTGCGGCCAGGCGAGGCTATGCGCGATCGGCGTGCGCATGTCGGGCGTGCCGAGCTGGGCCAGCACCGAGCCGTCGATATAGTCGACCAGGGCATGAACCACCGACTGCGGATGTATGATCGCGTCGAAGCCGTCCGCCGGTAACGGGAACAGGTGATAGGCCTCGATGAGTTCGAGCCCCTTGTTCATCAGCGTCGCGCTATCGACCGAAATCTTCGCGCCCATCGACCAGTTGGGATGTTTTACCGCCTGGGCCGGCGTCGCGGCGCGCATCGCCTCGATGCTCCAGTCGCGAAACGGGCCGCCGCTGGCAGTGAGCGTCACCTTCCGGATGCTGCCTGGTGCGGCATGGTCGAAGCATTGGAATACGGCATTATGCTCAGAATCCACCGGAAGCAGCGTTGCGCCATGAACCTGCGCGGCTTTGGTCATCAGCGCGCCGGCAGAGACGAGCGATTCCTTATTGGCGAGCGCTACCGTCCCACCCGCGCTGAGCGCCGCCATCGCCGATCTCAGGCCGGCGATCCCGACGATCGCCGCCATCGTCCAGTCTGCGCCGAGCGACGCCGCGTCGATAATTGCCTGCTCCCCGGCCGCGMCGCGCGKCGCGGTGCCCGAAAGAGCCTCCTTCAGCGCCGGGTACAGCGACGTATCGCCGATCACGGCCAGTCCGGCATTCGTGCGCCGCGCGGCATCGGCCAGGCCAGCAACCTCACGTTGGGCCGTCAGCGCCGCTACCGCGAAGCGCTCGGGCTCACGTTCGATCAGATCGAGCGTCGAGGTGCCGATCGAGCCTGTCGCGCCGAGGATCGAGACGCTGCGAACCGTCATAACAGGCCCGCCGCGACGCCCGCAGCCACCAGCACGGCGACCGGCACCACGCCATCGAGGCGGTCGAGCACGCCGCCATGGCCGGGCAGCAGCTTGCCGCTGTCCTTGACGCCCGAGCGACGCTTGAGCCAGCTTTCGAACAGATCGCCCATCTGGGCGGCGACGGCCAGCGGAGCGCCAGCGATCCAGCAGAACAGCGGAAGATTTCCGGCCGAGGCGATGCCCGCCCCGGCGAGCAGCGCGGCGGCCATGCCGCCGACCAGCCCGGCCCAGGTCTTGTTCGGGCTCAGCGCAGGCGCAAGCTTCGGGCCGCCGATCGCCCGTCCTGCGAAATAGGCGCCGATGTCGGTCGCCCAGACGATCACCAGCGTCCACAGCGCGAGCATCAGCCCCTGCCCAGGCTGCTCGCGCAGGAAAACCAGAGCGATCGCCGGGATTACGGCATAGAGCAATCCTGCGCCGAGCCGTGCCCGGAAGGTGATGACCGCGAGCAGGATCGCGCCCAGCCCGGCAAGATCCAGCGTCTGCGCAATGATGCGATCCTCATAGGCGGCGAGCTGCGTCGCATTGGTGAAAGCCAGCGCCACGCCCATGATGGCAGCTGCGAGCGCCGCCCCAAGAACGGTCTGCCACCGGGCCGCCTTGGCCATTGCGGCCCATTCGATCATCATGAGGACCGCGAACAGCGAGGCGAGCCCCCAAAAAGCGACGCCGCCCAGCCAGAGCGCTGCCAGCGCGATGGCGATCATCACCATGCCCGACAGGACGCGGAGCTTCAGTTCGGAGGCCGCAGCCTGTGCCATGGCAGCTTATCGTCCGCCGAAGCGGCGCTCGCGCGTGCCGAAATCGGCGATGGCGGCGGCAAGTGCCTTGCCATCGAAGTCGGGCCAGAGCGTGTCGACGAACAGCAATTCGGCGTAGGCGGCCTGCCACAGCAGGAAATTGGAGAGCCGCCGCTCGCCCGAGGTCCGGATCAGCAGGTCGAGCGGCGGAAGATCGCTGGTGTCGAGGCGCGCCTCGATCGCGGCGGCATCGATGTCGCCCGGGCAAAGCCTTCCGGCGCCGACCTCCATGGCGATCTCGCGCATGGCGCGAACCATCTCGTCCTGGGCGCCGTAGTTGAGCGCCAACACGAAATCGAGCCGGCGATTGTCCTTGGTGCGTTCGACGCCCTCGCGAACCAGATCGATCAGGTCGCCCTCGAGCCCGTTGATATCGCCGATAGTGCGCAGGCGGATGCCATTGCGATCGAGTTCGTCGACCTCCTTGCGGAGATAATGGCGCAGCAGCCCCATCAGGTCCGACACTTCCTCGGTCGAGCGCCGCCAGTTCTCCGACGAGAAAGCGTAAAGGGTGAGCGCCTGCAGCCCGAGATCGGCCGCAGCCTTCACGGTCGTGCGGACAGCCTCCGCGCCTGCCCTATGGCCTGCCACGCGGGGCAGGAAGCGGCGCTTCGCCCAACGCCCATTGCCATCCATGATGATCGCGACATGGCGCGGCCCGCTGCTCGTGGCGGCGACCGCATTGGCGACAGGGCTGGCCGAGAGGCCTTTCACTTGCCGAGGATTTCCTTTTCCTTGGCGCCCGCTGCGGCGTCGATCTCTGCGATGGTACTATCGGTCAGCTTCTGCACCTCGACCTCGCGGCGCTTGCGGTCGTCCTCGCTGATGACGCCCTTCTTCTCGTCGACCTTGAGGCTGTCCATGCCGTCGCGGCGGACGTTGCGGGCAGCGACGCGGGCTTTTTCGGCATATTGGCTGGCGAGCTTGGCTAGCTCCTTGCGGCGCTCCTCGGTCAGGTCAGGAATCGGGATGCGCAGCGTCTGGCCGTCCATGATCGGGTTGAGTCCGAGCCCCGCCGAACGGATTGCCTTGTCGACGGGCCCGACATTGGACTTGTCCCACACCTGCACCGACAGCATGCGCGGTTCCGGGGCGGTGACCGTGGCGGCCTGGTTGAGCGGCATATGGCTGCCATATATCTCGACCGTCACTGGATCGAGCAGGTTCACCGAAGCCCGGCCGGTGCGCAGGCCGACCAGATCGCTCTTCAGCGATTCCACGGCTCCGTGCATGCGGCGTTCGAGATCGGCCTTGTCGTATGCGGGCATGTTTACCTCTCCTGGTTCTGGACGATCGTGGCGGTGCCCGAACCAGCAAGCACCTTGGCCAGATTGCCCTGCTCGCGGATGTTGAATACCACGATCGGAATGTTGTTGTCGCGGCACAGCGCGACGGCGCTTGCATCCATCACTTTCAGATTGTCGGCAAGGACGCGATCGAAGGTCACCGTGTCGTACCGCTTGGCGGTCGCGACCTTCTTCGGATCTGCGTCATAGACGCCATCGACCGAAGTGCCCTTGATCAGGGCATCGCAGCCCATTTCGGCGGCGCGCAGCGCTGCGGCGCTGTCGGTGGTGAAATAGGGATTGCCGGTGCCGGCGGCGAATATGACGATCCGGCCCTTCTGGAGGTGCCGTTCGGCGCGGCGGCGGATGAACGGTTCACACACCGTGCTCATCGGTATCGCCGACTGGACCCGGGTATCGACGCCGATCTGCTCGAGCGCATTCTGCACCGCCAGCGCGTTCATCACCGTGGCGAGCATGCCCATATAATCGGCGCTGGTCCGGTCGAAACCCTTTGCGGCAGCCGCCAGCCCGCGAAAGATATTGCCGCCGCCGACGACGAGACAGAGTTCGTAATTCGCGGCGACATCGGCGATCTCTCTGGCGACGCGGGCGACGGTATCGGGATCGATGCCGAAGTTCCCCTGCCCCATCAACACCTCGCCCGACAGCTTCAGCAGGATACGGTTGAAGCGTGGTCGGTCCATAGGTTGGGATCTCATGCGTTACAGGAAGCGATGGGCACCTTAGGGGCAGCTTACAAGCCTGCCAAGCGCCAGCGCGCTTTCAAGGCGGAGGATGACATCCGCCGACTCGGAAAGCGGCTCATCCAAGACAAAAAGGCCCGCCCTCCGGCTTGAAAAGCAGGAAGGCGGGCCTCGCTGGAGAGGGTCAGCCCTTGGCCGCTGCGGCGACTTCCGCGGCGAAGTCGCTGGTTTCCTTCTCGATGCCTTCACCGAGCTGGAAGCGGACATAATCCTTGAGCGTGATCGAGCCGCCGGCGGCTTTCGCCGCATTGGCCACGACCTGTGCGATCGGGGTCTTGTTGTCGATCACGAAGACCTGGCTGAGCAGCGCATTTTCCTTGCGGAACTTGGCGACCGCGCCCTGGACCATCTTTTCCACGATCTCGGCCGGCTTGCCCGATTCGGCGGCCTTCTCGGCAGCGATCGCGCGCTCACGCTCGATCACGGCCGGGTCCAGTCCGTCCTCGGTCAGCGCATGCGGGAAAGCGGCGGCGATGTGCATCGCGATCTGCTTGCCCAGGGCTTCCATCGCGTCGACCGGGGCATCGCCCTCGAGCGCGACGAGCACGCCGATCTTGCCCAGGCCCGGCGATACCGCGTTGTGCATGTAGGACACGACTGCGCCCTTAGACACTTCGACGATCTTCGCACGGCGCAGCGTCTGGTTCTCGCCGATGGTGGCGATGTTCGAGGTCAGCTTCTCGCTGACGCTGCCGCCGCCGGGATAGCCCGCCGCGCCGAGCGCCGCGACCTCCTCACCGGTGGCCAGCGCAAGCTTCGAAACGGTGCGGACGAAGTCCTGGAACTGCTCGTTCTTGGCGACGAAATCGGTTTCCGAATTGACCTCTACGGCAGCGCCACGGGTACCTTCGACGGCCACGCCGACCAGACCCTCGGCCGCAGTGCGGCTCGACTTCTTGGCAGCGGTAGCGAGGCCCTTGGTGCGGAGCCAGTCGATCGCGGCGTCCATGTCGCCGTTGTTCTCGGTCAGCGCCTTCTTGCAGTCCATCATGCCGGCACCCGACTTTTCGCGCAGGTCCTTCACGGCAGCAGCGGTGATCTCCGCCATATTCTCTTCCTTCTTGCTTACGGGACGGGGGAAGGAGCGTTGCCACCCCTACCCCCGCGCGTTCTCGGCTTGAGCCGAGACATGTTCATGACAGCGGCCCAGCAGGCCGTGCCGGATCAGTTCGCCAGAGCCTGCTCGACGGGTGGCTCGGCAGCAGCGCCGAAGTCTTCGCCGCGCGACTGGCGCGCGTCGTTGCCGCCACGGGTCGCCGCTTCGGCAATCGACTCGCAGTAAAGGCGAATCGCGCGAGCGGCGTCGTCATTGGCCGGCACCGGGAAGGCGATGCCGTCCGGGCTGACGTTCGAATCCAGGATCGCGACGACCGGGATGCCGAGCGTGTTCGCTTCCTTGATCGCCAGCTCTTCCTTGTTGGCGTCGATCACGAACATTACGTCCGGAATGCCGCCCATGTCGCGGATGCCGCCAAGCGAAAGCTCGAACTTGTCGCGCTCACGGGTGAGTTGGAGGACTTCCTTCTTGGTCAGGCCATGGGTGTCGCCCGACAGCTGCTCCTCGAGCGCCTTGAAGCGCTTGATCGACATCGAGATGGTCTTCCAGTTGGTGAGCATGCCGCCAAGCCAGCGATGGTTGACATAATGCTGGCCCGAACGGCGCGCTGCTTCTGCGATCGGCTCCTGCGCCTGACGCTTGGTGCCGACGAACAAAACCTTGCCGCCATTCTGGACGGTCTGGGCGACGAATTCGAGCGCGCGTGCGAACAGCGGCACGGTCTGCGAGAGATCGATGATGTGAACACCGTTGCGGTCTCCGAAGAGATACGGCTTCATCTTCGGATTCCAGCGGTGAGTCTGGTGACCGAAATGTGCGCCGGCATCGAGCAATGCCTGCATGGAGACGGTGGGAGCCGCCATAGGATTTTCTCCTTACCCGGTTGAACCTCTGTGGAGCGGTAACCGGGAAACCCGGCACCGGATTATGTGCCCCACATGTGGAATGCCCGCGCCTTTATGCGAGCCGACACGCAAAATCAAGGCTTGACACGATAGAACAAATCATGAACATGTGGAACGGCACACCGTTTCAGGCGCTTTCGGCTATCCCCCGGTTCGAAGGAAACGGACGACAAAGGACGAACATGATGCTTCAGCTTCTTTCCTTCGCGTTGTTCAGCACGGTCCTGCTGGTTTCGATCGCGGCGATCGTCGCCACCGTCCAGGCGGAGATGGCCCATATTCTTCGTGCCCTCGGCATCGCCCCGGCGCCTGTACCGCCGCTGCGCTCCACCGGCGAGCGACGCGTGCGCGTCATATTCCAGGCGGCGCCGGCTGGTCCAAAGGCGCTCCGCGCTGCCGCCTGATGCGGCTATAGGCGATCACGCTAAATGGTATGGTGCTCAGGTAGAACAGCATCAGGAAACTGAGGGTATGCCAGGGCGCCGTGAACAGGGCCGCTCCGGCCATTGCGACCAGCAACAGTGCCGGCAAGCGCCAGGCGCGTGAGATGTGGAGCGACGACCAGCTATAGGTCGCCAGGTCCGAGATCATCAGGAAGCCGATGAGCGATGACCAGCCGCAGATGAAATAGGGATCGCGGAAGACGTCGAGCCCGCTCCACAGCCACATCGCCACCGGCACCAGCATCATGCCGGCACCGGTGGGCGCCGGAACGCCGGTCAGGAAGCCCGCTGCCTTGCGCGGATGTTCGGCGCTGTCGATCGAAGCGTTGAAGCGCGCAAGCCTGAGCGCCGCGCACACCGCATAGCCCAACGCGAAGATCCAGCCGAAGCGCGGAATCGCGTTGAGCGACCACAGGAACATGATGATCGCCGGCGACACCCCGAACGCAATGACGTCCGAGAGCGAGTCGAGCTCCGCGCCGAAGCGGCTTTCACCCTTGAGCAGGCGGGCGATGCGCCCGTCGAGCCCATCCAATATGCCGGCGATCAGGATGGCGAACAGCGCGCGTTCCCAGTCCCCGGCAAGGGCGAAGCGCACACCGGTGAGTCCAGAGCACAGCGCCAGCGCCGTCACGGCGTTGGGCGCCACCGCCCGCGCGGGTATGCCCCGCCTTATATTCTGGCGACGACCGCGCATCAGTTCCGCCCCTTCGCCCGTGACGCCCTTGTCATTGCGCCGCGCCGACAGTCCGCTCGGGCTCGCCGATCCTGGCGATGACGGTTTCGCCGGCGATGGTGCGCTGGCCCAGCGCGACGCGATGCCCGGTTCCAGCAGGCAGATAGACGTCCACCCGGCTTCCGAAGCGGATCAGGCCGACGCGCTGGCCAAGCCCGACGATATCGCCGGCCTTGACGAACGGTACGATGCGCCGCGCCACCAGCCCGGCGATCTGGGTGAAGCCGATCCGGGTGCCGTCAGCGCCCTCGACCAATATATGCTGGCGCTCATTCTCCTCGCTCGCCTTGTCAAGATCGGCGTTGAGGAAGCTCCCGGCGATATAGGCCACCTTGCGGATCGTGCCGGGGATCGGCGTGCGATTGATATGGACGTCGAACACCGACATGAAGATCGAGACGCGGGTCATCGGCGCATCGCCAAGCCCGTCCTCGCCGGCCATCTCGCGCGGCGGCGGGACGATGGTGATCATCGTAACGAGGCCATCGGCCGGCGCGATCACCAGCCCCTCGCCAGTCGGCGTGCTGCGGACAGGATCGCGGAAGAACGCGGCCACCCAGACGGTGATGCCTGCCATCGGCCAGGCGAGCGTCTCCCAGGCGAGCAACGCGAAGATCAGCGCGATCACCGCGGAGATGAGGACGAATTTGCGGCCTTCGGGATGAACGCTGGGCCAGCGCCACTTGACCGAAGTGGTTCCAATATCGGGCTTATCGATTGAAGTCATCGCACCTTCCTAGGGCCGAGGGGCGGGGCTGACAATCGTTGCCGCCGCAGCGGGGTTCCGCCAAGGCCTCCCGGAACGTCAAGAAAACCATGCCCGAACGGTTGATCCCACCGATTTCGTAGCATAGGGACGGCCGCAATATTCCTCCCCGGAGACAGAAAAGCATGGCGAAGATCAAGGTGAAGACCCCGATCGTCGAACTCGACGGCGACGAGATGACCCGCATCATCTGGCAGTGGATTCGCGAGCGCCTGATCCTCCCTTATCTCGATATCGACCTCAAATATTATGACCTCTCGGTCGAGAAGCGTGACGAGACCGGTGACCAGATCACCATCGATAGCGCCAAGGCGATCCAGCAATATGGCGTTGGCGTAAAATGCGCGACGATCACGCCCGATGAGGCCCGCGTCGAAGAGTTCAAGCTCAAGAAGATGTGGAAGTCGCCGAACGGCACCATCCGCAACATCCTCGGCGGCGTAGTCTTCCGCGAACCGATCGTGATCAAGAACGTGCCCAGGCTGGTGCCGGGTTGGACCGATCCGATCGTGGTCGGCCGCCACGCCTTCGGCGATCAGTATCGCGCCACCGACTTCCGCGTGCCCGGCCCGGGCAAGCTGCGGATGATCTGGGAAGGCGAAAATGGCGAGAAGATCGAGCATGAAGTGTTCGATTACCCGTCCGCAGGCGTCGCGATGGGCATGTACAACCTCGATGATTCGATCCGCGATTTCGCCCGTGCGAGCATGAACTATGCGCTCGACCGCGGATGGCCGCTCTACCTGTCGACCAAGAACACGATCCTCAAGGCCTATGACGGCCGCTTCAAGGATCTGTTTCAGGAAGTCTTCGACGCCGAATTCGCCGCCAAGTTCAAGGCACGCAACATCGTCTATGAGCATCGTCTGATCGACGACATGGTCGCCTCGGCGCTCAAATGGAGCGGAAAGTTCGTGTGGGCCTGCAAGAATTACGACGGCGACGTCCAGTCGGACACGGTCGCGCAGGGCTTCGGATCGCTTGGGCTTATGACCTCGGTGCTGATGTCGCCCGACGGCAAGACGATCGAGGCCGAGGCCGCGCACGGCACCGTCACTCGCCATTACCGCATGCACCAGCAGGGCAAGCAGACCTCGACCAATCCGATCGCCTCGATCTTCGCCTGGACCCAGGGCCTGATGTTCCGCGGCAAGTTCGACGATACCCCGGACGTCATCAGGTTCGCCGAAACGCTCGAGCGGATATGCATCGAAACCGTCGAGAAGGGCGGCATGACCAAGGATCTCGCGATCCTGATCGGTCCGGATCAGCCCTGGATGACCACCGAGCAGTTCTTCGAGGAAATCCGCGTCAACCTCGAAAAGGAAATGGCCAGTTGGGCATAAGCTCAGCCATTCGATGAAGATCGTCATTCCGGCGGAGGCCGGAATCTCATGATGGCGGGGTGCACCCTTATCTCCTGGGATTCCGGCCCTCAGCCTTTGGCTGAAGTTATCCTGAGCCCCTGCTTTGCAGGCAGTTGAAGGGCCAGGATGACGGCTTGGAAGATGATCCCCTAACCCCCTGAGATCCCGCTATTCTCGGAGGATGTACTGACCGGCGAGCGGATATGCTCGCGCCTCACACCGAGGCCGACGATCCGCGCCGGGATACGCTGCAGCACCGGAAAGCGATCCAGCATCCTGAGCGCGAACGGCGCTTCCATCTGCACGGTAGCGCCGAGCGTCGGCCCGAGCACATTGGCATGAACGGCGCGCTGCATCGCCTGGATGACCCGCACCGGAAAGAAGCGACGGTCCTGTACGCTGGCGAGCAGCCGATCGACAGCCTCGCCCCGCGCCAACGGCGCCGCCAGAATGTTCGCCGCGGCGACCGCATCCTGTATTGCCAGGTTGATGCCGACCCCGCCGACGGGGGACATCGCATGTGCCGCATCGCCGATCGCCAGCAGGCCGGGACGGTGCCACCGCTTCAGCCGATTGAGCGATACCGACAGCAGCTTCACATCGTCCCATGAGCTGATCGCTTCCAGGCCATTCGCTATCCCCGGCACAGTGCCGGCCACCCTTGCCTTGAATGCGGCGATACCTTCGCTGCGGATCCGCTCGGCGCCGCCCTTGGCGAACACGAAAGCGCATTGCCAATAATCGCCGCGATCAATCATCGCGATCACGGTGCCCGGCGCAAACTGGCCGGCCGTGCGATTCTCCGGTGTCCGCGGCTTGGGCACTCGAAACCAGAACACGTCGATCGGAGCGCCGAGATCCTCTCGCGGCAGTTGCGCGGCCTCCCGCAGCACGGAGCCGCGCCCATCGGCGGCAATGACCAGATCGGCCGCGATGGTCGTGGCATCGGCCAGGCGAACGCCGGTCACCCTGCCCGCCTGCTCGACAAGGCCGGCCACCTCGGCGTCCATGCGCAGCGAGAAACCGGGCCATCGGCTTGCCTCGTCACGAACGAAATCGAGAAACTCCCACTGCGGCATCATCATCATGAATTTGTGACGCACCGGCAGGTGGCGCAGATCGGCAACGCCATATTCGCTTCCGCCGACGCGCGCCTTGATCGCGGTCACCCGATCATGCGGCCGGGCCAGCAACGCGTCGGCGAGACCGAGTTCATCGAACAGGGCGACGGTCGACGGGTGAACGGTGTCGCCGCGAAAGTCGCGCAGGAAATCGCCATGCTTCTCCAGCACCAGCGTTTCGATGCCCGCCCGTGCGAACAGCAGCCCCGCCATCATCCCGGCAGGCCCTCCGCCGGCGATCACCAATGCTTTGTGTGTCACTGATCAGTTATCCCCTCCCGCCGGGTGGCATTTATACGCCATTGCCGCCACTATCCCGCCATGGCTTTTTCACTCACCTCGGCAGCCTTCAGCGACACGCTTGTCATCCTCGGCACCGCCGGGCTCGTAATTCCGGCTTTTACCCGGTTTCGGATCACCCCTGTTATCGGATTCATCCTGGTCGGTGCGCTGATCGGGCCGAACGCGCTTGGCCATCTGATTGCCGATTTCCCCTGGCTGTATTTCGTCACGATCAGCGATCCGCATGCGATCGAACCCTTCGCCGAATTCGGCATCATCCTGCTGCTGTTCTCGATCGGACTGGAGCTGAGTTTCCGCCGATTATGGGGGATGCGGCGCGCGGTATTTGGGCTTGGCTCGTCGAAGCTCATATTGTCGGCACTGATCATCGGCGGCGGTCTGCTGCTCTTCGGCGAACGGCCGGGCGGCGCGCTGGGGCTCGGCCTCGCGCTCGCGCTGTCGTCGACTGCGCTGGTGCTGCCGATGGTCGGCACGACCGGCGCCGTCGGCAAACGCGCCTTCGCAATCCTGCTGTTCGAGGATCTGGCGCTGGTGCCGATCATCTTCATCCTCGGCGCACTGGCGCCTTATGGCGACAATGCCGGCTGGGATGGCCTGCTCCGGACATTGGGCCTCGGTGCGCTGGTGATCGGCGCGATGATGATCGGCGGCCGCTATCTGCTCCCCAAGCTGTTCGCACAGGCCGCCCGCGCCAAGAATCCCGAGTTGTTCCTGTCGGCTAGCCTGCTGGTCGTGATCCTGGCGAGCATCGCGACGACCGCAGCCGGGCTATCGCCGATCGTCGGCGCACTGATCGCGGGGCTGCTCATCGCCGAAACCGACTATCATGCCGAAGTCGAGCTGGTGATCGCGCCGTTCAAAGGGCTCGCGCTGGGCGTCTTCCTGATCACGGTGGGAATGTCGCTCGATCCGGCGATGCTCCTGGAAAATTGGCACGAACTCGCTCTCGCCGTTATCGCCGTGGTGGTAGCCAAGGCACTTCTGACGGCGCTGCTGCTGCGCTTCTGGGGCGCGAAGCGCGCGGTTTCGGCCGAGACCGGCCTGCTGATGTCCTCACCCTCGGAAACCACGCTGATCGTGCTGGGGACGGCCGCGCAGGCGCGGCTGATCGGCGCGGATACCGCCGCGTTCTGGCAGGTGGTCACCGCGATCGGGTTGACCATCACGCCTATCCTCGCAAAGGTCGGCCACGATATCGCGCGCAAGTTCGACGAAGGCGAGCACAAGTCCGACGCCAAGATCCCGGCCACCGCCCAGGGGCGGGCGATCATCGCCGGTTTCGGCCGTGTGGGCCGGCTCGTCGCGCAGATGCTCGATGCCCATGGCCAGAACTATCTTGCCGTCGATGCCGACATCGATGCGGTCATCAGCGCGCGGCGGCGCGGCTATGAGATCATGTATGGCGACATCGCCCGGCCGGGGATGATCGAGCTGCTCGACCTTTCGAAAGCTACCGCGCTGGTCCTGACGATGGACGATCCGGTCCAGGTGGTGCGCATCACCCGTTATGCCCGCGAACACCATCCCGGCCTGACCATCGTCGCCCGTGCGCGAGACCCGAACCACGCGGCCGAGCTATATCGGGCAGGCGCCACCGATGCGGTGCCGGAGACCCTCGAATCCTCGCTACAGCTGTCGGAAGCGGTGCTGGTCGATCTCGGCATCGCCATGGGCCCGGTCATCGCCTCGATCCACGAGAAGCGCGCGGAATTGCGCGCCAAGATCATGGAGATGGGCGAAATCGACAAGGAGCCGCGCCTCGGCCGCCTGCGCTGACCCAGACCTTGATCGGTTCAGGCTGAATCACGCTTCCGGTGGACGCGCGTAGCGCTTCGACAAAATGAGATAGGCGGCAGCGCCGAAGGCGAGCAACAGAGTGCGGCTCAAGGCATCCCCCTTGTCCTGCGCGGACGATAGTAGATTCGCGCCCGCGGACAAAGGCTGGCCGGGCCGGCGGCGATATCGTGCAATGTCCGCGCTACACCGGTTTCCCCCTGCCCCGACGCCTGCTATCCACCCGTCCCATGTCATCCAAGCATCTCTATCTGGTCGACGGTTCGGGCTATATTTTCCGCGCCTATCATCGCCTGCCGCCGCTCACCAACCGTCACGGTATCCCTGCCGGAGCAGTCTATGGCTTCACCACGATGTTGTGGAAGCTGATCAATGAGCTGCACCATGCCGACGGTCCCACGCATCTTGCCGTGATTCTCGACGCGTCGTCCAAAACCTTTCGCAACGACATGTACGACCTGTACAAGGCGCACCGCCCGCCACCGCCCGAGGATCTCGTCCCGCAGTTTCCGTTGATCCGCGACGCGGTCCGGGCCTTTTCGGTGCCCTGCATCGAAGAGATCGGGCTCGAGGCCGACGACATCATCGCCTGCTATTCCGAAGCCGCGATGGCGGCAGGCTGGCAGGTGACCATCGTCTCGTCCGACAAGGATCTGATGCAGCTGATCCGGCCGGGGCTGGACCTGCTCGACACGATGAACAACCGCCGGCTGGGCCGCGAGCATGTTCTGGAAAAGTTCGGCGTGGAGCCGGAGGCGCTGGGCGACGTGCTCGCGCTGATGGGCGACAGCGTCGACAATGTTCCCGGCGTTCCGGGCATCGGACCCAAGACGGCGAGCGAGCTCATCCGCCAGTTCGGCGATCTCGAGACGGTGCTCGCCAGCACCGACCAGATCAAGAAGCCGAAGCTCAAGCAGTCGCTGATCGACCATGCCGACAATGCGCGGCTGTCGCGCGAGCTGGTGCGACTGAAATGCGACTCGCCATTGCCGGAGCCGCTCGATGGCCTGGAGCTGAAGGGCCTGCCGCCCGAGCCGTTGCGCGCCTTCCTGGAAGACCAGGGTTTCAAGTCGCTGCTCGCCAAGGTCGGCGGCGGCAATGGCCCGGCCACGCTTCCCAATGGCGGTCCGACCATGCTCGCGCTGGCGCCCGGGCCGGAGGAGAAGCCCGCGCCGGTGGTCGAGAATATACCGTTCAATCACAAGGACTATGAGACGGTTGTCGAAGAAGCAGATCTAGACCGCTGGATTGCCGACGCTTTTTCCTGTGGACGAGTCGCTGTCGATACCGAAACCGATTCGGTGGACCCGGTACGCGCCGGGCTGGTCGGTGTCAGCCTGGCGATCGCGCCGGGCAAAGCCTGCTATATCCCGCTCGCGCATGTCGGCGACGGGCTGTTGTCGGAAACGCCAAAGCAATTGCCGCTGGCGCTGGCACTGGCCAAGCTGAAGCCGCTGCTGGAGGCGCCCGATATCCTCAAGATCGGCCAGAATATTAAATATGACATGGTCGTGCTCGCGCGGAACGGTATCCGGGTAGGGCCCTATGACGATACGATGCTGCTTTCCTACGATCTAGACGCCGGGCTCGGCGGTCATGGCATGGACGAACTCGCCAGGCGCCACTTCGAACATGCCTGCATCGAGTTCAAGACGGTCTGCGGTACCGGCAAGGCGCAGATCAGCTTTGACAAGGTGATGCTCGACACCGCCACCGAATATGCCGCCGAAGACGCCGACGTTACCTTCCGGCTGTGGCAGCGGCTCAAGGGTCGCCTCGCCGCCGAAGCCGCAACGCGCGTCTACGAATTGGTCGATCGACCGCTGGTGCCGGTTCTCGCCGACATGGAAATGGCCGGGATTCGGGTCGACCGCGAGGAACTGGCACGGCTGTCGCACGAGTTCGCGGGCGAAGCCGCTCGTCTGGAGGCGCTTATCCACGCCGAGGCGGGTACGCCGTTCACAGTCGGCAGCCCCAAGCAGCTCGGCGACATATTGTTCGACAAGATGGGCCTGAAGGGCGGCCGCAAGGGAAAGACGGGGGTCTATTCAACCGACGTCACCGAGCTCGAACGGCTTGCCGGCGACAATGTGGCGATCGCCCGACTGGTGCTCGACTGGCGCCAGATCACCAAGCTCAAGTCGACCTATACCGATGCCCTGCAGAGCCAGATCAATCCCCGGACCGGCCGCGTCCATACCTGCTTCTCGATGGCGGTGGCGCAGACCGGCCGGCTCTCCTCGACCGATCCCAATCTGCAGAACATCCCCATCCGGACCGACCACGGCCGGCGGATCCGCGACGCCTTCGTCGCCGAGCCCGGCAAGATCATCCTGTCGGCCGACTATTCGCAGATCGAATTGCGCCTCGCCGCCCATATGGCCGATGTCCCGGCGCTCAAGGAAGCGTTCGCCAACGGCGACGACATCCACTCGCTGACCGCGCAGGAGGTGTTCGGCGAGGTCAACCGCGACACCCGCGCTCGCGCAAAGACGATAAATTTCTCGATCCTCTACGGCATATCGGCCTGGGGCTTGGCTGGCCGGCTCGAAGTCTCGCGCGAGGAAGCGCAGGGAATGATCGACCGCTATTTTGCCCGCTTCCCCGGCATCAACCACTATATCGCGGCCACGCTGGGCCAAGTTCGCGAACAGGGCTTCGTGACGACCCTGTTCGGCCGCAAGACTCATTTGCCGTGGATCCGCAGCGCCAAACAGGGCGAACGGCAGTCGGCCGAGCGCCAGGCGATCAACGCGCCGATCCAGGGCACCTCCGCCGACATCATCAAGCGGGCGATGATCCGAATGAATCCCGCACTCGCGGCTGCCGGGTTGGGCGACGTCAAGATGCTGCTGCAGGTCCACGACGAACTGGTGTTCGAACTCGCGCCCGACCAGGCCGAGGCCGCGTCGGCAGTGATCCACGACGTCATGGCCAGGGCTGCGGAGCCTCTGGTCACCTTGTCGGTTCCGCTCGGCGTGGAGATCGGCACCGGCCAAAGCTGGGGCGCGGCGCATTGACGCCAGTTCCTGAGCCGCCGGAGGCAGGCGACGACATCAAGGCCCTGGCGAAGGGCGGCCGGACGAATTTCTTCGGCTTCCTGCTGCGCCTGGCCGCGCGCCTGCCCTTCCTGTTCATCGCCGGACGCTGGTACGGCGCCGACGCTCTCGGCCGCTTTGCCTATGCCGTGATCATCGTCGAATTCGTTGCGACGCTCGCCACGCTCGGCCTGAAGCGCGGCCTGGCGGCGCAACTCTCGGCGACCGATCGGCCCCATGTCCATGTCGTATGGGACGCGTTGCTCGTTGCGGCGGTCGCTTCGGCCATCGCCGCGACGGTGCTCGGCACGCTGCCTGAACTCATGTTCCCCAATAGCGGCATCAACGGCCTGGAATGGCTGCTGCCGCTGACGATATTCGCGCTCGCCTGGTCGGATATCTCGCTCGCGGCGCTGGCCTATCGCCTGGACATCGCCGCCACCGTGCGTGCGCGGTCGGTCATCGAGCCATGGACGATCAGCATCGCCGCCTTCGCATTGGCCTTCTACTCGCTCCGCGATGGTTTGATCATCGCCTATGTCATCTCTATGGCGGCAGCGCTGGTCGCCTCGATCTGGCCGCTGCTGAAAAGTTTCGGCCGGCCGCGCGGCTGGCGTCCCCGCCCCGCATCGCTGTTCTCGCTTGCCCGGCGCAACGTCCCGCTGGCCGCCGCCGACGCCATAGAATGGGGATCGCGCCGCCTCGACATCGCGATCCTGGGGCTGTTCTTCTCCCCGGCGATCGTCGGCATCTATTATGTCGCGCAACAGGTCGCGTCGCTGCCGCAAAAGCTCAAGACGAGCTTCGATCCCATCCTCGGGCCGGTGATCACCCGCAATCTGGAGACCGGCAACCGCCAGGCAGTCGCGAAACAGGTCGCACAGGTCGGCTTCTGGATCATCGCGGCACAGGCGGCGATCGGGCTGGCGCTCGGTATTCCGGGCGAGGGCGTCATGGGCCTCGTCGGCCCCAACTTCGTCGGGGGAACGGGCGCTCTCGCCTTCCTGCTGCTCGCCGAAGTGGTGGCGGCGACCGCGGCGGTGTCCGAAGCCGCGCTGATCTATGTCGCGCGCCACCTCAACCTGTGGATCTCGATCGGCATGATCGGCATCCAGATCATGCTCAGCTTCGCCATCGTGCTGATCTTGCGGGACGAACTCGGCGTGCCGCCGCTCTGGCAGGCGGCCGGGCCGGCGATAGCGCTGGCCATAGCATTGGGAATCGCCTCGATCATGAAGGCGCGGCTGCTCTCATTCCTGCTGCAGGCCCCGGTCTCGGGCTGGCGCTGGCCGCTGATCTGGGCTGCCCTGGCGGCCGGCATCACCGGAACTCTCGCGACGCACCTCCCCGAATGGCTCGAGCTTTCGCTGGGCATCCCCGCGATCCTGCTGACCTTCGGCATCGTGATCTGGCGCTTCGGCTTCACCAGCGAAGACCGCATGCTGTTCCGCCTGAAGCAAGCCTGAGCGCCTGAAACTACGCCGAGTGTCTAGGGCTAGCTGCCCTGAGGTGGGAGCGGCAGCAATATGCCCCGGTCAGGCACATCCTCGCTCCAGCGAACCGAGCCATAAGGCCGCTCCAGCATCCGGCGGATGGTCACCTCTCCCCCCTCGTGGAAGGCAAGGGCGCGGTCCCAGAGGGCGACATCCGCGGCGGTAAGGCGGCTGCGTTGACGCAGATAATCATGCCAGGTCGGGATGTGATAGCGCTCGATCCACAGTTCCGGATCGCCGACGTCCCGCGACAGCGACCATGCATAGGCACCGGTGCGATGCCGGATCGGCTCCATGTCGAGCATCGCCGTATAGAATGCGCGCGCGCGATCGGCGCGAACTCGGTATTCGATGGTCAATATGACCGGCCCGCTGCGGCCGCTGACCTCCAATTGGACGTCCGGCTCGCTCGGAACGAGATCGGGATCGCGCTGCTCCTCGATTTCCGGCATCCGCAGCACCAGCCCCACGGTAGCCGAAAGGATCATCGTGCTACCGGACAACATCATCGCAAAACCGGTACCATGATCGGCTGCGACATGGCCCCAGACCCAGCCACCGATCGAGAGGCCGGCGCAGATGGCAGTGCTAAAGGCCGCGAGCGCTCTCGCGGTAACCCAGCGCGGCGACGACACCTGAATGCTGATGTTGCTGATCGCCATCAGGATCATCCACCCGGCCCCGGCGCCGAGCAGCAGCAGGCCAGTCATCAGGCGATCGCGGCTGAGCCCGATTCCAAACATGCACAGCCCGACGAGAACGAGGCAGGCCGCGGCGGTCTGTTCCTCGCTCAGCCGATCCTTGACCCGCGCCATCACCAGCGCGCCCAGCACCGCGCCGATACCGAAGCAGCCGAGCAATATCCCGTATAACGATGCGCCGCCGCGGAGCAGTTCGCGGCTGACGAGCGGCATCAGGGCGGAGATCGACGCACCGATCATGCCGACCATCAAGGTCCGCAGAAACACCGTCCGGATCGGCGGAGAATGGATCGCGAACCGCACGCCGGAAATGATGGCGCGTCCCAGCGCTTCGGGTGGCAGCCGCGATGTTTCCGGCGGCCGCCGCCACAAAAACATCACGATGATCATGGGAAGATAGGCAAGCGCGTTGAACACGAAAGCCGCCAGGACCCCGGCGATCGCCACCAGCAGCCCGCCAATGGCCGGACCGAAGCTGCGCGCGATATTATAGCTGATCGAGTTGAGCGTGATAGCCTGGGGAAGCGCACTAGGCGGCACCTGCTCGCCGACGGAAGCCTGCCACGCCGGCGACAGCAGAGCCGTGCCCGTGCCGACGATGAAGCAGAACAGCAGCAGCAAGCCCGGCGTGAGAAGTCCCAGGACGGTCACCAGGCTTAGACCGATCGCACCGAGAAAGGCGATGCCGAGCGCGACCAGCGCGATCTTGCGGCGATCATAGCTGTCTGCGATCGCCCCCGAGGGAAGAGAGATCAGCATCAACGGAGCGAAGGTGGCCGACTGTACCAGCGCAACCATATCCGCCCGTCCCGTCAGCTGCGTCATCGCCCAGGCGGCGCCTACGCCTTGGATCAGCGTGCCGAAGTTTGAAAACAGGCTGGCGGTCCAGATCCGGCGGAACAGCGGCTCACGCAGCGGCCCGAACGTCCCTTGGCGCTGGTTCGCTTCGCTATAGTCCTCGGCCATGTCCAACGCTCCCTGCCCTCTCCTAAAGGCAGGCGGCGTCGCCCGGGTCAATGCCGGAAGTGGCGCATCCCGGTGAAGACCATTGCCAGCCCAGCCTCGTCCGCGGCGGCGATCACCTCGGCATCACGGATCGACCCGCCGGGCTGGATGACGGCCGTGGCGCCCGCGTCCACTGCCGCCAGCAAGCCGTCCGCGAAAGGGAAGAATGCGTCGGAGGCGACCGCAGAGCCAATGGTCCGCGGTTCGCGCCATCCCGCCTTGTCGGCGGCGTCCTTCGCCTTCCAGGCGGCAATGCGGGCGGATTCGAGGCGGTTCATCTGGCCGGCTCCCACGCCTGCGGTCGAGCCGTCCTTGGCGTAGACGATGGCGTTGGACTTTACATGCTTGGCGACCGTCCAGGCGAACAGGCAATCCTTGAGCTCCTGCGCGCTGGGTTCCCGCTTCGTAACGACCTTGAGATCCGCTTCGGCGATCCGGCCATTGTCGCGCGACTGGAACAACATACCGCCAGCGATGGTCTTCATCGCAAGCCCAGGGCGCGCGGGATCGGGAAGCTCGCCGGTCAGCAACAGCCGGAGATTCTTCTTCTTGGCGAACACCGCCCTGGCGTCCTGATCGGCGTCGGGTGCTGCGACCACCTCGGTAAAGATGCCGCTGATCGCTTCGGCAGTCTTGCCGTCCAGCGGCCGGTTGACCGCGATGATGCCGCCGAAGGCCGACACGCTGTCGCAAGCCAGCGCAGCCTCATAGGCTTCGATGAGCGTCTCGCCGGTGGCAACGCCGCACGGGTTGGCGTGCTTGACGATCACCACCGTTGGCGGTCCGTCGCGAAACTCGCTCACCAGCTCGAGCGCGGCGTCGGCATCGTTGTAGTTATTGTAGCTGAGCGCCTTGCCCTGGACCTGGGTTGCCTGGGCGATGCCGCGCGCGCCCGGGCCGACCGGAACATAGAGCGCGGCCTGCTGGTGCGGGTTCTCGCCGTAACGCAGCTCTTCCGCCTTGCGGACTGGCACCGACAGCGTGTCGGGGAAGAACTGGCCCTGATCGGCATGCGCGAACCAGGAGGAGATCATGGCGTCATAGGTCGCAGTCGCGGCGAAGGCCTTGGCAGCGAAACGCTTGCGCATGTCGAAGCTGACCGTGCCGCCGCTCGCAATGATTTCCGCATAGTCGGCGGGATCGGTCGCGATCGTGACATAGGCATGGTTCTTGGCCGCAGAGCGCACCATGGACGGGCCGCCTATGTCGATATTCTCGATGATCTCGTCGCGCCCGGCGCCCTTGGCCACCGTCTGCGCGAAGGGATAGAGGTTGACCACCACCAGGTCGATCGCGCCGATGCCGTGCTCGGCCATCGCACGGGCGTGCTCGGGATCGTCGCGCACGCTGAGCAGTCCGCCATGAACCATCGGATGAAGGGTCTTGACGCGGCCATCCATCATCTCGGGAAAACCGGTGATGTCGGACACGTCCTTCACCTCCAGGCCGGCGTCCCGCAGCGCCTTGGCGGTGCCGCCGGTCGAAACGAGTTCGACCCCCCACCCGGCCAGAGCCCGGCCCAGTTCGACGAGCCCGCTCTTGTCGGACACCGACAGCAGCGCGCGCTTCAAGGTGACGATGTCGGGAGCGGCTGTGGTGGGGGTTTTCATGCGAAGATCCTGGTTGGGATGTTTGATATCGTCATCCCAGCGAAAGCTGGGATCTCACTCCATCTGTAGCGAGAAAGAGAGATTTCAGCTTTCGCTGGAATGACGTCGAAATCAGCGCAGCGCCTTGATCGCCCCGCGGCCGGCATAGGTCGCGATGGTGCCGAGTTCTTCCTCGATGCGGATGAGCTGGTTGTACTTGGCAAGCCGATCGGAGCGCGCCAGGCTGCCGGTCTTGATCTGTCCGCAGTTGGTGGCCACGGCGAGGTCGGCGATCGTCGAATCCTCGGTCTCGCCGGAGCGGTGCGACATCACTGCGGTATAGCCCGCGCGCTGCGCCATGTTGACCGCCTCGAGCGTCTCGGTCAGCGTGCCGATCTGGTTGACCTTGACGAGCAGCGAGTTGGCCAGGCCATCCTTGATCCCCTGCGCGAGCCGTTTGGGGTTTGTGACGAACAGGTCGTCGCCGACCAGCTGGCATTTGTGGCCGATCTTGTCGGTCAGGATCTTCCAGCCTTCGAAATCATCTTCGCCCATGCCATCCTCGATCGACACGATCGGATAACGCGCGGCGAGATCGGCGAGATAGTCGGCCATTTCGGCCGGGGAGCGCTTCACGCCCTCGCCGTGGAAATCGTAGACGCCGTTCTTGAAGAACTCGGTTGCTGCGCAATCGAGCGCCAGCACGACATCGTCCCCGGGCCGATAGCCCGCCTTCTCGATCGACTGCATGATGAAGTCGAGCGCATCGGGTGCCGAGGCGAGATTGGGCGCGAAGCCGCCCTCGTCTCCGACCGCGGTCGCCAGGCCCTTGTCGTGCAGCGCCTTCTTCAGGGTGTGGAAGATTTCCGAACCGCAGCGAACCGCATCGAACAGCGTCGGCGCACCGACCGGCATGATCATGAATTCCTGGAAATCGATCGGATTGTCGGCATGCGCGCCACCGTTGATGATGTTCATCATCGGTACCGGCAGCACCGACGCCGAAACCCCGCCGACATAGCGGTAGAGCGGTAGCGCGCGTGCTTCGGCAGCCGCACGGGCCACCGCGAGGCTCGCGCCCAGGATGGCATTGGCGCCGAGTCGGCTCTTGTTGGGAGTGCCGTCGAGTTCGATCATCCGGGCATCGATTTCGCCCTGGTCCTCGGCTTCCATGCCGATGATGGCGTCGGCGATATCGTCGTTGACGGCATCGACCGCAGTTTCGACGCCCTTGCCGAGCCACTTCTTCTTGTCGCCATCGCGCTTCTCCACCGCCTCATAGGCGCCGGTCGAAGCGCCGGATGGTACCGCTGCACGGCCGAAACTGCCATCCTCCAGGGTCACGTCGACTTCGACGGTGGGATTACCCCGGCTATCGATGATCTGGCGGGCATGGACGTCGACGATGGCGGTCATGTGCGCGAATACCTTTGCTGGTGGACGGTAGGTTGCGCGCGCTCTATCCGCGCGGCTTGAGATAGGCAAATATGAAGTCGTTTCGGATCTGGAAAAGGAACGCTATTCTCCCCACGTGGTTGATGGACTGACTTCCCAAATGGAGACGATCGACATGGCGACCGACAATCTGAACGAGGGCAGCGGCAGCGCTGCCGAAAGCCCGTTCGAAAGCGCCCGCAAGGCGTTCGGCGACACCGCATCGAGCTTCACCGAGCAGGCCGCTTCCCGGGCGCGGGACTATGCCGGCCAAGGCAAGGACCGTGCAGTCGAGGCGCTCGACAATGTAGCGAGCCTCGTCGGCGACGCGGCGAACCAGGTCAGCGGCAAGCTCGGCGATCAATATGGCGGATATGTCCAGCAGGCTGCCGATGCGGTCAGTGGCCTCGCCAACACGCTGCGCGACAAGGATGCCGACGAACTGATCGACGATGCCCGCAACGCTGTCCGCAGCTCGCCTGCCATCGCGATCGCCGCGGCGGCGGCGGTCGGTTTCCTGGCGGCCAGGGTGGTGAAGTCGGGCTTTACGCCCAAGGCCGCGAAGGCAGCGCCCGAAGATGCTGCTGTCGCGCCGCGCAAGAACGCGCCGGAGACGGTCCACACGGGTGATCCCGTGTCAACGCCGGGCGCGCCGGACTTCATACCGCCGATCAGCTGATCCTTTGTTGCCGGGGCCAGAGCAGGAACAGGAAACGATCGGCGCGCTGCTCGCGCGGCTGTTCGACGACGCGCGCACGGTTGCCAAGGCCGAGCTCACCTTGTTCCGGACCGATTTCTATAGGCGCATCGGCCGCGCGCGCACTGGCGCGCTGCTGTGCCTGATCGGCGCGATCATGGGCCAGGCGGCGGCCGTGACCTTCCTTGTCACCCTGTCCTTCGTGCTGACGCCCTGGATCGGGCGCCTCGGGGGGGCAGCGGTGTCGGTGGCGCTGGGTGTCGGCCTCGCCGTCTTCCTGGTCCGTGCCGGCGTGAAGAAGTTGATGCTCGTCGTCGAGGATATCGACGACGAGCAGAATGACGACGGCAAGGGGGTAAGCCGGCTCGAAGAGCTCTTCGCCAGCATGCGGGAACGCTCGCACCTGGCGCGCGCCGAACTGGCGGAAACCGTGGGAGCAGCCCAGGCGCGACTGCATCCGCAGGCTCTGCTCGCCGATCTCGCCGACGAGGTGGTGGATCGGGCGCAGGCTTTGACTCACGCTGCGCTCGCCGCCGTCCGCCGTCGGCCCGCAAGGGCAACCGCTGTGGCCGTCACCATCTTGCTGCTGGTGGTGCGCCCGCCCATCTATCGGTTCGTGACCGGGCTTGGCCGTGCAACCCGGCGAAGCGCGGCGAGTTTGAAACGCCAACAAGCTGCGCGATCGTCCCGATCGCAAGACGAGGAGACAGGCTCATGAAGACGCCAGGCAAGGGTGAGCAGGGCAAGACCGGCCGGGGCAAGGCTGCCTCCGGCACGGAAAGCCGGAATAATCGGGCCAGGCCGGCAGCGAAAGGCGCAGCCGGCATCAAGGCGCGCGCCACCCGCGTTACGGCGGTTGCGGGCGAGAAGCTCAAAGGCAGCAGCGCCGCCGCACGCGCGGCGAGCCGGAAGGCCGTCGAGGGCGTCGACGCCTTTCCGGTGGCAGCGCTGGTGGGAGGCGTGGCGCTAGGCGCGGTGATCGGAGCGCTGCTGCCGCGCACGCGCCAGGAAGAGCAGTTGCTCGGATCAATCGGTGGCTCGATCAACGACAAGGCCAAGGGCGCGGTCACCGCGGCTCGGGAGGCCGGACAGGCGAAGCTGGACGAGCTCGGCATCAGCAGCAATTCGGCCGGCAAGACCGTCGGCAAGCTGATCGACTCGATCGCTCAGGTCGCGGAAACCGCCGGCAGCGCGGCCGTCGACGCCGTTCGCCGCTGATCGCTTCGGAACGGCCACGGTTCAATCAGGGTTCATGGCGCCGCTTCTAGGGCGGTCCCCAACGGCGCGCCTATGGCGAGCCCATGCAGAAGAAGGCACATAATGAAGACCATTTGGTATATTGCCGGCGCGGCGCTGATGTCCGGCACGATGATGACGGCCCCGATCGCGCCCGCACGGGCGGCCGTGGTCGCCAACCAGGACGCCGGCACGTTCATATCGTCGCTCGGCACCGAAGCTTTCGCAGTGCTCAAGACCGGGAACAAGACCGCCGTGCGCGCCAAGTTCCGCGATCTTCTGTCACAGCATTTCGCCATCGATGCGATTGGTGAGCGTCTCATCCGTCGCTGGTCCAGCCAGATCACGCCGGCCCAGAAGGCATCCTATAAGCAGGCAATCCCGACCTTCATCATCGGCACTTATTCCGATAATCTGTACGACTATGCCAATGCGTCGATGAAGGTGATCCGCACGGCGCCGGCAGGAAGCGGCTTCAACGTCACCACGCAGGTCCAGAAGCCCGGTGCCCAGCCGATTACTGCCGTATGGTCGGTCGCCAACGTCGGCGGCGCGTTCAAGGTTACCAACCTGACCGTCGCCAATATCAACCTGGCGGTAACCCAGGGGCAGGATTTCGACGCGATCATCCAACGCAAAGGCATCGATGGCCTGATCGCCATGATGAAGGCGCGCGGCTGACCTCCGCTGGGTGACGGCAAGCTCGCGGCGCGCCGTCACCTTGCATAACGACCTTTCAATTGCGGCTGTTTTTCGACAGGAGGTGGCGATGGCTTCGCCCCTGTGGCGATCAACGGAGTATCGGCATGAGCAAGATCCACCTGGTTTTCGGCGGGCGCGTCAAGGATCCGCGGGGCCTCGATTTCGAAGACCTGTCCAAGATCGACGTCGTCGGCTTCTTCGAGGACTATAAGAGCGCCGAGAAGGCCTGGCGCGGCGCCGCTCAGCGCACGGTGGATGACGCCGAGATGAAATATGTTGTGGTCCACCTCCACAAGCTGCTGGAGCCAGACCTGGCGTAGCTCTCACTTCAGGCTGGGCGCCGTTCCATTGCCAGCAGCGGCCGGATCAACGCCAGGCCTGCGATAAATCCGCCGACATGCGCGGCCGTCGCGATCGCCATGCCCATGATCCCCAATGCCATCCCCATCAGGAACTGCACGCCGACCCAGGCCACCGCCAGCCAGAGGATGTTGACGGCAAGCCCGATCCGCGGATGGGCCGCAAAGCCGCGCGGTCGGCCATAGAGCAGCGCATAGGCGCCGAACACCGCCGAAACGGCGCCACTCGCCCCGATCATCGGTGCCATGTCATAAGGGCCAACGAGATATTGCGCGCCCGCCGCCGCATAAGCGCCCACGACATATAGGATGGCGAGTCCGAGCGGCCCGATGACCGCCTCCACCATCCGCCCGCAGAAGACGAACATCAGCAGGTTGAAGCCGATATGGAACAGCCCGCCATGCAGCAAGGTGGCGGTCAGCGGGGTGATCCAGACTGGAAGCGCACCGGGCAGTTCGAAGCCGCTCACCCGCGCGGGCACGAAACCGCCGAGCAAATCGGCGCTGTCAGCCCAACCGGACAGCATCAGCAACACATAGCTCGCCACCGTCGCGGCAGCGATCAAGCCGGTGGCGCGTGTCGGCGGCAATCGCATCGCTGCCGCCGTTCGGTTCAGATGAACTCGATCTTCGACACGACGTAGAAACGGTCACCCGACGGCACCGTCACCTCGACCTCGTCATCCACGCGCTTACCGATGAGGGCGCGGCCGAGCGGCGAATTATAGGAGATCTTGCCCGATTTGGCGTCCGCCTCGGTCTGTCCGACAATCTGGTAGCGGACCGGCTTCTCGTCGTCGTCGAGCAGGGTGACGGTCGCGCCGAACACGATCTTGTCACCCGACAGATCGCGCGGATCGATCACCTGGGCACGGCTCAGCCGGTCCTCGATGTCCGCGATCGACGCTTCGATCTGGCCCTGGCGTTCCTTGGCCGCGTGATATTCGGCATTTTCCGACAGATCGCCGTGCGCACGAGCTTCCTCGATCGCATCGATGATCGTCGGCCGTTCGGCCTTGAGGCGCGCGAGCTCTTCGGTGAGCATCTTCTGCCCCTCCGCCAGCATCGGCATCTTCTCAACGCTCGCCATCGTCCTCAAACCCCTTCGTCAAAAGCCGCAATCCCCGGCCGGCCCCATTCGGGCCGCCCGCACCGTCTCCTGCAATGTGGGGATCAGGCGTGCGATGCTGAATAATAGGATTGAAGCGCGCGTACTTCAAGCTTGCGCTCCCTGAGCGCCTCTATCGCCTGCGCCGCAGCGACGCTGGCCGCCGCGGTGGTGAAATAGGGAACCCGCCCATAGAGTGCCGACGTGCGGATCGCCTTGGAATCGAGCAGCGACTGCCAACCTTCGGTCGTGTTGAAGATCAGGTCGACATCGCCGTCGACGATCCGGTCGACGATGTTGGGTCTGCCCTCGCGCTTTTTCAGGACCGTTTCGACCTCCAGCCCCTGCGCGCGCAGATAGGCGGCGGTGCCGCTGGTCGCGAGGATCGTGAAGTCCATCGCGATCAATTTCTGAACCGCCGGCAAGATCGGGCCCTTGTCACTCTCCTTTACCGAGACGAAGGCCGTGCCGCCGAGCGGAAGCTTGGTGCCTGCTCCCAACTGCGCCTTGGCGAAGGCGGTGGCGAAATCGCTGTCGATGCCCATCACCTCGCCCGTCGATTTCATCTCGGGGCTCAGCACCGGATCGACGCCGGGGAAGCGCGCGAACGGAAAGACCGCTTCCTTCACCGCGATATGGGCGATGTCGAGGCTGATCTTCGGCAGGTCCTTCAGCTTCTCGCCGGCCATCACCCGCGCCGCAAACTTGGCGATCGGCTCGCCGATTGCCTTGGCGACGAAGGGCACGGTGCGGCTCGCCCGCGGGTTCACCTCTATCAGGTAGACCGCACCATCCTTCACCGCGAACTGCACGTTCATCAGCCCGCGCACCGACAGCGCCCGCGCCAGTGCATCGGTCTGCTTCTCGATCTCGTCGACGATGTCGCGCGACAGGCTGTAGGGCGGCAGCGAGCAGGCGCTGTCACCCGAATGCACGCCGGCTTCCTCGATATGCTGGAGAACGCCGGCGACCACGACATCGTCACCGTCGCAGATCGCATCGACGTCCACCTCGATCGCATCACGCAGATACTGATCGATCAAAACTGGCGAATCACCAGATACTTGCACCGCAGTGTTAATATATTGATCGAGCTGCACCGGATCCTCGACGATCTCCATGGCGCGGCCACCCAGCACATAGGACGGGCGCATCAGCACGGGATAGCCGACCCGCTCGGCGACGGCGAGCGCCTCCTCGCGGCTGCGGGCAAGACCATTGCGCGGCTGCTTCAGCCCCAGCTTGCCAACCAGATCAGCGAAGCGCTCGCGATCCTCGGCGAGGTCGATCGCGTCGGGCGAGGTGCCGAGGATCGGGATGCCCGCATCCTCGAGTTCCTGTGCGAGCTTGAGCGGAGTTTGGCCGCCGAACTGGACGATCACGCCCTTCAGCGTCCCGTTCGACTGCTCGACATGCAGGATCTCCAGCACGTCCTCGGCGGTCAACGGTTCGAAATAGAGCCGGTCGGACGTGTCGTAATCGGTCGAGACGGTCTCGGGATTGCAGTTGACCATGATCGTCTCATAACCTGCATCGGCCAGCGCGAAGCAGGCGTGGCAGCAGCAATAATCGAACTCGATGCCCTGCCCGATCCGGTTGGGACCGCCGCCGAGAATGACGATCTTCTCACGGTTCGTCGGCATGCTCTCGCACTCGGGCGTGCCGAAGCTCGGCGCCTCATAGGTCGAGTACATATAGGGCGTCTTCGCCTCGAACTCGGCCGCGCAGGTATCGATCCGCTTGAACACCGGGCGCACGCCGAGCCGGTGGCGCAGCGCGCGCACCTCCTTTTCGGTGATGCCGCCGGTCAACGCCTTCGCCGCATCGTGGACTATGCCCGATCCGCGCGCCTGCTCGCGCGCCATGCCCGCGAGATTGGCCGATTGCAGCGCCAGCCAGGCGAGCCGCTTGTCCGAGAAGCCCATCGCCTTGAGACGGCGCATCCCGGCGGCATCCCGCGGCAATCCATCGCGGCAGACACGCTCTTCGGCAGCGACGATCTCGGCGAGCCGTTCGAGAAACCAGGGATCGAACCTGGAGATGCGGTGGATCTCCTCGACGGTCATCCCCTCGCGCAGGGCCTGGGCCGCGACGAGGAAGCGATCGGGCGTCGGCCGGGCGAGCTCCTCCTCGATCGCCGACCTGGACGCACCGCACAGGCTTTCGACGATGTTGAAGCCGGCAAGGCCCGTTTCCAGGCCGCGCAGCGCCTTCTGCATCGATTCGTGGATGTTGCGGCCGATCGCCATCGTCTCGCCGACCGATTTCATCGCCGTCGACAGCAGCGGCTCGGCCCCCTTGAACTTCTCGAAGGCGAAGCGCGGGATCTTGGTGACGACATAATCGATCGTCGGCTCGAACGAGGCCGGGGTCGCCCCGGTGATGTCGTTCATGATCTCGTCGAGCGTATAGCCCACGGCAAGCTTGGCGGCGACCTTGGCGATCGGGAAGCCCGTCGCCTTGGAGGCCAGCGCCGAGGAGCGCGACACGCGCGGGTTCATCTCGATCACGACGAGCCGCCCGTCCACCGGGTTCACCGCGAACTGGACGTTCGATCCGCCGGTTTCGACGCCGATCTCGCGCAGCACCGCGATGCTCGCGTTGCGCATGATCTGATATTCCTTGTCGGTCAGCGTCAGCGCTGGGGCGACGGTGATGGAATCGCCGGTATGAACGCCCATCGGGTCGATATTCTCGATCGAACAGATGATGATGCAGTTGTCGTTGCGATCCCGCACGACCTCCATCTCATATTCCTTCCACCCGAGCACCGATTCCTCGATCAGGACTTCGGTGGTCGGCGAGGCATCGAGCCCGCCGGTCACGATCTTGAGGAATTCGTCCTTGTTATAGGCGATGCCGCCGCCGGTGCCGCCCATGGTGAAGCTGGGCCGGATGATCGCCGGCAACCCGACATTGTCGAGTGCGCGCAGCGCCTCGTCGAGCGTGTGGGCGACGTCCGAGCGCGGGCTTTCGAGGCCGATCTTGTCCATCGCCTGACGGAACTTCATCCGATCCTCGGCCTTGTCGATCGCCTCGGCATCGGCGCCGATCATCTGGCAGCCATATTTCTCGAGCGTGCCGTCGTTGAACAGCGCGAGCGCGGTGTTGAGCGCGGTCTGGCCGCCCATCGTCGGCAGGACCGCGTCGGGCCGCTCCTTCTCGATGATCTTGGCGACGATCTCCGGCGTGATCGGCTCGACATAAGTGGCGTCGGCCATGTCCGGATCGGTCATGATCGTCGCAGGATTCGAATTGACGAGGATGATGCGATAGCCCTCCTCGCGCAGCGCCTTGCAGGCCTGCGTTCCCGAATAATCGAACTCGCACGCCTGCCCGATCACGATGGGGCCCGCGCCGATGATCAGAATGGAGGATATGTCGGTGCGTTTTGGCATTATCGGGCTTTCGAACGAGGCGCTTTGTCGGGGAAGATGATCCGCGTACCGGGATGGTCCTGCACGATCCTGGTCAGCAGGCAGCCGGTCGTCTTGCGGCGAGCAACCTTTCGCGACTTGAACTTTATATTACCTGTTTTCAATAACTTGTAGGACAATCTATCCACGGCGCAGAGATCGGCCATGGTGTCAAGCTCGCCCTGGGTGATGCGGCTCGCGCTACGCTCAACCGCTCCCGCCGGCATGGCGATGCCGACCAGCGCCACTGCTGCAAGCCACGCCTTCACCTGAGCTGGCTCACGAACTGCTCGAACAGATAGTGGCTGTCCTGGGGCCCAGGGCTGGCCTCGGGGTGGTACTGCACGCTGAACGCCGGCTTGTCGGTGAGCCGAAGCCCCGCCAGCGAACCGTCGAACAGCGACACATGGGTCGCCTCGGCATTGGCCGGCAGCGTCTCCGCGTCGACCGCGAAGCCGTGGTTCATCGATGTGATCTCGACCTTGCCGTCCTGGGCGCGCTTGACGGGATGGTTCGCGCCGCGGTGGCCCTGGTGCATCTTGAAGGTCTTCGCGCCCACCGCCAGGCCCAGCATCTGGTGGCCCAGGCAGATGCCGAAGATCGGCTTGCCGATCTCGAGCAGCTGGCGGATCACCGGCACCGCATATTCGCCGGTGGCGGCCGGATCGCCCGGCCCGTTGGACAGGAACACGCCGTCCGGTTCGTGCGCCATCACCTCCTCGAAGGTCGCGGTGGCGGGCACGACGGTGACACGGGCGCCGGCGGCGACGAGATTGCGCAGGATGTTGCGCTTCAGGCCGAAATCTATCGCGACGACATGGGGAGCATCGGGCTGTGCGGCGTCGACGTCATAGCCCTCGCCCAACGCCCACAATCCGTCAGACCATTTGTAGCTCTGGGTGGATGAGACCTGTTTCGCGAGATCCATGCCTTCGAGGCCCGGCCAATCGCGGGCCTTCTTCTGCAGGGCGGCGATGTCGAACCTGCCGCTCGGGCTGTGCGCGATGACGCCGTTCGGCGCGCCGCCGATCCGGATCGCCCGGGTCAATGCGCGGGTGTCGACCCCCGACAGGCCGATCCGGCCATTGGCTTTCAACCATGCGTCGAGATGCTGGGTCGAGCGGAAATTGGCGGGGTCGGTGACATCCTCACGCACCACCATGCCCAGCGCATGCGGGTTGATCGCCTCGATATCCTCGACGTTGGTGCCGACATTGCCGATATGCGGGAAGGTGAAGGTGATGATCTGCCCGGCATAGGAGGGATCGGTCATCACCTCCTGATATCCGGTCATCGCGGTATTGAAGCAGACCTCGCCAACCGCGTCGCCGGTTGCGCCGAATCCCCTGCCCCAGATTAAAGTGCCGTCTCCCAACACCAAAACGCCCGTTGCGCCCTCGGGGGGTGTCAGACGCGCGTGATCGGTTTCGGCCACGATCGGGCTCTCCTCTTGGCAACAGGGTGCGGGGCAAACGGCGGCGTAACTAGGCACCGGTCCCGGCAGGGTCAATTCTATTAAAATAAGAATCTCTGTGCTAGCACTCCGCCTTTCCGATCCAGCTGCGACAGGCCCCCCATGATTCGAGACGATATCAAGACGGCGCTCGTCGTCGCAATGAAGGCGCGCGACGCCTCGACGACCGCGGCGATCCGGCTGATCCAGTCGTCGATCAAGAACCGCGACATCGAGCTGCGCACCGCCGCCAGCCAGCCCGACGACGATCTGCTGATCACCGAAGTGCTGCAGAAGATGATCAAGCAGCGCCGCGAATCGATCGACATGTACGAGAAGGGCAACCGCCCCGAACTGGCCGCCGCCGAAGCCGCCGAGGTCGCGGTGATCGAACGCTTCCTGCCGCAGCAGATGAGCGAAGCGGAAGCGACGGCCGCCGTCGACGCGATCGCCACCGAGCTGGGGGCGGCGTCGGTCAAGGACATGGGCCGGGTAATGGCGGCGCTGAAGGAACGCCACGCCGGCCAGATGGACATGGCGAAGGCCAGCGGCCTGGTGAAGGCGCGACTGGCTTAAAAGCTCCCTCCCTGCCAAGGGAGGACAGCCTCCATCCGTTCGTCCCGAGCGAAGTCGAGGGACGTTGTCGGCTCGACAGGCCCGTAGCGCTGTAGCAGATTCACCCGATGGCGTTCTGGGTCTACATCCTGCAATGTGACGATGGCCGCTTTTATACCGGCCATACGGATGATCTGGATAGACGAGTGGCGGAGCATCAGGCAGGCGGATTCTGCGGGTTTACGAGCAGGCGGCGCCCGGTTCGATTGATGTGGTTTGAGAATTTCCAGACGCGGATAGAGGCGCTGGAGGCGGAGCGGCGTATCAAGCCGTGGTCGCGAGCCAAAAAGGACGCGTTGATTCGGGGCGATTGGGCATCTGTCTCCCACTTCGCGCGTCCCCCTCGCGAACGTCCCTCGACTTCGCTCGGGACGAACGGGCTTCAGGATGTCCCCGTTGGCGGGAAGGAGGAGCGTTGAGCCTCTCCCCGCAATTCCTTGACGAACTACGCCAGCGCACCACGCTCTCGACGCTGATTGGCCGGTCGGTGAAGCTCGTGAAGGCCGGTCGCGAGTTCAAGGCCTGCTGCCCGTTTCATAACGAGAAGTCGCCCAGCTTCTACGTCAACGACGACAAGGGCTTCTACCACTGCTTCGGCTGCAGCGCGCATGGCGACGCGATCCGCTTCCTGACCGAGGCAAAGGGCCTGCCGTTCATGGATGCAGTCAAGGAGCTCGCCCAGGCAGCGGGAATGGAGGTTCCTGCCCCCGATCCCCGCGCAGCCGAGCGCAACGACCATCATGCCGGGCTGCATGAAGTGATGGCCGGTGCCGCTACGTGGTTCGAGGAACAGCTTGCCGGCGTGGAGGGTGCGGAAGCGCGTGCCTATCTGAAGCGGCGCGGCATCGATGATCGGCTGGCGAAGGCCTTCCATATCGGCTTTGCGCCCGATTCGCGCGGCAAGCTCAAGAGCGCTCTCAAAGCGTTCGGCGAGAGCAAACTGATCGAGACCGGCCTGCTGATCCTGGTCGAGGAGAAGGAGCCCTATGACCGGTTCCGCGGCCGGTTGATGATCCCGATCCGCGATCAGCGCGGCCGGGTGATCGCGTTCGGCGGCCGCATCCTCGACAGCGGCGAGCCGAAATATCTGAACTCTCCCGACACACCGCTGTTCGATAAGGGCCGTACCCTGTTCAACATCGATCACGCTGGCCCGGCCTCCCGCAAGGCGGGACGGATCGTCGCAGTCGAGGGCTATATGGACGTGATCGCGCTCGCCAGGGCCGGCATCGAGGAAGCGGTCGCCCCGCTCGGAACCGCGTTGACCGAGATGCAGCTCGAACGGCTCTGGCGGATGGCGGAGGTGCCGATCCTGTGCTTCRACGGCGACAAGGCCGGGCAGAAGGCGGCGATCCGCGCCGCCCAGCGCGCGCTGCCGATGATCGCGCCAGGCCGCACGCTGCGCTTCGCATTGCTGCCGGGCGGACAGGATCCCGACGATCTGGTCAAGACCGGCGGCGCTTCCGCGGTCGAGGCGGTGTTCGGCCAGGCGATCAGCCTCGACGAGCTGCTGTGGCGCAGCGAATATGAAGCGCAGCCGCTCGACACGCCCGAGGCGCGGGCGGGCCTGCGCAAAAGGCTGGGCGAACTGGCCGGCACGATCCAGGACCGCGATGTCCGCGAACAATATCAGGGCGAGTTCCGCCGTCGCTTCGACGACCTGTTCGCCGCCCCGCCGCGTCGTCCGTTCGAGCGTCAGTTTCAGCCCCGCGGTGGCGGTGCGGGTGGCGGTGCCGCTGGCCGCCGTCCCGGCAAGCCCTGGAAGCCCGAATCACTGCCGCCGTCGCGCGCCGCCCATGCCGTCAACCTGTCGGGCATCGACCGGATGCTCGTCCGCGCGATCCTGTCCGGCTTGTTGCGCTATCCCGCGCTGTTCGCCACCGATATCGAGGCGATCGGCCGGCTCGAGTTGGGCGATGAGCGGCTGGAGCGCCTCCGTTCCGCCGCTTTCGAGGCCAGCCTCGCCGGAGCCGCGCTTGAAAAGGACAGTCTTGAAACCATATTGCGTGAGGCGGGGTTTGGGGTCGTGATCGAGGAGCTCAAGGCAACGAACGCTCTTGCCTTTTCCTTCTTGCGCGGCAATGCCGATCCTGACCGTGCTGTGCGCGATCTTTCGGCGGCAATCGAGGCCCTGGCGGCGCGTCCCATGCTGGATGCGGCGCTGCGGGAGGCGACCGAGAGATTGGGTATGGCAACCGACGAGGCGGGACTGGACGAGCAGCACAGACTGCTTATGGCCCGTGACGCGGCGGATCGCGCGCTCACCGATCTCGCCCAGGGCGGGGACGGCGAGGGCGCTTAAACTTGTTTGGGCCGGGTTCGGCCTGGGTTATTCGAATTTGAGGGCTGGTCTTAATGGCGAAGACGAACGGGAGCGATGGTGGCGATCGGACTGATGGCGATGCCCCGCTCATCGATCTCAACGAAGGGTCGCTGAAGAAGCTGATCGCCCGCGCAAAGCGCAAGGGCTACATCACCTATGAGCAGCTCAACGAAGCGCTGCCGCAGGACCAGATGACTTCCGACCAGCTCGAGGACGTCATGTCCGCGCTCAACGAGATGGGCGTGAACATCGTCGAGAACGAGGAAGGCGGCGAGGACGAGCAGCCCGAGGACGACAGCGCCGACGAGGCTGCCGCGTCCGAGGAGGCCGACGCCGGCCCTACCCTTACCACCACCGTCAAGAAGGAAACCGTCGATCGTACCGACGATCCCGTGCGGATGTATCTGCGCGAGATGGGCGCCGTCGAGCTGCTCAGCCGCGAGGGCGAGATCGCCATCGCCAAGCGCATCGAGGCCGGCCGCGACACGATGATCCTGGGGCTGTGCGAGAGCCCGATCACCTTCAACGCGATCATCGACTGGTCGAACGCGCTCAACGAAGGCACGATGCAGCTGCGCGAGATTCTTGATCTCGACGCCATGCTGTCGAAGGGCCCGACCGCCGAGCAGGTCGAGAACGAGGACGAAGGGGGCGAGATATCCGCCGAGACCGCCGGGCCGACCTTCAAGGAGGAGGAAGAGCCCGAGGAGGAGCCCGCCGCCGACGAGGACGAGGAATCGATGACCGAACGGCGCGCGCCGCGCCCGCAGGAAGACGATGACGAGGACAACACGCTCAGCCTCGCCCAGATGGAGGAGCAGCTCAAGCCACTGGCGCTCGAGCGGTTCGCGACGATCACCGATCTCTACAAGTCCTTTTCCGCCGTTCAGGCGGCGCGCGTCGCCGCGCTCAGCGTCGGCGACGATTTCCCGTCGTCCGAAGAAGATCGCTACCAGGAACTGCGCGAACAGCTGACCGCCGAGGTCGAGAGCGTCCAGTTCCACGGTGCCAAGATCGAATATCTCGTTGATCAGCTCTACTCGTTCAACCGCCGGCTCACCACGCTGGGCGGCCAGATGCTCCGCCTCGCGGAGCGCCACAAGGTGCCGCGCAAGGACTTCCTCGACGCCTATATCAACCACGAGATGGAAGAAGGCTGGCTGGAGCGGGTCGCCAAGATCGACAAGAAGTGGGCGAATTTCGCGGTCACCGAGGCCGACTCTGTCGAGCGGATTCGCAATGAGATCAACGAGATCGCCCAGGCGACCGGCATGGCGCTCAGCGAGTTCCGCCGCATCGTCAACATGGTCCAGAAGGGCGAGCGCGAAGCACGCATCGCCAAGAAGGAGATGGTCGAGGCGAATCTGCGGCTCGTGATCTCGATCGCTAAGAAATATACCAACCGCGGATTGCAGTTCCTGGATCTGATCCAGGAGGGCAATATCGGACTGATGAAGGCCGTCGATAAATTCGAATATCGGCGCGGCTATAAGTTCAGCACTTATGCGACCTGGTGGATCCGGCAGGCGATCACCCGCTCGATCGCGGATCAGGCGCGGACTATCCGCATCCCGGTCCACATGATCGAGACGATCAACAAGCTCGTTCGTACGAGCCGCCAGATCCTCCACGAGATCGGCCGCGAGCCGACGCCCGAAGAACTGGCCGAACGGTTGTCGATGCCGCTCGAGAAGGTCCGCAAGGTGATGAAGATCGCCAAGGAGCCGATCAGCCTCGAGACCCCGATCGGCGACGAGGAAGATTCACATCTCGGCGACTTCATCGAAGACAAGAACGCGATCATTCCAGTCGACGCGGCGATCCAGGCAAACCTCAAGGAGACGGTTACCCGCGTCCTGGCGAGTCTCACCCCGCGCGAGGAGCGCGTGCTGCGGATGCGCTTCGGCATCGGCATGAACACCGATCACACGCTCGAGGAAGTCGGCCAGCAATTCTCGGTGACGCGCGAGCGCATCCGCCAGATCGAGGCGAAGGCGCTGCGCAAGCTCAAGCACCCGAGCCGCAGCCGCAAGATGCGCAGCTTCCTGGATCAATAGCGAAGCGATCCCGCTCAACCGGAGGAGACCAAGCTTCGGCGAGTGGTTCCCGAGGATAAACGGTCGAGACGATCGGTAGCGGCACGCACTCATCGCCTGTCCTGTATTGCGAATTATTCGCATTAGCTATTGCGGCGCGCCAGCCTTCGCGTTACTCGGCGGTGGTGAACCGGTCGCCCGATCCCGCCACCTTCGTCGAGAGGCGCAAGCCTATAGCGCGGCCCTGGTATCGGTCGCGGGGCTGGTGGCTCAAGCAGCTGCACAAATGGCATTGGATGAGCGCAGCCGTGTCGATGATCGGCATGCTGCTGTTCGCCGCAACCGGCATCACCCTCAACCACGCGGCGACGATCAACGCGGTCCCGCAGACGCGCGCGCTCAAGGGCCAGCTTGCTGCCCCCCTGCTGTCCCGGCTGGCCAAGCCTGCCTCGGACGCGGCCAGCCTGCCCGCTCCCGTAGCGGATGAACTCCGCAGCAGCACAGGACTGGACGCCAGCGGCAAGGCCGGCGAATGGTCCGAAGGCGAAGTCTATATCGCACTCCCTCGCCCGGGCGGGGATGCGTGGGTCAGCATCGATCGGCGCAGCGGCGCGATAACAGCCGAAGTCACCGACCGCGGCTGGATCAGCTGGGCAAATGATCTCCACAAGGGACGCAATACCGGCGCCGCGTGGAGCTGGTTTATCGACATCTTCGCGGGCGCCTGCATCCTCTTCACGCTCAGCGGGCTGTTCCTGCTCTACATGCATTCGAAGCCGCGCCCTCTGACCTGGCCGCTGATCGGCCTCGGCATGGTCGCGCCGCTGCTGCTCATCCTCCTCTTCGTCCATTGAGAGTATATCGATGCGTTATACGTCCTTCCTGACTTTGAGCGGCATGGTTGCGGCACCTGCCATGGCGGCCGGCACCGTCAACGTCACCATCCCTCGCCTGAACGTCGCCGAATATCACAAGCCCTATATGGCGGTGTGGATCGAGCCGGCCGGTGGCGGCGCGCCGCGCACAGTGGCGATCTGGTATGATCTCAAGAAGGGCGGCAACGAGCCAGGCACCAAATGGCTGTCCGAACTGCGCGCATGGTGGCGCAAGGGCGGCAAGAGCCTGAACATGCCCGCCGACGGTATCAGCGGCGCGACCCGCGCACCCGGCAGCTATGCCATCCCCCTGCCCGCCGATCTCAAGCCCGGCGCCTATGTCCTCAATGTCGAGGCTGCGCGGGAGACCGGTGGCCGCGAGGTCGTATCGATGCCGATCAGCATACCCGCCAAGGCCGCCAAGGCGGGGGGCAAGAGCGAACTCGGCACCATCACCCTCTCCGCCCGCTGAAAGGAACGGCCATGAAGCGCCTCGCCGCCCGCCTGCTTGCCGCAGCCGCCCTGTTGTCGCTGCCGGTCGCCGCCTCGGCGCATCGCCAGTGGCTGCTCCCCAGCGCCACGATCTTCTCCGGGACCGACAGCTGGGTCACCGTCGACGCCGCCGCCTCGAACGACCTGTTCTTCGCCGACCATCAGCCGATGCGGCTTGACGGGCTCAAGGCCTGGGCTCCGGACGGCAGCGAGGCCAGGATCGAGAACGCGTCGACCGGCCGCTACCGATCGACGTTCGACGTCAAGCTCGACAAGCCGGGCACCTGGAAGATCGGCACCCAGGGCACCAACGTGATGGGCAGCTTCAAGCTGAATGGCGAAGAGCGCCGCGTCGGCGGGCGGCCCGGCGGCGCGCCGGCCATGGCTGCAGGTGCGCCGGGCGCCCCTCCCCGCGCGCCTGCGGTATCGGTCACGGAAATCCCGCCCGAGGCAACCGATGTGAAGCTGATCGAGGTGGTCAGCCGCAACGAGATCTTCGTGACCGCCGATGCGCCGAGCACGACGGTTTTCAAGCCGATCGGCAAGGGTCTCGAGCTCGAGCCGATCACCCACCCCGACGAACTGGTGACCGGCGAGACGGCGAGCTTTCGCTTCCTGGTCGACGGCAAGCCCGTCGCGGGCCTCAAGGTAACCGTCGTGCCGGGCGGCAAGCGCTATCGCAACGACGATGGCGCGCGCGAGCTGACCGCTGGCGCCGATGGTGTCGTTCGGATCGACTGGCCGGCGGCGGGGATGTACTGGATCAACGCCACGGCCACCGACAACAGGACCTCCGAACCGCGGGCCAGCCAGCGCCGGCTCACCTACATGACGACCGTCGAGGTGCTGCTCCCCTGAGCCAGCCGCGCATTGCCCTGCCCAGCGAGATAGCGATCGGCGCCTTTGCCGATCGCGATCCGTCGCGTCCCGTGAGGACATTGGGGGGCGAGACGATGGGGACGCGCTGGTCGGTTCTTTTCGCCGCACCTGCCGCTTGCGATATCGCCATGGTCGAGGCTGCGCTCCTGGAGCGGCTCGAGCGGATCATCGCGGAGATGAGCCATTGGCGCCCGGACTCGGTGATCTCCGCCTACAACCGCGCGGCACCCGGAACATGGGTCGAACTCCCACCGGATTTCGTCGCCGTCATCGACGCCGCTCTGGACATCGCCCGGCGCAGCCGGGGCGCGTTCGATCCCGCGATCGGCCGGCTCGTCGATCTGCGCGGCTTCGGTCCCGAACCGGCGAACCGGAGCGACGACGCGCGCATGATCGAAGCGGCCCGCGCCGCGGCGGGTTGGCAGCGCCTGCGCCGGGACGGTGGGCGCCTGCTCCAGCCAGGCGGCCTCGCGCTTGACCTTTCGGGCATCGCCAAAGGCTATGCCGTCGACGCGCTCGTCGCTCAGCTGGCCGAGCAGGGCATCGGCCATGCACTGGTCGAGATCGGCGGCGAACTGGCCGGACGCGGCGTGCGCCCGGACGGCGACCCCTGGTGGGTCGAGCTGGAAGATCCGCCGGGCCTCGCCCTTCCCCGCCTGCGGATAGCGTTGCATGGCCTGGCCGTCGCGACATCGGGCGACTATCGGCGCGGGGCGCACAGCATCGACCCACGCACGGGCAGGTCGATCGACAACGGTATCCGCTCGGTCAGCGTCATTCACGAAAGCGCCATGCTGGCCGACGCCTGGGCGACCGCGCTGACCGTACTGGGGGAGGAACAAGGTCTGGCGCTGGCGGCGCGCGAGGGGCTGGCGGCCCGGATCATAAGCGATATCGAGCTTCTCAGCCCCGCGCTCGCGGCGATGCTCGATTATTAGCCGACGCCCCTTGCCCGCTGCCGCCTTCGTCGTCATAGGGGCGGCACATTCCAGATTATGAGGCCGCGATGAAAACCCGCGTCTATGTGACCCTGAAGGGCGGCGTGCTCGATCCGCAGGGCAAGGCGATCCACCACGCGCTGGGCTCGCTCGGTTTCTCGGGCGTGAACGATGTCCGTGCCGGCAAGCTGATCGAACTCGACCATGACGAGGGTGTCAGCGACACCGATATCGAGGCGATGTGCAAGAAGCTCCTTGCCAACACCGTCATCGAGAATTTCCGGATCGAACGCAGCTAAAGCGGAGACCAGGCCATGAAGAGCGCCGTCATCGTCTTTCCCGGATCGAACTGCGACCGCGACCTCGCCGTCGCGATCCGCGACGTCACCGGCCACGCGCCGGAGATGCTGTGGCATGGCGAAAGCGAACTGCCGGACGGCATCGGCCTGATCGCGGTGCCCGGCGGCTTTTCCTATGGCGATTACCTGCGTTCGGGCGCCATGGCGGCGCGCTCCCGCATCATGCGCGCGATCGTCGAGGCGGCCGGCCGGGGCGTACCCGTTCTGGGCATCTGCAACGGCTTCCAGATCCTGACCGAGGCGGGGCTGCTGCCCGGCGCGCTGATGCGCAACGAGGGGCTGAACTTCGTCTGCCGCGATGTCGCCCTGACCGTCGAGAACAGCCAGTCGACCTTCACCGCGCGCTACGACGCGGGCGAGACGATCCACCTGCCGGTGGCGCATCATGACGGCAACTTCACGGCGGACAGCGGAACGCTCGATCGCATCGAAGGCGAAGGCCGCGTCGCCTTCCGCTATGCCGAGGCTGTCAACGGCTCGGCGCGCAATATTGCCGGCATCCTCAACGATTCCGGCAATGTCCTGGGCATGATGCCGCATCCCGAGCGCGTCATCGAAACCGCGCATGGCAAGACGGACGGCCGTCGGCTGTTCGAAGGGCTGCTCGAGACCGTGGCGTGAGCCACGGGGCCGGCTGCCTCTGCGGCGCCGTCCGCTTCACGATCGAGGCCGAGCCGATGGCGGCCCGCACATGCTGGTGCCGGCTGTGCCAATATCTCGGCGGCGGCACTGCGACCGCGAATATCTGCTTTCCGTCTGACAAGGTCAGCTCAAGCGGCGAAATCCGATATTTCGACCGCATCGCCGACAGCGGCAACCTGATGCGCCGCGGCTTCTGCCCGACCTGCGGCACGCCGTTGACCAGCCAGGCGCTCAGCCGCCCGACCCTGATCTTCCTGCGCATCGGAACCCTCGACGACCCGAACCTGATGGGTCCGCAGATAACGATCTGGACCTCGCAGGCGCCCGACTGGGCCTGCATCTCAGCCGATATACCGAGCATCGAGAAACAGCCCCTGCCGGTTGGCTGATGCTCGTCAGATCGCCGCTTTGAACGGCGTGAAGTCGGTCTTTCCATCGAAGATGTCGATGCCCTCGCGCCGCTTGAGGAAGTTGACGACGGCATAGGTCGCCGGGGTCAAAATCACTTCCCAGCTCACCTTGAGCACCCATTGCGTGACGAGCACCTTGAACACCAGCCCGGTCGTCCAGCCCTGCGCACCGAGGAAGGCGAGAGGATAGAAAATGATGCTGTCGACCGCCTGCCCAACCACCGTCGAGCCGATCGTCCGCGTCCAAAGATGCTTGCCCTGCGTCATCACCTTCATCTTGGCGAGTACGAAGCTGTTCGCGAACTCGCCTGACCAGAAAGCGACGATCGACGCGAAAACGATGCGCGGCACCTGTCCGAAGACCTGCTCATAGGCCGCCTGGCCGCCCCAATCCGCGGCGGGAGGCAGGGCCACGACCACCCAGCTCATGAACGCCATGAACAGCAGCGCCACCGTTCCCGCCCAGATGCAGCGGCGCGCGCGGGCATAGCCATAGACCTCGGTCAGGATATCGCCGAGCACGTAGCCGATCGGGAAGAACAATATGCCGGCGCCGAATGGCCAGGCGCCGATCCCCGGCAGGTCGACGGTTGCGACCTTGCCCGCACCCAGCACGTTCGACAGCAGCAGGATCGTGACGAACGCCGCCATCACGAAATCGAAATAGCGTAGCGGGCGTCCCTTCAGGGCTTCGGCGTCGATCGCGGTGAGCGTTCCGGGTGTAACGTCGTGCAAATCCTTCATCGGGGCTGACTAACCTCGTTCCATCGCGGCGCAAACCACGCTATCTGGCGGCCTTATGCGCGCCCGTAGCTCAGTTGGATAGAGCACGAGCCTTCTAAGCTTGGGGTCACAGGTTCGAATCCTGTCGGGCGCGCCATTTCTCGCATGCTGATCCGTCCTGGGCGCGCTGGCTCGCGCCCACTGATGTTGCGCCGCTCCGCGGTGGACCCTAAGGCGCTCGCATGACGGACCATTGCACTGCGCTCACGCTCTTCGCCCTCGGCGACGTACCGATGATCGACGAGGGCGCCGATCTCGCGGAGATCGTCCTGGCAGCGGTCGGGCATGACGGGCAGGTGCTCATCGACGGCGATGTCATTATCCTCGCGCAGAAGATCGTCTCCAAGGCCGAGGGCCGGTTGGTTGATCTCGCCACGATTGCGGTATCACCCCGGGCGGTCGATCTCGGGGAAGAGTCCGACAAGGATCCGCGGCTCGTCGAACTTATCCTGCGGGAATCGCAGGAAGTCATGAGGGTGCGCAAGGGCGCGCTGATCGTGCGCCACAGGCTGGGACTGGTGCTGGCCAACGCCGGTATCGACCAGTCCAACATCGATCATGGCGGCGCAACCTTCGCCTTGCTGCTGCCTGAGGATCCCGATGCCAGCGCGCAACGGATCCGCCGGGCGCTGGTGGAGCGCACCGGCGCAGACGTTGCGGTGCTGATCATCGACAGTCTCGGCCGCGCCTGGCGAACCGGGACCATCGGTACCGCGATCGGCGTGGCCGGCATGCCCGGGCTGGTCGATCTGCGCGGCCAGCCCGATCTTCACGGCCGCACGCTTGCGACCAGCGAGCTTGGTCTCGCCGATGAGGTTGCCGCCGCCGCCTCGCTGATCATGGGCCAGGCCGACGAAGGTCGACCGATCGTCCTCGCACGCGGCGTGGGCTATGGACGGCGCGACGGCACTGCCGCCGAGCTGATCCGCCCACGCCACATGGACATGTTCCCATGATCCTCGCGCTCGCAGGCGGGGTCGGCGGCGCCCGGCTCGCCAATGGTCTGGCGGCTATCCTCCCACCAGAACAGCTCATGATCGTCGTGAATACCGGCGATGATTTCGAGCACTTGGGGCTGTTGATCTGCCCCGACCTGGACACCGTCTGCTACACGCTGGCAGGCATCAACAACCCCGCGCAAGGCTGGGGTATCGAGGGGGAAAGCTGGGCGTTCATGGAGGCGCTCGGGCGTCTCGGCGGCGACACATGGTTCGCCTTGGGCGACCGGGACCTGGCGACCCACGTCACCCGAACCGGCATGCTCGGGCAAGAAAGTCTTTCCGGGATAACCGCCCGTCTCGCATCGTCCCTCGGCATAACCCATCTTATCGCACCGATGAGCGACGACCGGGTGCGCTCCATGATCGATACCGACGAAGGCGAGCTTGCCTTCCAGCATTATTTCGTCCGCCGTCGCGCGGCGCCGCGCTTCCGCTCCATCCGGTTCGAAGGGATCGAGGTTGCGAAACCCTCCCCCGCACTTCTCCAGGCGCTCGACGATCCCGCTCTCGAGGCGATCATCCTGTGCCCCTCCAACCCGGTGCTGAGCATCGCGCCGATCCTCGCCATTCCGGGCATCCGCGCGCGTCTCGACGCACGCAGGGTCCCTGTCGTGGCAGTCTCGCCGTTCATCGGTGGCAAGGCCGTCAAAGGCCCCGCCGCGAAGATCATGGCTGAGATCGGCGTCGCCCCCAGCGCGGTCGGTCTCGTGGATTATTATGGCGGCCTGCTCGACGGCATCGTCGTCCACCATGCCGATGCAGGCGATCCTGTGGCCTCGGCCAAGCTGCACGTCACCGACACGCTGATGCGCGGACGCCAAGACCAGCATCAGCTTGCCGCTACGACGCTGGCCTTCGCCCGCGCCATCGGCTGACATGGCCTGCCATGTCCTTCTTGCGGTTCGCCCACCTGGCGAGGGCAAGAGCCGGCTCGCCGGCGTACTCAACGATACGGCCAGAGAATTGCTGAATTACAGAATGTTCCAGCATATTCTTGATGTAGCGCAAAAAGTGGTCTTGCCCGCGCACATCACAGTCGTCAGCCGGTCCGCGGCGTTGCTCGATCAAGCGCGCGCGGCGGGCTGCCATGCCGAGCCGGAACACGGCAACGATCTCAACCAGGCCTTGTCGCAAGCGGGACGGGCTGCGGTCGACAGGGGAGCGACGGAATTGCTGTCGCTAAGCAGCGACCTGCCCTTTCTCACGGTCGAGGATGTAACGACGATGCTTGCGGCCGATGGCGACCTCGTGATCGCGACCGATAGGCTGCACAGCGGCACGAATGCCCTGTTGATGCGGCGGCCGTTCGCGATCCCGTTCTGCTACGGACCAGGCAGTCTCGCGGCACATCTCGTAGCCGCCAAGAAAGCCGGGCTGAAGGCGGTCGTGGTGGATTCGCCGGGTCTGGCGCGCGATATCGACACCCCCGCAGATCTCGCGGAGCTTTCGAGGGGCTGACCGCAAGCGATGGAGAGGACCTCGTCGCACCCCCCGCAACATGGATCAAGATCTGCCTAGGAAGTTGTAATACATGGGTTAAATTTACGCGATTTGGAGTTGCACTCATCTCGCGGAAGCATAACGCTCCGGATTGGGCGTGCCGACTCGGCGCCCCCTTCGACCATAAGCGTGAAGTGACGTCAGAAACGTCGCCGGACAGCTCATGCGAGCGGCCGATCGTCCTTTATCGGGGAGATCGAGATGAAACGCTTTTTGTCCATGGTGATTGCGGGAGCATGTCTCTTCGCACCGACATCTCGGGCAACAGCTCAATCGACCGGCACGGCGGAAGAGCATGTTACCCTGGCACAATGGTCTAGTCGCGTAACGCGTGCATTGGAACATGGGCTTTCCTACCCGCCTGGCCTCCTCGGCAAGGCGAGCAACGAAGGCGTCGTCACTGTAAAGTTCAACTGCAGCGACAGTGGATCTCCGGCCGCGGTCGCACTGGAGAAATCGTCAGGTTCACGAGATCTGGACGCCGCCGCCCTGCGCGCGGTTTCCCACATCGCCACGCTACATCCCCTGCCTGACGGGATTGACCACGGCCAGAAGTTCCAAGCGCTGGTGCTGTTCGCGACGAGCGAGGACAGCAGGGATGCCATTATGAAGAAGATATCCAAGGAGGTAGCACTGCGTAACGCGTGGTTCGGGAAAGACGCGCGGTTCGCGAGTGTGGGCATAGTGCCCATTCATTCCCGATAGTCCCTCGCCCTGACCTCCAGCGGGGCGAAAAGGCGTAACCGGAAGACATCTGTTACTGTTGGCGTATATTTGGGGGATCCAGGCTGCCGGATCCCCCAAATACCCTTTCGCTATTTCTCGATGCTGTCCGCGATGAACCGATCGAGCAGGCGGACGCCATAGCCGGTGGCGCCCTTGTCCCAAGTCGCGCCGGGCTTCGAGGCCCACACCATACCCGCGATGTCGAGATGCGCCCAGCGCACGCCATCGTCGATATAGCGCTTGAGGAACTGTGCGGCGGTGATCGAGCCGCCCTCGCGGGGGCCGACATTCTTCATGTCTGCGATCGGGGAGTCGATCAGCTTGTCATAGGCCTCGCCCAGCGGCATCCGCCACAGCTTGTCGCCGACGGACGTGCCCGCCGCCAGCAACTGCCCGGCGAGTTCGTCATCATTGGCGAACATGCCGCCATATTCATAGCCGAGCGACACGATCATCGCGCCCGTAAGGGTGGCGAGATCGATGATCGTCTTCGGCGAATGGGTCTTCTGGACCCAGGTCAGCGCATCGCACAGGACAAGCCTGCCCTCGGCGTCAGTGTTGATGACCTCGATCGTCTGTCCCGACATCGAGGTCACTACGTCGCCCGGCCGCTGCGCATTGCCGTCGGGCATATTCTCCACCAGCCCGCACACGCCGATAACATGCGCCCGGGCCTTGCGCAGGGCGAGCGCCTTCATCGTGCCCGCAACCGCGCCGGCGCCGCCCATGTCCCATTTCATGTCCTCCATGCCGGCTGGCGGCTTCAGCGAGATGCCGCCGGTGTCGAAGGTGACGCCCTTGCCGACCAGCGCGATCGGCGGCTCCGCGCCATCCGTGCCGTCCCAGGTCATGACCAGGAGCCGGGCCGGCCGCACCGATCCCTGAGAAACGCCGAGCAGCGCGCCCATGCCGAGGGCCGCCATCTCCTCTTCGCCCAGCACGTCGATCCTGACGCCGAGATCGGCAAGCGGACGGCAGCGTTCGACGAAACTTTCCGGATAAAGGATGTTGGCCGGCTCGGTGATCAGCGTGCGGGTGAACATCACCCCTTCGGCGACAGCCTCGCGGGCGGCCCACAGCGATGCCGCGTCGGCGCCGCCGCCGATGATCACGATCTCCTCCAGCGAAGGCCGCTGCTTGGCATCGAGCTTGGTGCGATAGATGTCGTGCCGCCAACTCCGCAGCGCCGCCCCGAAGGCAAGCGACACCGCCGCCTCGGCCTGATCGCTGCCAGAAGCGCCCGAAATGTCGACCACCAGGCTCTTCTCTCCCGAGGTCAACAGCTTGGCCGCCAGCGCCGCGCCGGCGCGCTCAAAATCCTTCTTGGCGCCGATCCCGACGAGCAACAGGCGGCGATGCGCGCCGTCGGTTTCGCCGAAGAACTCCACTACCGCGCCATTGTCGCCATCGAAGCGATTGGCCGCGCCGGCCGCGCGTGCCAGCGCCTGGATCGAAGCCGGCAAAGCCGAGACGCCCCCGCCGCCCAGGGTGCCGGGCGCAACGACGATTGCCAGAGCATGAGTCGCGGCCGGCCGATGGTCGGCAAAGCTGATACGCATTTATGAGATTTCCTTATTTGGTTCGTGCACCACATCTAGGATGGCGATTCACGCGCCGCAACGGTGGTGATCGTCATCGCCGCACCAGAGGATTGCAGCGGAGCGCCGGGTGCGATAGGCGGCGCGAACGCGATTGAAGGCCTTGCCCGTCGCACCCGTCCTGTGGGGTAGTGTGAAGAAGCCGAGATTTTTCCTGCTGGCGACCACCCTTCCCTTGCTCTGCGCGGGAACGCCGCTCATCGCACAAAGTCTGGCCACCCCTGCTGCACCTCCCCCGCAACGCGGCGACGCGCCGATGCCGGCTAACGAGCAGGAGGTGACCTTCGCCGCCGATACGCTGGCCTATGACAGCAATGGCGAAGTCGTGACGGCGACCGGTAACGTGCAGATGATGCGCCGCGGCGATCGCCTGCGTGCCGACAAGGTCGAGTGGAACCAGGCGACGGGCGTGGTCCGCGCCACCGGCGATGTCGCCGTGGTGAACTCGGGCAATGACACCGTCTACGGAGACTCGGTCGAACTGACCGACTCGCTGCGCGACGGCGTCATCGAGAATCTGCTGCTGGTGCTCAATGATGGCGGCCGCCTGGCCGCTGTCCATGGCGTGCGCAAGGACGGGGTCTCGACGCTCGACAAGGCGGTCTACACGCCGTGCGCCGTGGTCGACAGCCATGGCTGCCCCACAGAGCCGATCTGGAAGATCAGCGCCGTCCGCGTGGTTCACGATCCCGTCAAGCATCGCATCAGCTATGACGGCGCCCGGATCAGCTTTCTTGGCGCGCCCATCCTGTGGTTGCCTGGCCTGTCCCACCCCGACGGCAGCCAGGGAGGCGGCTCCGGCCTGCTGCTCCCGAATATCCAGTATAATCGGGTCAACGGCGCCGAATTGTCGGTGCCCTACTATATCCAGCTCGCGCCCAATCGCGACCTGACGATCACCCCGCATGTCTACAGCGAAGTCCTTCCCGCCCTCGAAGCCCAATATCGGGCGCTGACCGATCATGGCGCGTGGCAGGCTACGGCCATGGCCACCTATAGCTCGCGCTTCGCCGCGACCGCTGCCGGCACTGCTGCGCCCAACGGCAACCGCGACCTCCGTGGCTATGTCGATGCCAACGGGCAGTTCCAGTACGGCCCCTATTGGACCTTGTCCGGTTCGATCAGGGCGACGACCGACCGCACGTTCCTGCGCCGCTATGATATCTCGCGCGACGATCGGCTGCGCAACCAGGTCAATGCCGAGCGAATCACCCCCGACAGCTATCTGTCGATCAAGGGGTGGGCGGTGCAGACCTTGCGCACCAATGACCCGCAGGGCCAGCAGCCGATCGCCCTGCCCGCGATCGACTATCGCCTTCGACTGACCGACCCCTGGGTTGGCGGTCGCCTTCAGCTCCAGGCCAACACGCTCGCGCTGCTGCGCACCAATGGCCAGGACACGCAGCGCGCCTTTGCCGCGATCCAGTGGGACCTGCGCCGCTACACGCCGCTGGGGCAGGAGTTCTCCCTCACCGCCTATGGCCGCGGCGATGCCTATCATACCGATCAGGTCGGTCGGACGGCGACGATAGTCTATCGCGGCAATCCAGGCTGGAGCGGACGCGGGATCGCCGCCCTCGCCGCCGACATGCGCTGGCCGCTGATCGGCAATTTCCTCAACGGCACGCAGCGCCTCACGCCGCGCGTGCAGATCGTCGCGAGCCCCCGGACGCGCAACCTGAGCCTGCCCAACGAAGATGCGCGCTCCATCGATCTCGAGGATAGCAACCTATTCGCGCTGAACCGCTTCTCCGGCTATGATCGGTGGGAGGACGGCAGCCGCATCACCTATGGCGCCGAATGGGCCGTCAACGTGCCCGGCATTGCGTTCAGTACCGTGATCGGCCAAAGCTACCGGCTGTCGAGCAAGCCGAGCATCTTGCCGGTCGGCACCGGCTTGTCCGACCGGACATCGGACATCGTCGGCCGGACGACCCTCCAATATGGCCGTTTCCTAGAAATCACGCATCGCTTCCGTCTCGACAAGGATAATTTCGCGGTCCGCCGCAACGAGCTCGATGCCACCATCGGTACCACCAGGACCTACGCGACCATCGGCTATCTGAAGCTGAACCGGGACGTGGTGGCGAGCATCGAAGACCTGCGCGACCGGGAAGAAGTGCGCCTCGGCGGCCGAATTCAGATTGCGCGCTACTGGTCGATCTTCGGATCCACGGTCATCGACCTGACGAGCCGCCAGGAAGATCCGCTCACCTTATCCGACGGTTATCAGCCGATTCGGCACCGGCTGGGCATACTCTATGACGACGACTGCATCGAACTCGGCGTCACCTGGCGGCGCGAATATGACGCAATCGGCGACGCGCGGCGCGGGAATACCTTCCTGTTGCGGCTGGCGCTCAAGAATTTGGGCCGCTAAGCGTTCATTCAGCGGGCGAGTGCCAGGAGAAGCCCACCCCATATGATCGAGGATGTGACTAGGTGCGCGGAATGAAGTTGAGCCAGGGCAAATTCCTCCTGATGGCGGTTGCCGGTGCGGTCGCGATGTCGGCTCCGCTGATCGGCCAGACGGTGTCCGGCGACGAGCCCGAAATGTCCGGCGGCCTGAATCTGCCGAAGGACATCACCGTCTTCGGCAATCGCGATCCCAATGTCCGCACCGCCACCGCGATCGTCAATGGCACCATCATCACCCAGACCGATGTCGACCAGCGGCTCGCGCTGGTGGTCGCGGCCAATGGCGGCAAGCTGCCCGACGAAGAGAAGGAGCGGCTGCGCCTCCAGGTGCTGCGCAACCTGATCGACGAGACGCTTCAGATCCAGGAAGCGACCGCGCAGAAAATCGAGATCGCACCGGAGGAAGTGGAGCAAACCTATCAGCGGGTGGCAGCCAACTTCAAGAAAACGCCCAAGGAGTTCAGCAAATTCCTCCGCGAGCAAGGCTCATCGGAAGCGTCGATCAAGCGCCAGATCCAGGGCGAAAACGCCTGGCGGCGCGTGCTCAGCCGCAGGGTCGAGCCGTTCGTCGCGGTCAGCGACGAAGAGGTTAACGCCATCATCTCGCGCCTGAACGCCGCCAAGGGCGCGGACGAGTTCCACGTCGGCGAGATATTCCTGTCCGCAACGCCTGAAAGCATGGCGGACGCCAGCGCCAATGCGGAGCGGATCATCGACCAGATCCGCAAGGGCGCCTCCTTCCCCGCCTATGCCCGGCAGTTTTCGGAAGCGTCGACGGCGGCTGTGGGCGGCGATCTCGGCTGGGTGCGTGCCGAACAGCTTCCCGAGCAGCTGGCCGGTGTCGTCGCCGGTCTCTCCCCAGGCCAGATCAGCTCTCCCATACCGGTCCCGGGCGGCTATTCGATCATCCTGCTGATCGACAAGCGCCAGGTGCTCGGCACCGATCCGCGCGATGCGATCCTGGCGCTCAAGCAGCTCACCATCGCCTTCCCGGCGGGCATGACGCAGGCGCAGGCGACACCGAAGGTCGAGGCATTCGCGCGCGCGCTGCAATCTCTCCAGGGTTGCGGCAAGGCCAACGAAGTCGCCGCGACCGTAGGCGCGGATGTCGTCAACAACGACCAGATCAAGGTCCGCGATCTCCCGCCCCAGCTGCAGGATCTGATGCTCACGCTCCAGGTCGGCCAGGCCACGCCGCCGTTCGGTTCGCTCGCCGATGGCGTCCGCGCCCTGGTGCTGTGCGGCCGCGACGATCCACAGCCCGCTTCAGGCCCCTCGTTCGAGCAGATTCAGTCGCAGATCGAACAGGAGCGCGTGAACCGCCGCGCCCAGCGTTATCTGCGGGATCTGCGCCGCGATGCGGTGATCGAATATCGGTAACGCGATGGAGATGAGCCCGCTTGCCGTCGCGCTGGGCGATCCCGCCGGGATCGGACCTGAAATCGCCGCGAAGGCATGGGACGCGCGCACGCAATATGGCTTGGCGCCATTCTTTGCCGTGGGTGACCGGCGCTCGATCCAGGCAGTGTGGAACGGCCCGATCCAGCTTATCTCCAGCCCCGATGAGGCGGTCGCCTATTTCGACCGTGCACTGCCGCTGATCCAGATCGAAGATACCGGCCTCATCATCCCAGGCGAGCCGGACCTCGCCGGCGCCCGCTGTGCGCTGGACTCGCTCGAAATGGCCGCCGGGCTGGCCCGCTCGCCGATGGTCGGCGGGCTTGTCACCGCACCGGTCGCCAAGGCACAGCTCTATGCGATCGGCTTCACGCATCCTGGCCAGACCGAGTTCGTCGCCGAGCGGTGCGGCATCGCGTCCGCCAATGCAGTGATGCTGCTGGCCGGGCCTACGCTGCGCGCGGTGCCGATCACCACGCACATGCCGTTGCGCGACGTCGCCGACTTTGTAACGGTCGACCTCATCGTCGCCAAGGCGCGCGCTACGGACCGCGGCCTCGCCCGCAACTTCGGGATCGAACGGCCGCGGCTCGCGATTGCCGGCTTCAACCCGCACGCCGGGGAGCAGGGCTCGATCGGACGCGAGGAAATCGAACTGATCATCCCGGCTGTGGAAATTCTGCGTGCGGAGGGGATCGACATCGTCGGCCCGCTGGCGGCCGATACCATGTTCCATGCCCGCGCCCGCGCGCTCTACGATTGCGCGCTGTGCCTTTATCATGACCAGGCACTGATCCCGCTGAAGACGCTCCATTTCGACGAGGGGGTCAACATGACCCTGGGGCTGCCGATCGTGCGCACCGCCCCCGACCATGGCACGGCCTTCGGCATAGCCGGGCAGAACAAGGCGAACCCCGGCGCTATGATAGCCGCCATCGCGCTCGCCGCCGAGGCCGCGCGGAACCGCCTCATCTACGCATGAATCGCGCATTGCCGGATTTGCCGCCGCTGCGTGACGTGATCGCGCGCCACGGTCTGAGTGCCAATAAGGCGCTCGGGCAGAACTTCCTGCTCGACGGGCAGCTTCTCGACCGGATCGCGCGGGTGCCCGGCAATCTCGACGGGCAGACCGTGTACGAGGTCGGCCCCGGGCCGGGCGGCCTGACGCGCGCGCTGCTCGGCGCGGGGGCTTCCGTGGTGGCGGTCGAACGCGATGACCGCTGCCTGCCTGCACTCGACGAACTGAACCGGGCTTCGGACGGAAGGCTGCGGGTGATATCCGCGGATGCGATGAAGATCGATGAGCGTGCGGAGGCGGGCGAAGGCGCGCATATCGCCTCAAACCTTCCCTATAATGTCGGAACCGCTCTGTTCGTGCGTTGGATGACGCTCGATTGCTGGCCTCCCTGGTGGCGCTCGCTAACCCTGATGTTCCAGAAGGAAGTCGCGGAGCGGATCGTCGCCAGGCCCGGCGGCTCGGCCTATGGACGGCTGGCGGTGCTGGCGCAGTGGCGCGCCAGCCCGGTCATAGCGATGAACGTGCATCGTTCGGCGTTCGTACCGCCACCCAAGGTAATGTCAGCCGTGGTGCATGTCGTTCCAGGCCGCCAGCCTGACGGCGTGTCGGTGCACACCATCGAAGCCCTGACCGCCGCCGCCTTCGGGCAGCGCCGCAAGATGCTGCGGCAGAGCCTGAAGGGGTTGGCCGGCGCCGTCGAGGCGCTCCGCGCAGTCGGGATAGATTCCGAGCGGCGCGCCGAAACCCTGTCAGTGGAGGAATTCGTGACTATCGGGCGGGCGCTCGAGGCCTGACCCTCGACGCCTCTCCGACGGTAGCCCCTCAGTTCTCGCCGGCGGTGCTCTTTTCCTGGCCCTTCGGCGGAACCTTGTCACTCTGCTGTGCCGCCAGCACCGGCGCCGGAGGCCCCTTGGCAATCGCCGCGGCAAGTTGCATCGCGGGAGCACATTCGGTCTTGCACAGCGTCTTGACGCGGGCGAGATTGGCACGGGCGCGCTCGACGGCTCCCTTCTGCACCATGGCCTCACCCTGCGCCGACAACGCATTGACGTCGTTCGGCTCGAGCGACAGAGCCTCGAAATACATGCGGATCGCCTTGCCGGGCAGTTGCTGCGCCTGCGCGACACGGCCCAGCGAGACGAATGCCGCGCGATTGCGCGGGTCTATCGCCAAGGCTGTCTCCAGCGCGTCGTTGGCGGCAATCAGATTGCCTGCCTTCAGCGCCGCCTGCCCCTCGGCGAGCAGCGCCATCGACTTCGGATTGATCTCGTCATCGGCCTTCTGGCCGTTTACCCCGCTCGAAACCGCCAACAGGGTCAGCGACAAAGCAATCGCAACAGGCGAAAAACGCATCAACATCTCCAACACAGAAGCATGCTGGCCTTCTATCATGCGCGGACGAACCTGGCGATGAAAAAGCCATCGGTACCGTCGCGCGCCGGACTCAGCAGCTTGCCGGGGCCTTGGTAGCAGCCGGGGGTGAACAGATCCTTTTCAGGGCGGAATCCCGATGCACGGCTGAGAAACGCCGCCGCCTGCCCTGCGCCCTCCTCGTCGAGCAGCGAGCAGACGGCATAGACCAGAGCGCCGCCCGGCTTGACCAGCGGCGCGGCGATATCGAGCAGCCGCGCCTGGGTTTCCGCCAGCTTCGCGAGCCGGTCCGGGGTCAGCCGCCAGCGGGCTTCGGGATTGCGCCGCCAGGTGCCGCTGCCCGAGCAGGGCGCGTCGACGAGAACGACATCGCAGGCCCCCTCGAGATCGGCCAGCGCTGCGCTTTCGCGGCCGGGGTCGAGTAGCCGGGCCTCGATTAATTCGGCCCCGACCCGCGCGGCCCGCGGTGCGAGGCGCGAAAGCCGCGCGCGATTGGTGTCGCTGGCGATCAGCCGTCCTTCTCCCGCCATGTCGTCGGCCAGCGCCAGGGTCTTGCCGCCGGCACCCGCGCAAAGGTCGAGCACCGTCATGCCCGGCCGCGCGCGCGCCGCCTGCACGATCAGCTGGCTGCCTTCGTCCTGGATTTCGATCAGCCCCTGTTGCCAAGGCTCGCTCACCTCTACCGCCGTTCCTTCGGGTAGGCGCAGGCCATGCGGCGCGAAGGGCGTCGGCATGGCATCGGGCAACAGCGCCGCCACGCTGTCGCGATCGGCCTTGCGTCGATTGACGCGGATATCCAGCGGGGCGCGCTCCAACAGCGCGTCATGCTCGGATGGGGCGATGCGGGCAGCGAGCCAGGTCGGCAGGATGCCGCCCGTCGCGCCGATCTCCCTTGGCTCGATGGGCGCCGGCGTATGCGGCGATCCGTCAAAGGCGGCTGCGAGGTCGATATCGCTGCGGGCAACGCCAATCAGGGCCGCGCGGCCGTTTTTGGGTGGGTCGCCCGCGCGTCGGATCGCCCGGTAAACCAGTTCACGGATCGCCCGCCGGTCTTTGGATCCGGCATAGCGTCGTGTCTTGAAATAGCGCGCGATCAGCGTGTCGGCCGCGGCCCCGCCGTCGCGCGCGGCGATGATGATCTCGTCGAGAAGCTCGATCGCGGCCTGCGCCCGCCCGCCTGGGGTCATGCGGGCCTACCGCGTCGGATAATTCGGTGCCTCGCGGGTGATCGATACATCGTGAACATGACTTTCCTGGAGGCCCGCATTGGTGATGCGGACGAACTGCGCGCGCTTCTGGAGATCAGGAATGGTGCGGGATCCGGTATAGCCCATCGCTGCTTTGACGCCGCCGACAAGCTGGTGGATGACGTCGCGCGCCGCGCCCTTGAACGGCACCTGACCTTCGATCCCCTCGGGGACCAGCTTCATCTGATCCTTGATATCCTGCTGGAAATAGCGGTCTGCCGAGCCTCGCGCCATTGCACCGACCGAGCCCATGCCGCGGTAGCTCTTATAGGCGCGCCCCTGGTACAGGAAGGTCTCGCCGGGGGCTTCGGCGGTGCCCGCCAGCAGCGATCCGACCATCACCGAGCTCGCGCCGGCGGCCAGCGCCTTGGCGAGATCGCCCGACGTCCTCAGCCCGCCATCGGCGATGATCGGGATGCCCGACTTCGCGGCCTCTTCGGCGGACTCCATGACTGCGGTGAGCTGCGGCACGCCAACGCCCGCGACCACCCGTGTCGTGCAGATCGAACCGGGGCCAATGCCCACCTTGATGCCATCGGCGCCGGCGTCGATCAGCGCGCGCGTGGCCTCCGCCGTGGCGACGTTGCCCGCGATCACCTGGACCGAGTTGGAGAGTCGCTTCACCCGCTCGACCGCGCGGGCGACGTCGCGGTTATGGCCATGCGCGGTATCGATGACGATCAGGTCGCATTCTGCGTCGACCAGCGCCTCGGTGCGCTCGAAACCCTTGTCGCCGACCGTCGTCGCGGCCGCGACGCGCAACCGCCCCGTGCCATCCTTGGTGGCGCTGGGGTAATTCACCGCCTTCTCGATATCCTTGACCGTGATCAGGCCGACGCAATGATAGCTGTCGTCAACCACCAGCAGCTTTTCGATGCGGCGCTGGTGCAGGGTCCGGCGCGCCTCTTCCTGCGACACGCCGGTGCGGACCACCGCCAGATTCTGGCTGGTCATGAGCTCGGCGACCGGCTGCTTGGGATTCTCCGCGAACCGCACGTCGCGGTTGGTGAGGATTCCGAGCAGCTTGCCGCTCGCCTCGACCACTGGAATGCCGGAAATCTTGTGCCGCGCCATCAGTTCAAGCGCCTCGGCGAGGCTCTGCTCCGGGCGCATCGTGATAGGGTTGACCACCATCCCCGATTCGAACCGCTTGACCGCACGGACCGCGGCGGCCTGCTCTTCCACGGTGAGGTTGCGGTGGAGCACGCCGAGGCCGCCGAGCTGGGCCATCACGATCGCCATATCGGCCTCGGTAACGGTGTCCATCGCCGAGGACAGCACCGGGATATTAAGGCGAATCGATTTCGTTACCTGCGTGGCGGTATCGGCCTGGCTCGGCAGGACTTCGGACTCGGCGGGCCGGAGAAGCACGTCGTCGAAGGTAAGGCCGAGGCTGATGTCCATGAAGTCGAATCCCAGCGAGGTGGTGAAGGATTCGAGGCCATATATGGTGAGAGCGCGGGGATAACCAGCGGGTTGTTCGCTTTCGCCTTCGAACACCGGGCGGAGGCGGATGTCCCGCGCCCGGCGATCGAAGGGCTGAGCAAGGGCTCCGTCAATCTTCTCCGTGGATGATAACGCGGTTCCGCCCGCTGTTCTTGGCGTTGTAAAGCGCCTCGTCGGCACGCCGCAGCATGTCGCCATCGGCTTCCCCGGGCAGGAGTTGCGCGATCCCGGCCGAGAAGGTGACGGTACCCAGGGGTTCGCCCGTCGTCCTCGAAACCAGATGGCGGCCAGATAGCTCGTCGCGAATCTCGTCGACGCGCATCGCCGCACGGCGCGCCATGATGCCGTCGAACAGGATCAGGAACTCCTCACCGCCAAAGCGTCCGACAAAGGCATCCTCTCCCGCACCTTCCGACAAGGCATCCGCGACCATCTTGAGGATCCGATCGCCGGTGTCATGGCCGTGGTTGTCGTTGATCGACTTGAAATGATCGATGTCGCAGAACGCCACCGATAACGGATAATTCTCCGCCTGGGCCTGCGTCATCGCGCGGGCGAGACGGGACTGGAAGGCCCGGCGATTCGCGAGCCCGGTCAGCGGATCGCTCTCGGCCACGGCCTGCGCCTCGGCCAGGTCGCCCTGCAAGGATTCCATCTGCGCGCCCATGTCGGCGAGACGGCGCTCTGCATCCTGGGTCTTGCCGATCATCGTGCGCGTCAGCTCGACCATCAGCTCCAGCGCCCTTGCGGCAGATTCGCCGCCAGCGTCGATTGCGGACGCCCCCTTGTCGAGGGCTGTGCCGAAAACCTTCACGTCGGTCCGCGACTGGCCGACGAGGCTGGCTGCCAGCGTCATGCTCTGGTGTGCCTGGTCGATCAGCTTCCCGACCAGTTCGGAGGAGACTTGGTTAGCGGCAGCCTCGGCGATCTGCTCCGCCACTTCGGGGCGAAGAAGGCCGTCGCGCACGATCGCGGTGTCAACCGAGGCGACCAGCGTCGGATCGTTGCCGCTCAGATATTTATAGGCGAGATCATAGTTGATCGGCGTCGGATCGAGCCGATGCGCGCGCAGGAACCCGCCAATGCGGGAGAAGATGTCGGTGGCCGCCGGGGCAGGTTCTAGCGCCGGAGCGATCAGCGGTGACGGGGTCGCCGCGGCTTGCTCGACGGAGCGCCCGAACAGGGCGTCGAGGCTCCAGCCCTTCCGGCCGCCAGACGAAGGTGGTTTGGATTCGTACATTGCATCCGCCCAGGAGATTTCCTGATCGGTTTAAGGGCCGCCGCCTTAATTTTTAGTAGGAGATTCATGGTAAATATTTCACGTCCGGAGCGATTTTTCCGCGCCTCGCTTCGACCGAAAACAGCGTTTCGCGATCGTAGAAGTGCAGAGGCCAGTCGCGCTGCCCCTCCGGTGCCAGCAGCAGCCCGTTGACCCGCTCGAGCAGCGAGGGCGCGTCGGTGCGATCCAACCATCTCCTGACGCCGGCGATGAAGCAGTGGGTGATCGTGTCATGATAGCCGCTGCTGTCGTCGTTCACGCCGCCCATAGCTGCATTATAGCCGCTTATGATCTCGCGCATGTCGCGTTCCGGCAGGATGTCGGGGCGTTCGGTCAGGATCCACAGGCATGCCGCCAGGTGCGCCTCATGCGTCCACTGCTCCTTCGGCAAGCTGCGATCGAGCAGGCCCAGGCCGATGCGACGGATCTCGCGCTCGTCTCCGAACAGCCGCGGCGCTTCGAACATCGTCATTTCCTGTCCCTCAAATGCAAGAAGGGCGCCCCGGCCGAAGCTGGGGCGCCCTCCTGAAGGCCGCCGGCCCTTTCCGGACTTGCGTCAGGCCGCCTTCGGCGCCGCCTGACGAACGCCTTCGTCGACATGGTCCGCGAATTCCGCGAAATTCTCGATGAATTGGCCGACCAGCTTCCGCGCGGTCGCGTCATAATCGGCCTTGTCCGCCCAGGTGTCCCGGGGCTGAAGGATCTTGCTGTCGACACCGGCGACCGCGAGCGGCACCTTGAACCCGAAATTGGGATCGGTGACGAACTCGGCATCGTTCAGGCTGCCGTCGAGCGCAGCGTTGAGCAGCGCGCGGGTGGCCTTGATCGGCATGCGATTGCCGACGCCGTATTTGCCGCCGGTCCAGCCAGTGTTGACCAGCCAGCAGTCGACCCCGCCCTTGGCGATGCGCTCCTTCAGCAGGTTGCCATAGACCGAGGGATGGCGCGGCATGAACGGGGCGCCGAAGCAGGTCGAAAAGGTCGCCGACGGCTCGGTCACGCCGATTTCGGTGCCAGCGACGCGGGCGGTGTAGCCTGACAGGAAATGGTACATCGCCTGATCCGGGGTCAGCTTCGCAATCGGAGGGAGCACGCCATAGGCGTCGGCGGTGAGGAAGATGATGTTCTTCGGGACCGGACCGAGATTATCCTTCGAGGCATTGGGAATGAAATCGATCGGATAGGAGCCGCGGCTGTTCTCGGCCAGGCTGCTGTCGTTGAAGTCGAGTTCGCGCGTTTCGGGATCGATCACGACATTTTCGAGCACCGTGCCGAAGCGCTTCGAGGTCGCATAGATCTCCGGCTCGGCTTCCGGCGAGAGATTTATCATCTTGGCATAGCAGCCGCCTTCGAAGTTGAAGACCGCCTCATCCGACCAGCCATGCTCGTCATCCCCGATCAGGGTGCGGCTGGCATCGGCCGACAAGGTCGTCTTGCCGGTGCCTGACAGGCCGAAGAACACCGCGGTATCGCCCTTCGGGCCGATATTCGCCGAACAGTGCATCGGCATCACGCCGTTCACCGGCAGCTTGTAGTTGAGGATGCCGAATACCGACTTCTTCATCTCACCAGCATAGCGGGTGCCGCCGATCAGGATCAGCTTCTCGGTGAAATTGACGGCGATCACGGTTTCGCTGCGCGAGCCGTGGCGCGCCGGATCGGCGACGAAGCTCGGCAGATCGATGATCGTGAACTCGGGCACGAACGATGCCAGTTGGGCCGCTTGCGGGCGCACCAGCAGGGTGCGGATGAACAGGCTGTGCCAGGCGAACTCGGTGATCACGCGGACATTGACGCGATGCGCCGGCTGCGATCCGCCGAACAGGTCCTGCGCGAACAGCATGTCCTTCGTCTTGAGATGGGCCAGGAAATCGGCCTTCAACGCCGCGAAATGCTCGGGCGTCATGCCCTTGTTGGTCTTGCCCCACCACACGGTGTCTTCGGTCTCGGCGTCGCGGACGATGAACTTGTCGTTCGCCGAACGCCCGGTATGGGCACCGGTCTTGACCACCAGCGGGCCGTCCTTGGCAAGAAGGCCCTCGCCACGCTGGATGGCCAGCTCTACGAGCGGTGCGGTTCCGAGGTTCCAGTGAAGCTGAGCGTCGACATCAAGACCCTGCTTGTCGAGGCCAAAGGCGGGCGGGAGCTTAGGCACATTGTTCTCCTATACGGGTTAGACCGCAACGGGCGGCCGCCCTCCTAATGATTGGGTGCGTCTATGGGGCTCGAACTCGTCGATCGAGCCTCATCCGCGCCTTTAGCTGTTTCTCTCGCGCATAGTTTCAAAGCGGCTGATCGTAAAGAGTGTGCGCGGCATAGTTGAACGCGCATAAGGGCTAGGCTAGTCAGGGTGCACAGTTTCCGGGCCATGGCGTGTAGGCCAATTCCTTTCGCCCATTTTCTCGGGGAGGCCATCCGGCCCATGTCGCCTACCATCGCTCTGGTCGATGACGATCGTAACATCCTCACTTCGGTCTCGATCGCGCTGCAATCCGAAGGATTCAGCGTGCGGGTCTATTCCGACGGCGAAGCCGCGCTGAAGGCCCTGCTCGACAATCCACCGGATCTTGCCGTGCTGGATATCAAGATGCCGCGCATGGATGGCATGGAATTGCTGCGGCGCCTCCGCGAGAAGAGCAGCATCCCGACGATCTTCCTTACCTCGAAGGACGACGAGCTCGACGAGGCGCTGGGTCTCGCCATGGGCGCCGACGACTATATCACAAAGCCCTTCTCGCAGCGGCTCCTGATCGCGCGGATCCGCGCGATATTGCGGCGCACCGAGGCTCGCGCCGAAGCCGAGGACCAGCCCGATGCGCCGCCGGCCGAGAAGATCGTGCGCGGGCGGCTCGAGATGGATCCCGCCCGGCACCGGGTCCAGTGGAACCGGCAGGACGTGACGCTGACCGTCACTGAATTCCTCATCCTGGAAGCGCTTGCGCAACGGCCCGGTTTCGTCAAATCGCGCGACCAGCTGATGGACACCGCCTATCAGGACGATGTCTATGTCGACGATCGCACGATCGACAGCCACATCAAACGCCTGCGCCGCAAATTCCGGCAGGTCGACAACGACTTCAAGGCAATCGAGACCCTCTATGGCGTGGGCTACCGCTTTGCCGAGGAATGACAGCGCGCTGGGCACTCCCGAAGCCGCCGCACGGACGTCGCTCACCACGCGAATCCTGGCCGTCAACATCTTCGCGCTGGCCATGCTGGCCGGCGGCTTCTTCTATCTCGACAGCTACCGATCGCAGCTGATCGACGCCAGGCTCGAGGAGACGGCGACCCAGGTGCGGCTGATCGCCGAAGCCTATTCGGTGACGCCTCCCGGTGGCCGGCCGGCGCTTCTCGCCAAGCTGGGGACCGTCACCGACACCAGGCTGCGCGTCTATCATTACCCGTCGCGCCGCGCCCGCGCTGCCAAGGTTCCTGCCACTTTCGACAGCTGGGCGATCTCCGGTCCCACCTATCAGCTGCGCGATCCGACGCTGGAGGAATGGCAGAAACGCGCCGCGCGCTTCCTCGATCGGTCGATCGATGTCGTCGTGGGGGCTGATCGCCCCCGCCACTACCGCGAGCCTCAGGTCGACACGCTGGCCGCCTGGCCCCAGGCGATCGAGGCCGTGCGAAGCCGCAACATCGTGACCGACGTGCAGCGCGCGCCAGACCGCACGCCCATGATCATTGCCGCGATCGATGTGCAAGGGCCGGATGGCGGCGGCAATGTGCTGCTGTCGACCGAGAACCAGCGCGACATCACCCGTATCGTGCGCGCGGAACGGCTGCGGTTGAGCGTGGTCCTGCTGCTCGTGGTACTGGTGTCGGTCAGCCTGTCGCTGTTCCTGGCCCGCACCATCGTCCGCCCGTTGCGCCGTCTCGCTTTGGCTGCGCACCGCGTGCGGCTCGGCCGCGCGCGCGAAGTGCAGGTTCCCCGCCTGCCCGACCGCCGCGACGAGATCGGCACTCTCGCCAGGGCCTTGTCCGACATGAGCCTGGCGATTCGGCAGCGGATCGACGCGACCGAGGCGTTTGCCGCCGATGTCACCCACGAGCTCAAGAACCCGCTCGCCTCGCTGCGTTCTGCGGTCGACAGTCTCGGGCTCGTGCAGGACCCTGCCCTGCAGAAGCAGCTGATCGACGTGATCCGCGATGATGTCGGGCGGCTGGACCGGCTGATCACCGACATTGCCGAAGCGTCGCGGGTCGACGCCGAGCTGGCCCGGGCCCGATTCGAGTCGATCGACCTCGGCATCATGATCGAAGGGCTGCTGACGACGCGCGAGGAACGTGGCCGCAACGGCAATGTTCGCGTCGCCTTCGCGCGGCCGCACCGGGGGACGGCAGTGGTGTTCGGAGATGGCTCGCGCCTTACCCGAGTCGTCGAGAACCTCGTTGAAAACGCAGTATCTTTCTCCCCACCCCAGGGGCTCGTTCAGGTTGCAGCCACCCGCGATGGCGATGATGTGGTGATCCGGGTAGAGGATGAGGGGCCCGGCGTGCCGCCCGAGGCGCGCGAGGCGATCTTCAACCGATTCCACAGCGATCGCCCGGACGGCGAGGAGTTCGGCCGGCATAGCGGGCTCGGCCTCGCCATCGCGAAGGCGATAGTCGAAGGGCATAACGGCACGATCATGGCTACCGACCGGGACAATGCCCCCTCTGGCGCGCGATTCGTCATTCGCCTGCCCGCCTGGAGCCGATGAGCCGTGCCGCACACCAATCCGCTGCACGCGACCAGCGTCCTGATAGACGGCCGCGTGCTGCTGTTGTCCGGCCAGTCGGGCAGCGGCAAATCCGACCTGGCGCTGCGCCTGATCGACCGCGGTGCGCTGCTCATTGCGGACGACTATACCGGGCTCGAGGCGCGCGGCGGGATCCTATATGCGAGCTCACCGTCCCAGATTGCCGGACGGATCGAGATTCGAGGCATCGGTCTCGTCGATATAGGTTTTGGCGGAGAAGGTCCGGTGGCGCTGATGCTTGACCTCGACACCGTCCCCGCACGGATGGCCGGCGAAACTCTGCCGACCGATATGCTTTGCGGGATCGCCGTCCCGGTCCTCGCTTTCGCCGCCTTGGAGGCATCGGCACCGATCAAGGCCGAACAGGCGCTCCGGATGTTCGGACTGGACGCGAGGCCATGAGAGTGTCGCCGGGTCCGCGCCGCATCCTGTTCGTCACGGGAATGTCGGGGGCGGGCAAGAAAACCGCCCTCAAGGCGCTCGAGGACATGGGCTGGGAAACGGTCGACAATCTTCCCGTGTCACTGCTCGACAGGCTGCTTGCCGCCAGCCCGCCGGAAGGCAGCGTCGACGACCATCGTCCATTGGCGGTGGGTATCGACAGCCGTACGCGCGACTTCGACAGTCACCGGATCGTCCGCCGGGCACAGTCGCTGCGCGACGATGGGCGCGATACCTCAATTCTGTTCCTGGACTGTTCAGGCGCAGAGCTTAGCCGCCGATATTCGGAAACCCGCAGCCGGCACCCGCTCGCACAGGACCGTCCCGTGGAGGATGGGATCATCTACGAACGCGAGTTGCTCGCGCCGCTGCGCGAGGCTGCCGACGAGCTGGTCGAGACTAGCCGGCGCTCGACCAACGACTTGCAGGCCTTGCTGCGCCAGCGCTTCGGCAAGTCTGGTCCGGGCAGCGCTACGCTGACGGTGATGTCCTTCGCCTTTTCACGCGGCGTTCCCCGCGACGCCGACCTGATGTTCGACATGCGCTTCCTGCGTAATCCGCACTGGGTCGCGGAGCTCAAGCCTCGCACCGGGCTCGACACGGAGGTGGCCGCCTATATCGCCGGCGACCCCGTCTATTCCGAGGCCAAGGCGCGGATTGAGGAGCTGATCCTGCTGCTTCTCCCACGCTATGAGGCGGAGGGAAAGAATTACATCACTGTCGCGATAGGCTGCACCGGCGGGAAGCACCGATCGGTGCATTTCGCGGAATCGCTCGCAATGCGGTTGCGCGAGGCGGGATTTTCGCCCACGGTTCGCCACCGCGATCTGGCTCAGCCGAAGCCGGACGTCGGGGAGAGCACCTTGCCAGGCTTAGGATCGTGACCATTGGGTTGTTAGTCGAATGATCGGATTGGTGCTCGTTACTCACGGTCGTCTTGCGGCCGAATTCGTTACCGCGATGGAACATGTCGTGGGGCCGCAAACTGCCATTGAGGCGATCTGCATAGGTCCGGACGACGACATGGAAGGCCGCCGCGCCGACATCGCGCGCGCGGTCAAGTCGGTGGACGACGGATCCGGCGTCATTCTGCTCACCGACCTGTTCGGTGGCACACCGTCCAATCTCGCCATTTCGCTGATGGAGCCGGGAAGGATCGAGGTTATCGCGGGAATCAACCTGCCGATGTTGATTCGCCTTGAAGGCGCGCGAAAGATGATGAACATAAAGGCTGCAGTCGCAGCAGCACGCGACGCAGGGCGTAAATATATATCGGTTGCATCCGAAGTGCTGGGGGAAGCTGCTGCATGACGCTCCAGCGTGAGGTCAAGATTACCAATATCCGCGGCTTGCATGCCCGGGCGAGCGCCAAGTTCGTGACGCTGGCGAGTTCGCACAGTGCCGATGTCGAGGTCGAGAAGGACGGTTCCAAGGTCGCGGGCACCTCGATCATGGGGCTGATGATGCTGGGCGCCGCGAAGGGCGACAGCGTCATCATCTCGGCTCGTGGCGACGGTGCGGAAAAGGCGCTGAGCGCGCTGGTCGAACTCGTCGAGGGCAAGTTCGGCGAGGAATAGCAACTTAGGTTGCGCTCGTACCGAGCGCAGTCGAGACATGTTTCGCCAGAACGGCGCTCCTCGACTTTGCTCGAGATGCGCGGAACATCAGCCGAGAGTCTTCACCCTGCCCCGCCAGATCACCGCCTTTTCCAACCCGTTGGTCAAACGCGTGCGTTCGCTGCGCGAGAAGCGGCATCGCCGTGAAGCGGGGCTGTTCCTCGCCGAAGGATTGCGCATTCTGACCGAGGCCGCCGACAGCGGCACCCTTCCGGAGATGATCTTCTTCACCAAGGATGGCGCTGGACATCCGATGACGCAGCGGCTGATCGGTCTGGTCGAACAAGCCGGCGGCGACGCGATCGAGACCGATCGCGACATTCTCGCCAAGCTGTCGGGCAAGGACAATCCGCAGACAGTCATCGGTGTGTATCGGGAGTTCGATACCACGCTGGACCGGCTAGACCGTAGCGCCGCCGATATCTGGATCGTCGCGCAGTCGCTGCGCGACCCAGGGAATCTCGGAACGATCCTGCGCACCGGCGACGCCGTGGGAGCCGGTGGACTCATCCTTGTGGACGATTGCGTTGACCCCTTCTCGGTCGAGGCCGTACGGGCGACGATGGGAGCGCTGTTCACCCAGCGGATCGCGACGGCGCGCTGGCCCGACTTCCTGGCATGGCTGCGCGCCGGCCCAGGACAGCTCGTCGGAACCAGCCTCAAGGCCGCCCAGGATTATCAGGCGCCCAGTTATGCGGCCCCGACCTTCATCCTTGTCGGCAACGAAGCGCAGGGGCTGCCGGCCGAATATGAAACCGAATGCGACCTGCTGGTGAAGATGCCGATGCTGGGGAAGGCCGACAGCCTGAACGCGGCGGTGGCAACCGCGGTGATGGCTTATGAGGTCCTCAACCAGCGGCGCGAGCGGTGACCGAGGAGCGCGTCAACTATATCACGCCAGAGGGCTTCGCGGCGATGCGCGAGCGTTACGAGTTGTTGTTCGGCACCGAGCGGCCGGCGCTGGTCGAGGTGATAAGCTGGGCCGCCGGCAACGGCGACCGATCCGAAAACGGGGATTATATCTATGGCCGCAAGAAGCTGCGCGAAATCGATCGCGAGCTTGGCCATCTCTCGCGGCGAATGAAATCGGCGAAGGTGGTTGACCCAGCCCGCCAGGCCGATCGCAGCAGGGTCTTCTTCGGCGCGACGGTGACCATCGTCGATGACGACGATGTCGAGCGGGTGCTTACGCTGGTCGGCGAGGACGAAGCCGATGCCAGTCAAGGTCGGATCAGCTGGCGCTCCCCTCTTGCCCATGCGCTGAAAGGTGCTGCGGTCGGAGACGTCCGGCGCGTGACGCTACCGGCCGGCACCAGGGAACATGAAGTGCTCGCAATCAGCTATCCCATCGACTGAAGACAAGGGGCTGGGAGGGCCGATTCGCCCCCTGTCGTCCCGCCACGGATCATCCGAAAGTATAAAGCTGTTCAGATTCGCATCGACTTGGCGGAGCGATCGAGTAATTTCAGCGCATGGGACATGAGGCCATCACCAAGTTGACCGCGCGGCAGCGCGACTGTCTGCGCTTGGTCCTTCAGCACAAGCAGTCAAAGGAAATCGGCCGCGAACTCGGCATTTCGCCGATGACCGTGGACAATCATTTCCGTAGCGCGATCCAGACCCTGGGGGTGAGCAATCGCCTCGAAGCCGCGCGATTGCTGGATTCCTTCGAGCGCGAGGAGCCTAGTCAGCGGTTGACTAGTCAACCGCACTCCGTTGCCTCGCGGTCCGAAACGCTCATCATGCAGTCACCGGCTTCGGTCGGTAACGGGCATGGAGATGCCATGAGCGCGCTTCGAGAGGATCAGGTTCCCTACCTGACCTACGGCGAAGCAACCTTCATAGATTTCCCGCTGCCCGTGCCTACCAGAGGGAAACCACGCAACGATCTGACGATCGCCCAACGCCTGTTCTGGATCGCAGTGTTGATCATCGGAATTGGCTTGGGAACCGGCGCGCTACTCTCTGGCTTCGCTGCTCTGTCGAATATTGTCCTGGCGCTGAAGCGCTAGACATCCCTGCAATCGATCTGAGGCGCCCTATCCGGCGCATGGGGAGAATTATGTCCAAGAACCGTGATGATGCGACGCTACGCGTCTATGCCGCGCTCGAGGAATATGAGCGTGCGCTAGACATCGCAGCCAACAGGGGTGCCATGCTCGCGGCGGAACTGCCGATGGCGCGCCTCGATGGCAACTTTGCCATGGAGGTGGCGCAGGGCGCCTTCTCCAACTTATTTGGTTCGCTTTCGACCATCATCGCTGCGCGGGGACAGGTCGTGGAAGGCCATCGGCAGCTCGCGGTGGTCCAGCGCAAGTTCAACCTGCCGGTGGTCGCCGGCGGTGACAAGATCCCGGCCCCGCCGGTAATCGACGATCGCGAGGTCGCGCCGCTGCGCGCAGCGTGAGATGACGGGTCACCCCTTGACGTCAGGCCCCTGGCCGTGATGGGCTTAGCGGGTGACCCGGCAACTAATCTATGGCGCCCTGATGTGGGCCGTTTGCGGCTACGCCTTGCTTCGAGGTGGCAAGGCTGAGCGGATAGCGGCTGTCGGCATCATAGCCATGACCTATTTGAGCTTGCTCTTCGTGAGCTCGGTGGCCTTGCGGTTTCGCCACATGGAGTTGCCGGTCTTCATGGTCGACGGCTCGTTTTTCGTGGTTCTGCTCTGCCTTTCGATGACGACGGAAAAATATTGGCCACTATGGCTTACGGCAATGCAGGGACTCACGGCCCTCACTCATTTCGCGCCTTATGTCCCGCATGTCATTCCGTGGGCATATGCGAATGCGATAGCCATGTGGGTCTATCCGATGCTCGCCACATTGGCCTGCGCGACGTGGCGCCATCATCGGCGCAAGAGGGGCGAGACCTTCTTCACCGATTGATCCATACGGTCGAACGCCCTGGGGCCGCGCGACTGGCCGACCGGCTCATCGCCGAATTCGGCACATCCTCCTCGGCCCTGTCCGCAAGTCCGGAGCGGCTGAAACGGGCTCTGCCGGATGCCACCCACGTCGTCGAGTTGTTGCTGGCCGCCCGGCAGCTTCTGCTGCATTCGCTAGGCCAGGAAATCCGGCAACGCACGATCCTCGGAGACGATCGCGCTGTTCAACAATATCTCTTCGCGCATATGGCCCATATGCCTGTCGAACAGGCGCGCATACTCCACCTCGACGCCAAGAACGGGCTGATACGCGACGATGTCGTCGCCTATGGCACCGTCGACAGGGTCAGTCTGGCGCCTCGCGAGCTGGTGCGTCAGGCGCTGGACATCGGCGCCACAGGCATGATCCTGGCCCATAACCATCCCTCTGGCGATTCCACGCCAAGCAACTGCGATATGGCCGTTACCCGCGCGATTTTCGCGGCGGCGAAGCTCTTCGATATCCGCCTGCTCGACCATATCATCGTCAGCCGGTCAGGCTTTTACAGCTTCCGGGCCAAGGGACATTTCTGACCGGGCAGTGAAGCGGCTCGGCATTCCACTTGGCCGCTTCGCTGCCACCGGTCAGTGACGGACGGCGACTTCCGTCCCGTCGGGGCTGGTTGCGCCCCGAAGGGTGAGAGCCAACTCGTCCGCCTCGGTCCAGTCGATCGCCGTAAGCTTGCCCGCCAGGGCCAGCGCCAGCACTTCATCGACATGGCTCACCGGGATGATCGTCAGCCCCTCGCGGATATTGGCCGGGATCTCGACAAGATCCTTTTCATTCTCCTTGGGGATGAGAACGGTGGTGATGCCGCCGCGCAGCGCCGCCAGTAGTTTCTCCTTGAGGCCGCCGATCGGCAGCACCCGGCCGCGCAGCGTCACCTCGCCGGTCATCGCGATCTCCTTGCGCACCGGGATACCGGTCAAGGTCGAGACGATGGCGGTGGTGATACCGATGCCCGCCGAAGGGCCATCTTTCGGAACCGCGCCCTCGGGCAAATGGATATGGATGTCCTTGCGGCCGATCAGGCTCGGCTTGATGCCGTAGGCCGGCGCGCGCGCCTTGACGAAGCTGAACGCCGCCTGGACGCTTTCCTTCATCACATCGCCAAGCTTACCGGTGGTGCTGATGCCGCCCTTGCCGGTGACCGTCACCGCCTCGATCGTCAGTAGCTCGCCGCCGACCTCGGTCCAGGCAAGCCCGGTGACAGCGCCCACCTGGTCCTCTTCCTCGCCAATGCCGAAGCGGAACTTCCGCACGCCGGCGAAGTCGGACAGGTTATCCGGCGTGATCACCACCCGGCTCTCCTTGCCTTCCAGGATCCTGCGCAGGCTCTTGCGTGCCAGCTTCGCGATCTCGCGTTCGAGCGTGCGGACGCCGGCCTCGCGGGTATAATAGCGGATCAGGTCGCGCAGGCCCTCGTCGGTGAGCTCGAACTCGGCGGGTTTCAGGCCATGCGCCTCGATCTGCTTGTCGAGCAGATGCGCCTTGGCGATCTCGACCTTCTCATCCTCGGTATAGCCTTCGAGCCGGATGATCTCCATGCGATCGAGCAATGGCTGCGGCAGATTCAGGCTGTTCGCGGTGCACACGAACATCACATCCGAAAGATCGATATCGATCTCCAGATAATGATCCTGGAAGCGGCTGTTCTGCTCCGGATCGAGCACCTCGAGCAACGCCGACGCCGGATCGCCGCGGAAATCCTGGCCAAGCTTGTCGATCTCATCGAGCAGGAACAGCGGGTTCGAGGCGCCGGCCTTCTTCAGGTTGGTCACGATCTTGCCCGGCAGCGAGCCGATATAGGTGCGGCGATGGCCGCGGATTTCGGCTTCGTCGCGCACGCCACCGAGCGACTGGCGGACGAATTCGCGGCCGGTTGCCTTGGCGATCGAGCGGCCGAGCGAGGTCTTGCCGACGCCGGGAGGACCGACGAGGCACAGGATCGGCCCCTTGAGCTTGTTGGTGCGCGCCTGCACGGCGAGATATTCGACGATGCGATCCTTGACCTTTTCGAGGCCATGATGATCGGCATCGAGCACCGCCTGCGCCGCCGCGATGTCCTTCTTGAGCTTCGACTTCTTGCCCCAGGGCAGGCCAAGCAGCACATCGAGATAGTTGCGCACGACGGTGGCCTCTGCAGACATCGGCGCCATTGTCCGCAGCTTCTTCAGCTCGGCATTGGCCTTGCCGCGAGCCTCCTTGGACAGCTTGAGCTTGGCGATCTTGCCGGCAAGTTCCGCCAGTTCGTCGCCGGCGTCCTCGCCCTCGCCGTTGCCCAGTTCACGCTGGATCGCCTTGAGCTGCTCGTTGAGATAATATTCGCGCTGGGTCTTCTCCATCTGCCGCTTCACGCGGCTGCGGATCTTCTTCTCGACCTGGAGCACACCCAGTTCGCCCTCCATCAGGGCGAACGCCATTTCGAGCCGCTTGGCGGGATCGAGTTCGACAAGCAGCGCCTGCTTGTCCGATACCTTGATCGAGATGTTCGCGGCGACCGCATCCGCGAGCTTGGCGGCGTCTTCGATCTGGCCGAGCTGGACCGACGTCTCCGCCGGCAGCTTCTTGTTGAGGCGTGCGTAGTTCTCGAACTGGTCGATCACCGACCGCATCAGCGCCGACACTTCGGTACCTTCGGCCTCGGCTTCCTCGATCAGCTCGACGGTCGCGGTGAGATGCGACTCTCCGCTCGACAGCTCGTCCAGGCGCGCGCGCTGCTTGCCTTCGACCAGGACGCGCACGGTGCCGTCCGGCAGCTTGAGGAGTTGGAGAACGGTCGCCACCACGCCCAGGTCGTAGAGCGCGTCTCGATCGGGATCGTCCTCCGCCGGATCAAGCTGGGCGACCAGGAAAATAGACTTGTCGGCGGCCATCGCGCTTTCCAGCGCGGCCACCGATTTCTCGCGTCCAACGAACAGCGGCACGATCATGTGGGGGAAAACGACGATATCGCGCAATGGCAATACGGGCAGATTCTCAGTCATGTATTCTCCGATCGGAGCGCCGCCAGGCGCATCGCTTGGCACCTATATGGGCCCGCCCATCTTCATGATCAATGAACAGCGACATGGCATGCGTCCACATTGTATTTTTCCGCGCGCGCAGTAAGGCCGCGGCGTGACTTCCATCGATTCCAGTCAGACCGGCGGGCCGCGCCCGAGCCAGCGCGACTCCAGCATCGACATATTGCGCGGACTGGCGCTGATCACCATTACGATCAACCACATAACCGGGTTCACCGACCGGATGCACATGGTCGGGATGCAGTTCCCGACGCTGACGCTATGGGGCTTTTCCAGCGCGGCCGAAGTGTTTTTCCTGCTGTCCGGCTATCTGGTCGGCGCTGTCTATCTGCGTGCTGACCGGGACGTGACGCTACGCGGATTCGCCGCGAAGGTATGGCCACGGGCCGGCAAGCTCTATGTCTATAATCTCGGCCTGTTCCTGGTGCTGCTGCCGCTGTGCATCGAATCCGCCGACCTGGCCCGGCTGAGCTTCTACAGCTGGTTCATCCAGCGCGGGCCGGCCTCCTTGATCGACTTCCTAATCCTCTACATCCAGCCTTACTGCCTGGAGATTCTCGTCACCTATATGGCGCTGCTCGCCACCGCGCCGATCTTCGCACTGCTGCTGCGGATCCATGTCCTACTCGGGCTGCTCGCCTCGATCGGGCTCTACTGGTTCGCGCATGAGAATGCCTGGTTCAACATCATTGGCGGCTCGCCGGTCGGCGACTGGCTGTGGAACTTCAACCCTGCATCCTGGCAGTTGCTGTTCTTCGGCGCGATGACAGCCGGCCGCTACCGGCTGCTGGCGAGAATGGAGCGGCGGGCAGAAGGCGACTGGCGCTGGCTGGTGCCGCCGGTCCTGATCTTCGCGGGGCTTACCATATTGTTCCTGGCCCAGGGCTGGTTCTCGTTCGAGGTCCTGTACCAGAGCAAGATCAGGATCGGGCCGATCCGGGTGGCGCACGCGATGTCGGTCTGCTGGCTGATCATGAGCATATTGTGGATGTGGCCGCGCCTGCAGCGGCTATGGCTGATGCGGCAGTTTGCGATAATCGGGTCCAATTCGCTGCAGACTTTCGTCGTGTGCGTAGCGCTCAGCTATGCGGCGGGCTTTCTCTGGATCGAATATCTGCCGACCCATGCCGCCTATATCGGTCTCTGCATCGGCAGCGCGATCCTGCTCGGCATCTTCGCCAATCTCTATATGCGCTGGAAGGTTCAGCACCGCTGAGGTCGGCTGCCTGCCAGCGCGTGACGAGTTAATCTTGCGCTGCCCCAATCCACCCTGCCCTTGCCTTTCGCGGGCCCCGCGCGCATTGGGAGCGCCCTAAAAGGAAGTGGGACTGGGAATGGCGACGAACTGGACGCCCCAAAGCTGGCGTCAACAAAAAGCGGTGCAGATGCCGGATTATCCGGACGCGACGGCATTGGCTGCGGCCGAGAACGAACTGTCGAGCTATCCGCCGCTGGTGTTCGCGGGCGAGGCGCGCGAACTGACCGCGACGCTGGCCGAGGTCGCGGCCGGCAAGGCCTTCCTGCTGCAGGGGGGCGATTGCGCTGAGAGCTTCGCCGAGTTCCACCCCAACAACATCCGCGACACGTTCCGCGTCATCCTCCAGATGGCGGTTGTACTGACCTATGCTTCCAAAATGCCGATCGTGAAGGTCGGCCGCATGGCGGGCCAGTTCGCCAAGCCGCGGTCTACGCCGACCGAGGAGCAGGGCGACGTGTCGCTGCCGAGCTACCGCGGCGACATCATCAACGACATCGCTTTCGAAGCCGCAGGCCGTACTCCGGACCCGCGGCGCATGATCCGCGCCTACAGCCAGTCGGCCGCGACGCTCAACCTGCTGCGCGCCTTCGCCCAGGGCGGCTATGCCAATCTCCACCAGGTTCATGCCTGGACGCTCGACTTCATGGGCCGCAGCCCCTGGGCGGCACAATATGGCGAGGTGGCGAGCCGGATCGGCGACGCGCTCGACTTCATGGCCGCGTGCGGGATCAATCCGGAGACGGTGCCGCAACTCAAGGGCACCCAGTTCTACACCAGCCATGAAGCGCTGCTGCTCCCCTATGAGCAGGCGCTGACCCGCGAGGACAGCCTCACCGGCAATTATTTCGATTGCTCGGCCCATTTCCTGTGGATCGGCGACCGCACCCGCTTCGAGGGCTCGGCGCATGTCGAATTCCTGCGTGGCGTCGGCAATCCGATCGGCCTCAAATGTGGTCCGAGTCTCGAACCCGACGTGTTGCTGCGCCTGCTGGACACGCTCGACCCTGGCCGCCAGCCGGGCCGCATCACGCTGATCACCCGCTATGGGCATGACAAGATCGAGAAGCATCTGCCCACGCTGGTCCGCGCCGTGAAGCGTGAAGGCCGCCAGGTGGTGTGGTCCTGCGACCCGATGCACGGCAACGTCGTCAAGGCGGGCAACGGCTACAAGACCCGGCCGTTCGACCGCATCCTGGCCGAAGTGCGCGGCTTTTTCGCGGTCCATCGCGCCGAGGGCACGCATGGCGGCGGCATTCATGCTGAGATGACGGGCCAGAACGTCACCGAATGCACCGGCGGCGCCATGGCGGTGACCGACGAGAATCTCGCCGATCGCTATCACACCCATTGCGATCCCCGGCTCAACGCCGGCCAGAGCATCGAACTGGCGTTCCTGCTAGCCGAGATGCTCAATCAGGAGATGAAGGAGCGCGATCGGGCAGCCGCCTGATCGCGCTCCAACCGGCCAGAGCGATAGGCTCGGCCCGTTCAACCAGAACCGGGTCGAGTCGCGCTTCTTTTGATCTGCAGTGACGTCCGGGCCGCAGGTGATGCGGCCCGCCCGAGTTCATTTTAATCCGCTCTGGCGGCAGGCAGGCGCCAGGGCTCTTCGAGCCGGGCTTCGACCAATTGCAGCATATGGTCCAGCTTGCGCACCGCCTGATCGTCACAGAGGCGAACCGCGTCCGAAATCTGGCTGACGAGCGCGCCGATGGCGCCGGTGCCATGCACCAGCATGAGGCTCTCCGCCTCGTCCTGCCATATGAGCTCTGCCTCCATCCTCCGAGCTTAGCGGTGCCGGCCGGGGAGGCCAGTGCGTAGATTCACGGAAAGCATGACGGAGCGGGAATAGCGCTTTTCGAGCATGGAAAGCGCTCGCTTCCGATCCGCCTTGACTTGCCCCACCCCGCCCCATAATGACGCCGCTCCGCTCGCACGGCCCCTTCGTCTAGCGGTCTAGGACGTCGCCCTCTCACGGCGAAAACACGGGTTCGAGTCCCGTAGGGGTCACCAAGCCTTAAGGACGTCAAGCTCACCGACGCAGACATCCCGGCGTCGCGCAGGTATTCGCCGCCTCGCCGCGTCCGGGAGGGCATGAAATGGCGAGCGTATTCCAGATCCCAACCGCCACCAGCGCGGTAGAGCGCATCCTGTCTCGCTTGGACCGCAAGCAGATCGAGGACTTCATTGAGGTGGCGATCAGCCTGCTCGCTGTCGCCAATGATCCCGATAGGGAGGACGACGACCCGGCGGAAGATGATGATCCCGCAGGCGGCAGCGTCGATGATGAGGGCGAGAAGACCTATATCGCCCGCATCCTGCCTCGCTCGCGATTCTCGGCGCGGTTGCCGAGTTCGAAAACGACATCAGACGAGAGCGGCAGCGTAACGGGATCGAGAAGGCTAGGGAGCGCGGGACCTACTGCGGCTGGCCGCCGAACATATCCGTCAACGGCATAGAAGCTCTACGGGCCAATCAAGTAGGAGCAACTGAGATCGCCAAACGACTGGGCATCTCCAGAGCGAGCGTTTATCGACTATTGAAGACTTCCCCGAGGGCTAAATAAAGTCTGCAGCATTAAAGGCGCTCGATCCGACATTTGCCACAAGGATCGCTGAGTCCGCCGTCGCTCCGCCGTTGCTGGAATAGAACACATAGGTGTCGGTACCGACTCCCAGCACAGCAATCTCTCCATTGCCTTCGCGAGCGTCGAACAGCTGCTGTGCGGCCGTAGCTGCAGCCATGAGACTCGATCGCGCTGCTCCGGTGAGCACGATGGCGGGGGTATAACCCACCGAGATGCGATCAGTACCGTCGACAAAGTCGGTGATGCGGTCAGGGCCTGCGACCACGGTCGATGCCTGGCCGGACACCATGAAGATGTCTGAGCCTGCGCCCCCCGTGAGGGTGTCGGTGCCGAGATCTCCGGACAGAAGATCGTTGCCGATGCCGCCAACGACCAGGTCATTGCCCTGCCCACCCCGCAGCGAATCGTTACCGTCACCGCCGTCGATCGTGTCGTTGCCGAGGTTCCCGTTGGCAGTGTCATTGCCACCGCTGCCGCGGATCAAATCATCGTCGCGGCCGCCCTGGATGCGATCCGAACCATCGCCTCCGTCTAGCGTGTCATTCGCGGCATTGCCCTGGAGATAATCGCTGCCGCCGCCCCCTGAGAGGCTGTCGGCGCCATCGCTGCCACCGCTCGCGCTCTGACCGTAGAGATGGTCATTACCCGCGCCTCCCTCCAGCGTATCCGTACCCGCTCCCCCGAACAAATTGTCGTGTCCGTCATCGCCGCCAAGCGAATCGGAGCCGTCATCACCCAGGAGATAGTCATTACCCGTTCGTCCGATCAGAACATTGTTCAGCGTATTGCCCACGATAAGATCGTCGCTAGCTGAGCCGTTAGCATTTTCATATTCGCCATAAAGCCAACGTAGACTGTCAGGGTTTCCCCCATTCAATATAGTTGTTTCAGCATCTAGCTGACTCATGACGATGCCTACCAGATGATCAGCTCCGGTGATGGACACACCCAGGTTGATGTAGACGCCATCCTCGTAGAATTGGGCTTCGATCGTGTCAATTCCGCCCTTATCGAAATACGTACGATACCCAATATTCCCGGCTTCTATGATGTCATTTCCCGCCCCACTAGTCCCAGAACCTTCACCATATACCTGTTGAAGAGCGATCACATCCAAGATCATCGGAGTATATGCGTTGAGATACGGGTCCTCATGTTCATCATCATAGGACATGATGGTGAAATATTCTTTGTTCAGGCTAGCGCCGCTGGTGATTGAAAACCCCAGCTTCTGAAAGCCGGCGCTTACAAGGGCTGAAAAGTCGGACGTGACTTGGTCAACGCCGAACGATGAGACAAACGGGTGGGACAAGCCGAAAGAATGTCCCAACTCATGCATCAGGACCTCCTTGACCTTGCTGAACTCGCCGAAGGAGAGATCTTCGCCAAAAATTGACGAGTCCGGATTTATAAAGATGTCACCCCGGGAACCGGAGTATCCAAAGCTGTCCGTGGCCAAGGCGGATTCGCCGAGTATGTCCGGATTGGAAGGGCGGTAGAACGTGATGTTGATATCGGAGAGATCGAACGGGCCGACGCTTGATGGATCGGCGATTGAACTGATCGAGGTCGTATCGTAGTCGACTACCGTGGCGAAGTTCAGGTTCGCGAACTGCTGGAATACTCCTAAGATTCCTTGAATGTTGGACAGATTGGTAGACTGCCACGGGACCTCATTGTCGAGCCCGAGGGCGTAGGGTCCAGTGGCAAATCCGTCCGACACGCTGACGCGGATCTGGCCATTGAYGCGGAAGTCACTGATCCCGCTTGCATCAAGATTGAACATCGCGCGCGTGAACAGCGAAGTTGGAGTGTATGCTGAATAAAGCGCCATCCAACTGCCCCCGGTCGATCCCTAATGCCCCGACCCCTTGGTTGGCCCCAGGGTCTCGCCAGTGTCAACGATGGCGCTGAAACGAATCCTCCGATTTGGATGATGTGTGACGCGCGCGGATTATTGGATGGACCTGAACCAACTGCGAGACAAGTTGGCGGATCAGGCGTGACCCTTCATGAAGATCGACGCCAGTTCCCGCTCGTTCAGCGGTTCGATGAACTTGCAACCGGCTTCGAAATCCTTCGACCAGATCACGCTTGCGCGCACGATGTCGGCATTGGGCAGCTTCAGCGTAATCTTGGTACCGCGCGGCAGGTCGCAAAACACTTCCAGCCGGGCGCCGCGCGTCGTAACGTCGAGCACGCGGCACAGCGCACGCTCAGGGCGGCCGCCGGTGCCGTAACGCGCCCGCACATCAGCGGGGAGCCGCTCCTCGCCGCGGCGATGTTCCAACACGGTAACCTCTGATGAAAACATCCGCATTCCTTCCGCGATGGAAGCATGCCTAACACGGCGTTTATTACTGCGCGGTAAAACGCTACCGGAATGACCGTTGCAGCCAGTCGATTATCGCAATGTCAGCAAGGCGCGCACGCCCAAGCTGTCGATGCCGCGATTTTGCCGGCTGAAAATGGTGGCGTGGCTGAGGTGTATCCAGGACGCCTCGACAGACATATGCTCGTTGGCCCGCCAGCCCAGCGCCAATTCCGGCTCGAAGGTGACGGGTGAACCAAGATCAACCCGCCGCCCCTCGCGATAGGCACGCGATGGCCCGTCGTTGACCGAAACGCCGATCCCGGGCCGAACATAGACCCGCGTTCCGAATGTCCAGTTGAGTCCCGCAGCGACATAGTCGGTTCCCCCGTTCAGGCTTTTCGAAACCAGCAGATGCGGCGCGGGCCGGCCGATTGATCGGAACGACTGGATGGGATCGCCGATCCATCCGGCCTTGATGTCCTGTCCGGTTTCGAACTTGGTTTCGGACATAGTAACATCGTGCTGATACACGCCGAGCCACAGCTGGTCTGCGCGTGCGCCGGATGCCAATGGAAGCAGGGCGATGGTCAGCGCGGCAGGAATTGCTTTCATCGCGAGCACAACGCGCACCGCTCGTGACCGATCCATGCCATCACAGCAACAATCACCCCCTGGAAAGGCGCACTGCCGATCCGGCAACAGAGTCTTAATCTATGTGGCTGTGATCAGTTCGGGAAAACCTAAACTTCAGGCAGATATCCGTGGGAGCGGCACATGTCGAAACGGCACGGCGCCAGGCACAAGCTCGATCGCAGAATCGCTGAGCATATCTGGGGCCGCGCCAGGAGCCCGGTCAATACCCGCCCCTATAGCCCCGGCCAACATGGCCAGCGCCGCAAGAGCAAGATCTCGGACTATGGCCTCGAGCTGAAGGCCAAGCAGAAGCTCAAAGGCTATCATGGCAAGTTCCATTCGCGCTGATCAACGCTTCGTCCGGCTTTCCGGCAGAATCGATGGCCCTTGCAGTCTTTTGCTCCTCCCATTTGGCCGTGCTCACCGAGACATGATCTCCTTCAAGTTCGAACCGCCCGGGCGCTTTCGTCACGGCGGTATCGGGCCGGGTCGAGCTGAAGGTGCACGCTCGGGAATGTCGATCGTCGACGGCTCGCGTCGTGCGTTTCTGTAGAGGCAGCAAAGGCACATCCGCATGAAGCAGTTGACCGAGGAGCATATGTCCATCCTTCGCCGCCACATGGTCGAGGTGATCGAGATCGAATATGACCTGATGAGCGAGGAAATCGGGCATCTGCGCCCCGCCCCGCCGATTCGCGCCGCCCTGCTCAAGGTACCGCGTCACCATTTCGTACCGCTTCAGTTCACCCTGATGGCCTATCAGGACCGCCCGCTGCCGATCGGCTTCGACAAGACGATCTCACAGCCCTTCATGTCGGCCCTGATGGTCGACATGCTCGAACTCACCCCCGCCTCCAAGGTGCTCGAAGTGGGCACCGGCTTGGGCTATCAGACCGCCCTGCTCGCCGAACTGGCAGGAGAGGTCTGGAGCGTCGATGTGGTGGAGGAATTCATCGCCACGGCGGCATCGCTTCTGGAGCAGTTCGACTATGCCAATATCAGCCTTCGGGTGGGCGACGGAACGCGCGGCTGGGCGGACGCGGCGCCCTTCGACGCGATATTGGTCAGCGCCGCAGCGCGTGAAATCCCCGAGGCGCTGATCCGCCAGCTCAAGCCCGGCGGCCGCCTTGTCCTGCCCGTCGGAGACGAAAACGGGCAACGGCTCGCCCAGATCCGCTGGGACGGCAGCAGCCAAGCTTCGGTACGCGAGATCATGGGCGTGCTGTTCACGCAGCTGGAAACCCTGTGACGCACCGGCACCGCGATCCAGTGAATGCCTTCATTCATCCTCGTCATCCGGATCGGTGGATCCGAACGAACTCTCTTCGTCATCATGGACAGGCTCGCCGGCGAAGGCATCAAAGTCGAGGCGGCCGCTTGCGATCATATCGTTCATCTTTTCCACCAGATCGGGCACATCGTCCGGAATCAGCGACGCCGGATTGGACCCGCTCCCACGCTCGGTGTCGATGACCGCGAGATGCTCGATGTCGAGCGCGTCGGATGCGACATCCTGCGCCTGCCCTTCATCGCGCTGCTCGCTGTTGGGTTCGATATCGGCGGGATCACGTGGCATCATGGGAAAGTCCTCCTGCGGTGCTAAACTGCGGGAGGTTTTCCCGGTTCCGAGGGATGTCGAATGCAGGGCTCGATCCCGTCCGGTTTGTTCTGCGGGCCGGGCAGCTCCCGCATGCGAAGCTTCTCCCTGCCGGGGGCGGCGGCGGGCCAGTCCACCTCCTCCAGCTTCAAGACGCGTTCTTCGCGACCAGCGGCTATCCGCCGCATCCGCTCCGGCCGGGCCTGGGTCATCGGACATATGCGCTTGCAGCCGTGTTGCTGGCCTTCGTCGGCCTGATGCCTTCGGCCGCGATTCGCCGGAGCGGCACCCTCCGTTCATCGAGTAGCCAAGGCGCGTCGCGGCTTGCGCGATCTGGCTACGCAACATGATTGCTGAAAGCTGCGCTAGTTGGGCAAGGGACTTTTGTAGGCTTCACTCCGCGGGTCATATATGTATAGCAGCCACCGCGAAGGTCCGTCGGTACGGACCAGGGGGAGCTTGCCGCCGGATGACCTATCCGCCGAATCAGGGTTTGTACGATTTCCGCAATGAACATGATGCTTGCGGCGTCGGGTTCATCGCCAACATCCGTGGCGCCAAGTCCAACACGGTCGTACAGCGCGGCCTCGAGATCCTCCTCAAGATCGACCATCGCGGTGCCGTGGGCGCGGATCCGCTGCTCGGCGATGGCGCCGGTATCCTGATCCAGATCCCGGATGCGCTGCTGCGCGACTGGGCGGCCGGCGCCGGCCTCACCCTTCCGCCCGCCGGTGATTATGCGGTCGCTATGTGCTTCCTGCCGCAAAATGATTCCGCGCGCGCATTCGGCATCGCGCATTTCGAGAAGTTGATCGTCAAGGAAGGCCAAAGCCTGATCGGCTGGCGCGACGTGCCCGTCGACACGACCGGCCTGGGTCAGGCCGTTCTCGATGAGATGCCGGTCATCCGGCAAGCCATCATCGGCCGCGGCCCGGACTGCGCCGATCAGGATGCTTTCGAGCGCAAGCTGCTCTCAATCCGCAAGCAAACCCAGAATCCGCTCGCCGAACTCGAAGCCACGCACGGCCTGCCGGGTCTCACCGACTTCTACATGCCGTCCTTTTCGAGCCGCACGGTCGTCTATAAGGGGCTGCTGCTCGCCGGCCAGGTCGGCAGCTTCTATCGCGACCTCGGTGATCCGCTCACCACCTCGGCGATCGCACTGGTCCACCAGCGCTTCTCGACCAACACCTTCCCAAGCTGGAAGCTGGCGCACCCCTATCGCTTCATCGCCCACAATGGCGAGATCAATACGGTGCGCGGCAACGTCAACTGGATGAACGCGCGCCGCCGCACCATGGAATCGGAGCTGCTGGGCTCCGATCTCGACAAGATGTGGCCGATCATCCCGCACGGCCAGTCGGACACCGCCTGCCTGGACAATGCGCTCGATCTTCTCGTCGCCGGCGGCTACTCGCTCGCCCATGCGGTGATGATGCTCATTCCCGAAGCCTGGGCGGGCAATCCGATGATGGATCCGGCACGGAAGGCCTTCTACGAATATCACGCCGCGCTGATGGAGCCATGGGATGGCCCCGCCGCCGTCGCCTTCACCGACGGCCGCCAGATCGGCGCCACGCTCGATCGCAACGGCCTGCGGCCGGCGCGCTTCTGCGTGACTGACGACGATCATGTCGTGATGGCCTCCGAGTCGGGCGTGCTGCCAATCCCCGAGGAGAACATCGTCCGCAAATGGCGGCTGCAGCCGGGCAAGATGCTGCTGATCGACATGGAGCAGGGCCGAATCATCGAGGACGAAGAGATCAAGGCCAGCCTTGCCAGCGCCAAGCCTTATGCCAAGTGGTTGGAGGCGGCGCAGTACAAGCTCAAGGATCTCGAGGCGCTGGAGACGGCCGAGGCTCCCGCCCTGCCGAATGATCCCCAGACCCTGCTCGATCGCCAGCAGGCGTTCGGCTACACGCAGGAGGATATCGCCAAGTTCCTCGAGCCGATGGCCCGCAACGGCGAGGATCCGATCGGGTCGATGGGAACCGACACGCCGATCGCGGTGCTGTCGAGCAAGTCGCGGCTGCTCTACGATTATTTCAAGCAGAACTTCGCTCAGGTCACCAACCCGCCGATCGATCCGATCCGCGAGGAGCTGGTCATGTCGCTGGTGTCGATGATCGGTCCGCGTCCCAACCTGCTGGGCCGCCAGGCCGGCACCCACAAGCGTCTTGAGGTCGATCAGCCGATCCTCACCAACGGGGATCTGGCCAAGATTCGTTCGGCCGAGGCCCAACTCGACGGCGCCTTCCGCACCCAGACGATCGACATCACCTGGGAGGCTGCAGCCGGGGCTGCCGGACTTGCCGCTGCGATCAAGGAAATGTGCTGGGCCGCCACCGAAGCTGTCCTGGCCGACAAGAATATCCTGATCCTGTCCGATCGGGCGCAGGATGCGCACCGCATCGCGATGCCATCGCTGCTGGCGACCGCGGCTGTCCACCATCATCTCGTCAAGCAGGGGCTGCGCATGCAGACCGGCCTGGTCGTCGAGAGCGGCGAAGCGCGCGAAGTCCACCATTTCTGCGTCCTCGCGGGCTATGGCGCGGAAGCGGTGAACCCGTATCTCGCCTTCGACACGCTCGAAGAGATCCGCGTCCGCCAGGCGCTGCCGCTGTCCGGCTACGAGGTTCGGAAGAACTATATCAAGGCTGTCGGCAAGGGCATCCTCAAGGTCATGTCCAAGATGGGCATCTCGACCTATCAGAGCTATTGCGGCGCACAGATCTTCGACGCGATCGGGCTGTCCTCGACGTTCGTCGAACGCTATTTCACGGGCACGGCGACCACCATCGAAGGCATTGGCCTTGCCGAGATCGCGGTGGAGACCGTCCGCCGCCACGCCGCTGCCTACGGCGACAATCCGATCTATCGCAACATGCTCGATGTGGGCGGGGTCTATGGCTATCGCGTCCGTGGCGAGGACCATGCCTGGACGCCCGAAAACATCGCCTCGCTTCAACATGCGGTGCGCGGCAACAGCCAGGATCGCTACGCCGAGTTCGCCCGGTCGATCAACGAGCAGAGCGAGCGGCTGCTGACGATCCGCGGTCTGATGCGGCTGAAGCCGGCCGATCGCCCGATCGATATCAGCGAAGTCGAGCCGGCGTCGGAGATCGTCAAGCGCTTCGCCACGGGCGCAATGAGCTTCGGCTCGATCTCACGCGAGGCGCACACCACGCTGGCGGTGGCGATGAACCGCATTGGCGGCCGCTCCAACACCGGCGAAGGCGGCGAGGAGCCGGATCGCTTCGTGCCGCTGGCCAACGGCGATTCGATGCGCTCGGCCATCAAGCAGGTCGCCTCGGGCCGGTTCGGCGTCACCGCCGAATATCTGGTCAATGCCGACGACATCCAGATCAAGATGGCGCAGGGCGCCAAGCCCGGCGAAGGCGGCCAGCTGCCCGGCGACAAGGTCGACAAGAACATCGCCAAGGTGCGCCACTCGACCCCCGGCGTTGGCCTGATCTCGCCCCCGCCGCACCATGACATCTATTCGATCGAGGATCTGGCGCAGCTCATCCATGACCTGAAGAACGTCAACACCGGTGCGCGGATCTCGGTGAAGCTCGTCTCCGAGGTTGGAGTCGGCACGGTCGCTGCCGGTGTCTCGAAGGCGCGCGCCGACCATGTGACGATCTCCGGCTATGAAGGCGGCACCGGCGCCTCGCCGCTCACATCGCTGACCCACGCCGGCAGCCCATGGGAGATAGGCCTGGCCGAAACCCAGCAGACCCTGCTGCTCAATGGCCTGCGCAGCCGTATCGCGGTGCAGGTCGACGGCGGCATCCGCACCGGCCGCGACGTCGCGATCGGCGCGCTGCTCGGTGCCGACGAGTTCGGCTTCGCAACCGCGCCGCTGATCGCCGCCGGCTGCATCATGATGCGCAAATGCCATCTCAACACCTGTCCGGTCGGCGTCGCCACGCAGGATCCGGTATTGCGCGCGCGCTTCACCGGCCAGCCAGAGCACGTCATCAACTACTTCTTCTTCGTCGCCGAGGAACTGCGCGCGATCATGGCCGAGATGGGCTTCCGCACGGTTCAGGAGATGGTCGGCCGGGTCGATCGGCTCGAAACCCGCGCCGCGCTGGATCACTGGAAGGCGCATGGGATCGATCTCAGCCGCCTGCTCCACCAGGCGCAACCGGCGATGGGCAACACGCTGCACCATTCCAAGTTCCAGGACCATGGCCTCGACGGGGCGCTCGACAACGACCTGATCGCCGCTGCGGCGCCCGCGCTCGAACGTGGCGAGCATGTCGTGATCGAGCGGCCGGTGCTGAACGTCAATCGTACCGTCGGCGCGATGCTGTCGGGCGAAGTGGCGCGGCGCTACGGACATGCCGGACTGCCGGAAAACAGCATCACCATCCGCCTTACCGGCGTCGCCGGGCAGAGCTTCGGCGCGTTCCTCGCCCATGGCGTCACGCTCGAACTGACCGGCGATGGCAATGACTATGTCGGCAAGGGACTTTCCGGCGGCCGCGTCGTCGTCCGCCAGCCTGGGCATGTCAGCCGCGATCCACTGGAGAATATCATCGTCGGCAATACGGTGCTGTACGGCGCGATCGCCGGCGAAGCCTATTTCCAGGGCGTCGCCGGCGAGCGCTTCGCCGTGCGCAACTCGGGCGCAATCGCGGTGGTAGAGGGCACCGGCGATCATGGCTGCGAATATATGACCGGCGGCGTCGTCGCGGTGCTGGGCCAGACCGGGCGCAACTTCGCCGCTGGTATGTCGGGGGGCATCGCCTATGTGCTCGACGTCGATGGCCGCTTCCGCGACCGCTGCAATCCGGCGATGGTCGATGTCGAGCCCATCAACGCTGCCCCCGACGCGGATGAGGGTACGGGCCGGCCGCAGCAGCGCCCCGCAAGCGTCCACGATTATGGCATGGGCGACATGCTCCGCCATGACGCGGATCGGTTGCGCATCCTGCTCGAGCGACATCATCTGCACACCGGCAGCGCCCAGGCGCGTGCCCTCCTCGACGACTGGCAGACCACCATCACCCGGTTCGTGAAGGTGATGCCGCGAGACTATCGCCGCGCGCTGCAGCAGCTGGAGGCCGAGCGCCTCGCTGCCGCTGATATCGCCGCGGAATGACCGGAGAATAAAGATGGGCAAGGCAACCGGTTTTCTCGAGATCGAGCGCAAGGAGCGCAGCTATCTGAAGCCTGCGGAGCGGCTGAAGACCTGGAACGAGTTCGTCCTGCCAATGCCGGACAAGGAACTGCGAGATCAGGCTTCCCGCTGCATGAATTGCGGCATCCCGTTCTGCCATACCGGCTGTCCGGTGAACAACATCATCCCGGACTGGAACCATCTGGTCTATGAGTCCGATTGGAAGAACGCACTTGAAGTGCTTCATTCAACAAATAATTTTCCGGAATTTACCGGCCGCATCTGCCCTGCGCCGTGCGAGGCGGCATGCACGCTGAACATCCAGGACACACCGGTCGCGATAAAGTCGATCGAATGCGCTATCGTCGATCGGGGATGGGAGGAAGGCTGGATCGTACCAATGCCGCCGGCTCGCAAGACCGGCAAGTCGGTGGCCGTCGTGGGATCGGGACCCGCCGGCATGGCATGCGCGCAGCAACTCGCCCGCGCCGGACATAGCGTCACGCTGTTCGAGAAGAACGATCGGATGGGAGGCCTGCTCCGTTATGGCATCCCCGACTTCAAGATGGAGAAGCACCTCGTCAACCGGCGCCTGGTGCAGATGGAGGCCGAAGGGATCACCTTTCGCACCAGCACCGAGGTCGGTGTTCAGGTTTCCATCGATTCGCTCCGGGAGAATTTCGACGCGGTCGTGCTTTCCGGCGGCGCTGAAAAGCCGCGCCCGCTGGAGATCCCGGGCTTCGAGCTCCCAGGCGTCCGCTATGCGATGGAATTCCTTACCCAGCAGAACAAGCGTAACGCCGGAGACGACGAACTCCGCGCCGCCCCGCGCGGCACGCTGACCGCGACCGGCAAGCATGTCGTCGTGATCGGCGGGGGTGATACCGGATCGGATTGCGTCGGCACCTCCAACCGCCATGGCGCCGCATCGGTCACCCAGCTGGAGATCATGCCGCGGCCGCCCGAGAAGGAGGCGAAGGCGCTGTCCTGGCCGCATTGGCCACTCAAGCTGCGCACTTCCTCGAGCCACGAGGAAGGCTGTGAGCGCGACTGGTCGGTGGTGACGAAACGCGCCGTCGGGACCAACGGCCAGCTGACCGCGCTCGAATGCATCCGCGTCGAGTGGGTCGGCGGCAAGATGCAGGAAGTCGCCGGCAGCGAGTTCACGCTCAAAGCCGACCTGGTGCTGCTGGCGATGGGCTTTGTCGGCCCCAACACCGCCGGTCTCATCGAACAGGCAGACGTCGAACTCGATGCACGGGGCAATGTGAAGGCGGATACGAGCGGATACGCGACCAGCCAAGACGGCATCTTCGCCTGCGGCGACATGCGCCGCGGTCAAAGTCTGGTCGTGTGGGCAATCCGTGAAGGCCGCCAGTGCGCCCGCGCGGTCGATCTTCACCTGATGGGCAAGAGCGACCTGCCGAGCTGAAAGGTCGGGATAGGGAGGATCTGCTTTCCTAGTCTGATCCGTCAATCCAGCGAAAGCTGGAATCTCGGCAAGGCTCCTGCCTCGACATCTTCTCCTAATGCCTGAGACTCCAGCTTTCGCTGGAGTGACGATAAAAGGGAGGATGCGAAACCCCTTGTCGAACCCGGCCGCGCCCTTATCTTGGTTGCGCGGGCCGGGCCCCTCTGGCGATCGAAACCGATCGTGATGTCGGACCGCATCGAGCAATGCTCGGTGCCGCGGGGTCCCCTCTTCCTCAGCGCCGAGCGCGAAATCGAGGGAGATACAAGTTGACCCATCCGAATATGAATTGCCCTGTCTGCGCGGTACCGCTGACGATGAGCGAACGTCAGAATGTCGAGATCGACTATTGTCCGCAATGCCGCGGCGTCTGGCTCGACCGCGGCGAGCTCGACAAGATCATCGAGCGATCGGCCGCAGAAGCCGTGCCTGCGCCGCAGGGACGCGAGCAGCACTATGCGCCGCCGCCCCAACAGCAGCCCTTTGGCTATGATCCGCGCTACAAGCACAAGCGGAAGAAGTCGTTTCTGGAAGAGCTTTTCGACTGACCCGCGCGTCAGACGCCTGAGAAGCCGGGCTCCACCGGAGTAACGCCATAAGGAAAAAGAAGAGGGGCGCCGGATCTCTCTGGCGCCCCTCTTTCCGTCAGGCCGATTACGCCGCCTGCTTGGCCCGGCTCGCGCGCTTGCGCTCATGCGGGTCGAGGTGGCGCTTGCGCAACCGGATCGACTTCGGCGTCACTTCCACCAGTTCGTCGTCGTCGACATAGGCGATCGCCTGTTCCAGCGTCATCCGCTTCGGCGGGGTCAGCCGGATCGCGTCGTCCTTGCCACCCGAAGCACGGAAGTTGGTAAGCTGCTTCGCCTTCATCGGGTTCACTTCGAGATCGTCGGTCTTGGCATTCTCGCCGATGATCATGCCCTCATAGAGAGCCTCGCCATGCGCGACGAAGAGAATGCCCCTCTCCTCGAGCGGGCCAAGCGCATAGCTGTTCGCCTCGCCAGCACCGTTCGAGATCAGCACGCCGTTCTTGCGGCCCTCGATATTGCCCTTGTGGGGGCCATATTTCTCAAACAGCCGGTTCATGATGCCAGTGCCGCGGGTGTCCGACAGGAACTCGCCATGATAGCCGATCAGGCCGCGGGACGGCGCCGAAAAGGTGATGCGGGTCTTGCCGCCGCCCGAGGGGCGCATGTCCAGAAGCTCCGCCTTGCGGATCGCCATCTTCTCGACGACGGTCCCCGAATATTCCTCATCCACGTCGATGACCACGGTCTCGTACGGCTCTTCCTTGCCGCCCTGCTCATTCTCGCGGAACAGCACGCGCGGGCGCGAAATGCCGAGCTCGAACCCCTCGCGGCGCATCGTCTCGATCAACACGCCGAGCTGGAGCTCGCCGCGACCAGCGACTTCGTAGCTGTCCTTGTCGGCGCTTTCGGTCACCTTGATCGCGACGTTCGATTCCGCTTCGCGGAACAGGCGGTCGCGGATCATTCGGCTCGTCACCTTGGTGCCTTCGCGACCAGCCATCGGGCTGTCGTTGACGGCGAAGCGCATCGACAGCGTCGGCGGATCGATCGGCTGCGCATGCAGCGGCTCGGACACGGTCGGATCGGCGATGGTGTTCGCCACCGTCGCAACGGCGAGACCGGCTATCGAGATGATGTCGCCCGCATTGGCTTCTTCGACCGGAACCCGCTCCAGGCCACGAAACGCCATGATCTTGGACGCACGGCCGGTCTCGACGATCTTGCCGTCCGGATCGAGTGCGTGAATCGCCTGGTTGGTCTTGACCGAACCCGAGAATACCAGGCCGGTGAGGATCCGACCGAGGAAATTGTCGCGGTCGAGCAGGGTCACCAGGAACTTGAAGGGTCCGTCCGGATCGGCGGCCGGCGCCGGCACATGATCGACGATCTTCTGGAACAGCGGCTTGAGGGTGCCCTCGCGCGCCTGCGGGTTTTCGCTGGCATAACCGTTGCGGCCGCTGGCGAAGAGAACCGGGAAATCGAGCTGCTCGTCGGTGGCGTCGAGCGAGACGAAGAGGTCGAATACTTCGTCCAGAACTTCCTGGGTCCGCTCGTCGGGCCGGTCGATCTTGTTGACGACCACGATCGGGCGCAGGCCCAGCGCCAGCGCCTTGCCCGTCACGAACTTGGTCTGCGGCATCGCGCCTTCGGATGAATCGACCAGCAGAATCACGCCGTCAACCATCGACAGGATGCGCTCGACCTCACCGCCGAAGTCGGCGTGGCCGGGCGTGTCGACGATATTGATGCGCGTGCCTTCCCACTCGACCGAAGTGCATTTCGCCAGAATGGTGATGCCGCGCTCCTTCTCGAGATCATTCGAATCCATCGCGCGTTCTTCGATGCGCTGGTTGTCGCGGAAGGTGCCCGACTGACGGAATAGCTGGTCGACGAGCGTGGTCTTGCCATGATCGACGTGCGCAATGATCGCCACGTTGCGGAGGCTCATGATTCTGATGATCCTGATTGGAGGTATTTGCCGGCCGCATAGCTGAATTGGCGCAACGCAACAAGGCCGGAACCGAGTGAGCGATGCGGCGGCGCTAATCTCGCAACCGCAATGCGCGCCGCGACGGGCAAAAAAAGGGGCCGGTTCGTTGGAACCGACCCTTGAGTTATTAGGAGAGGATGCCTGAAAGGCCCGTTCCTTTTGCGGTGCAGCGTTCGATTCGACAACTGCTCATGCAACAACGATAGATGCAATTTTTGCAATCATTGCAATTTGAGCATTTGCACCAGCTGGATCGGAGCAGGGCCGCAGACCGTATCGCTTGAATAATGCACCTCTTGCCGCCATCTTCCGCCTCGTCAAAACATAGGGAGATGCCGGCAATGGCCAGCACGACGACGACCGAAGAACCTGATCTCGTCCTGCAGGCGCCGGCACCCGTCAAGGTGCTCGCTCCCGATAAGGCCGCCGGCCTCGTCCCTCTGAAGGACGAGCAGCGCAGCCAGCTCGATGAAAAGGTCGACAGCTTCGTCGACGAGCTGGTGGCGCAGGACGTCAATAGCCCCGAGTTCGGCAAGCGGGTTGATTCGATCAGCAACATGGGCCGTCGTGAAATCGCCGAGGCCGCGGGTCAGTCGAACCGTTTTCTCGATCGCCCGGTGCGCGCGATCGACGCCGACACCGGCGTCGGCGCCGATCTCGCCCAGCTGCGGCGGACGATCGAGGATCTCGACCCGGGCAGCAAGGGCGACCTGTTCACGCGCAAGAAGCTGTTCGGCATCTTTCCGTTCGGCAATCGAATGCGCGACTATTTCGACAGCTACAAATCGGCGCAGAGCCATATCTCCTCCATCCTGCGCAGCCTTGCGTCGGGCAAGGACGAGCTGATCAAGGATAACGCCGCCATCGATGTCGAGCGGCAGAATCTCTGGGCGGCGATGGGCAGGCTCGAGCAGATGATCCATCTCTCGAAGACGCTCGACGAGCGGCTCGAGACCAAGGCGCTCGAACTCGACAGCAGCGATCCCGAAAAGGCCAAGGCAATCCGCGAAACGGCGCTCTTCTACGTGCGCCAACGCAGTCAGGACCTGCTTACCCAGATGGCGGTGACGGTGCAGGGCTATCTGGCGCTCGATCTCGTCAAGAAGAACAATGTCGAACTGGTCAAGGGTGTCGACCGCGCCTCCACCACGACGGTAGCGGCGCTGCGCACGGCGGTCACCGTCGCGCAGGCCCTGACCAACCAGAAGCTGGTGCTCGAGCAGATCACCGCTCTCAACAGCACGACTGCGAACATGATCGATTCCACCGGGGAGATGCTCAAGAACCAGACCGGCGAGATCCACACGCAGGCGGCCGCCTCGACCATTCCGGTCGAGACGTTGCAGCGGGCGTTCCAGAACATCTACGACACGATGGACGCGATAGACCGCTTCAAGGTCGAAGCGCTGTCCTCGATGAAGCAGACCGTCGGCACGCTTACTACCGAAGTCGAGAAGTCGCGCGGCTATATCGCGCGGGCCGAGGGCGCGGCGCAAAGCCAGGCCGAGCCTTTCCGGGCGCTGGAATAGCCGCCATGGTCGACAGCCGCGGCACCATGGATCGCGCCGAGGAAATCCTCGAAAGGGTCCGCGCGCGCACCTCGCCCCGGCAGATCAAGGCGCATCGGCGGCGCGTGGCCGGCTTCTTCCGCCGCGTGAAATATGCGTTCTTCGCGGTGCTCGGCGTGATGCTAGCCGCCGGATTGATCGGTACGTTCATAACTCCACTGGGTATCGGCGGCTTTTTCCTGATGCTGGTCGCGATGGCGATCGTCTTCTTCGGCATCCTCGGCTGGCCGCACGCTGCCGAGCCGACCCCGGAGCAGATGGCGAAGAGCGATCTGCCGCTGCTGCCCTCGCAGACCGAACGCTGGCTCGAAGCGCAGCGCCCTGCCCTTCCCGCCCCGGCGCAGCGGCTTGCAGACGAGATCGGCATCAAGCTCGAGGCGATCGGTCCGCAGCTTGCCACGCTCGACGCCCGTGCGCCCGCGGCCTACGAACTGCGCAAGCTGATGGCGGAGGAGCTGCCGGAACTGATCGACGGCTATAAGCGCGTGCCCGAAGCAATGCGCCGCGCCGACCGCAACGGCAGTTCGCCCGACAAGCAGCTTGTCGAGGGCCTGCGGGTTGTCGACGAGCAGTTGGTACGGATGGCCGAACAACTCGCGAGCGGCGACCTCGACAAGCTCGCCACGCAGGGGCGTTATCTCGAGCTGAAATATCGCGGAGAGGACGGCGAGACGAGGTAAGCCATTCCGTCACAGGGACGGAGCGGGTCAAGGGGGCGAACCTCTACTGAGATCCCGGCCTCCGCCGGGATGACGAGCCTGGCTGGTCGACCCGGTCCGCCTGCCTGATCCCCGTCACAAGCCTTTCGATCGCATCGGGATAGGATGGGCCGCCGCAGGTCGTCAGCGCCTCGGGGATATCGATCCGCCGCGCCTTCGGGATCGACCGCGACAGCAGCGGATGCTCCAGCATCTCGGTGCCCTTGTCGGTCACGCGGCCGCCATTGTCGACGATCAGGAAGTCGGGCCGGGCCATCGCCATGTCCTCGATCGACAGATAAGACAGCATCGGCCGGTTCAGTCGCGTCGCAAGGTTCACCAGCCCAGCGCGGTGCATGATCTCGTCGATCAGGGTGCCCTGCCCGGTCAGATAGCCGCGCCGCTGATAATAAGCCGCGGTCCGGCCCCTGCCCGGCGGGTTGCCCGGCTTCGCCAGGCGGCTGCGCATCGATGCGATCAACGCCTCGCCGCGCGCCGGGTGGCCGATCGCCGCGGCGACCATCCTGGTGGTGCTCTCGATGCTCGCCAAATCATCGTCCCGGGGCAGGTCGATGATCGTGACCTTGTGGCTTCTAAGCACCGCCAGCGCCGCCGGAGTGCCGAAACCGGACGTAAATACAAGGTCGGGCTTCAGCGTCAGCATCTCCTCGGCGCTGCCGCGGATCGCCGGGAAGCGGCGCGCCTTCGCCACGCCCCACGACATCGCCGGATCGTGCGAGAAGCGATTGAGCGCGACGATCTGCGAAGGATCGGCGAGCGCGAGCAGATATTGATCGGCGCACAGGCTCAGCGATACGATCCGCTTCGGAGCGGCGGTGGCGGGCGCCGCGCAGAGCAGTGCTGCGGCCAGCAGGAACCAGCGATGATTTCGGAACCGCATCGCCTTCTCAATCGAAGATCGGGCGGCTAGGGTCAAGCGAGCGCGATGACCATCAGCCCCCTAACCCGACGCATGTTGCTGATTGCCGCTCTCGCGCTGGCCGCGACGCTGCTTGGCGTCGGATCGCTGCTGACGGGGCCGACCCGCTTCGGATCCCGCGAGATCATCGAGATCCTCTCCGGCAGCGGTGACCCCATGCTGCGCGCCGTGCTGCTGGAGCTGCGCTTGCCGCGAGCGTTGCTGGGGCTGCTGGTCGGTGCGATGCTTGGCCTCGCCGGTGCGGTGCTGCAGGGCTATCTGCGCAATCCACTCGCCGAGCCTTCGGTGCTCGGCACCTCCAACGCGGCCGCCCTCGGCGCGGTGGTCGCCCTCTATTTCGGGCTGACGCAAGCCCATCCGCTGAGCCTGCCGCTGCTGGCTATCGGTGGCGCGCTGATCGGTCTGGCGCCGCTGATGCTGCTCGCCGGCCGCGCCGAGAGCCCGCTGTCGCTGATCCTCGCCGGCATAGCGGTCGGCACGCTGTCCGGCGCCGGGATCAGCCTTGCGCTCAACCTCGCGCCGAATCCCTTCGCGGCGATGGAGATCATGAGCTGGCTGATGGGCTCGCTGGAGGATCGCTCCTTCGTCCATCTCTGGCTTGCTCTGCCGTGCATCGCCATCGGCGCGGTGCTGCTGTTGTGGAACGGCCGGGCGCTCGATGCGCTCACCCTTGGCGAGGATGCGGCGCAAACCCTCGGCGTCGACCTGCGCGCCCTGCGCTGGCGACTCCTCGGCGGGATCGCGATCGGCGTCGGCGGAGCGGTGGCGGTGTCCGGGGCGATCGGGTTCGTCGGGCTGATCGTGCCGCATCTGCTACGTCCGCTCGGCGATCGTTCGCCATCGGCGCTGCTGCTGCCTTCCGCTCTAGGCGGAGCGGCACTGCTCAGCGCGGCCGACATCGCCGTCCGGCTGATCCCGACCGACAGCGAACTCCGCCTCGGCGTGCTGACGGCGCTGCTCGGGGTCCCGGTGTTCCTCTACCATCTGGTTCGCGAGCGACGGCTATGGTGAGTCTCACCATTTCGGCGCTGCAGGTGGTGCTTGGCAAGCGCACCGTCCTCCATGCTGTCGATGCCCGGATCGAACCCGGTGCGCTGGTCGGGGTGATCGGGCCCAACGGGGCGGGCAAATCGACGCTGGCGCGGGCCATCACCGGCTTGATCCAGCCTGCTGCGGGACAGGTCCTCATCGACGGATCGGACGTGCAGCGCGTGCCGCGCGCGAGGCTTGCGCATCGCATCGCCTATCTGCCGCAGGGGCAGATGGTTCATTGGCCGCTGACGGTGGAGCGGCTGGTGTCGCTAGGCCGCCTGCCGCACCTGGCGCCGTTCTCCTCGGTTGGCGGTGCCGACCGGGCGGCGGTTGAGCGTGCGATGGCGCGCGCCGAAATACTCGAGCTGCGCGATCGCGTCGTAACCGAATTGTCGGGCGGAGAGCGCGCCCGCGCGCTGATCGCGCGTGCGCTTGCCGTCGAAGCGCCCGCCCTCATAGCCGACGAGCCGCTCGCGGCGCTCGATCCAGGCCATCAGCTGCAGATGATGGAGCTCCTCAAGGCGGAGGCCGCTGCCGGGACGCTGGTGATCGCGGTGCTCCATGACCTGGCGATGGCAGCGCGCTTTTGCGACAGGCTGATCCTGATCCACGAAGGCCGGCTGGTCGCCGATGGCCCTGCCTCGACCGTGCTGACCCCGGAACATCTGAGCCGCTGCTATAATATCCGGGCCTGGACCGGGACGATCGAAGATCAGCCGGTGGTGCTGCCCTTGTCGCGATCCTGACCGCCCGGCGCCGCGAAACTCAGATAGGCGAGCCGCCGCACCTCGCGCCGCCCGCGCACCACCGTAGCAAGTATCAGGCCGCAGAAGAAATTGAGCACGGCCAGGATGATCAGGCCGGTCGCGAGCAAGGCCGTCGGCAGTCGCGGTACCAGTCCGGTCTGCAGATAGGTGATGCCCAGCGGTATCGCGAGGATGATCGCGAGCAGGGCGAGCAGCCCTCCGATCGCTCCGAAGAAGAGCACCGGTTTCTCGATCCGGAACAGCGTGCCGATCGTCGACAGGATCCGCCAGCCATCGCGATAGGTCGACAGCTTGGAGGTCGAACCCTCCAGCCGGGCGCCATAATGAGTGACGACCTCACCGACCGGCATCTGCAGTTCCAGCGCATGGATGCTGATCTCGGTCTCGATCTCGAAGCCTGCCGAAAGCACCGGGAAGCTCTTAACGAACCGTCGCGAAAAAACCCTATAACCTGATAAGATATCGGAGAAAGTTCTCCCAAAAAGACGCGCCAGAAGACCTGTCAGCATCGCGTTTCCGAAGCGATGGCCACGGCGATAGGCCGCCTCCACTTCGGATCGCCGCGCGCCCACCACCATGTCGAGGCGCTCGTCGAGCATCATCCGGATCATCTCCGGCGCTGCCGATGCATCATAGGTCGCGTCACCATCGGCCATGACGTAGATGTCGGCTTCGACATCGGAGAACATGCGCCGGACGACGTTGCCTTTCCCCTGTATCCGCTCCGTGCGGACGATCGCCCCCGCCGCCCGCGCGACCTCGACGGTGCGGTCCTTGCTGTTGTTGTCGAAGACGTAGATGCGTGCGTCAGGCAGCGCAGCCTTGAAGCTGGCGATCGTCGTGGCGATCGCCGCCTCTTCATTGTAGCAAGGTAGGATCACGGCGATATCGGCTGGCATGGCGGCAGTGATAGAGGTCATTTCGGCTATTGTCATCGACCCTCAGGCGGTTGCCAGTCTGGCATGTAATCGGTGCTGCCCACCAAGGCGCCGCGATAACGGCTTTTCGACGAGCAGATACAACAGGCAGCCCGCCGCTACGCTGATCGCGATCGACAGCAGCGCATATAGCGCCAGCGCCCGCAAGTCGGTGGCGAAGCCCAGCGCGCGCCACAGCTGGCTCGTCGCCGATAGCGTGATCATGTGCGACAGGTAGATCGAATAGGAGGCGTCGCCCAGTCCATGCAGCAGCGCCGAGCGAAACAGCCCGTGATGCGCTTCCACCACCAGCAGGCCTGCCAGCAGCAGCGCCGATGGCAGGCCGCTGGCGAGCAGGCGTGGAAGGGCGACAACCTGTGGCAGCATCATGACCCCCGCGGCGCCGATGGCCAGCATGGCCCAACCGGTAGCGGAGGATAGCCGCGCCAGGCCAGCGCCCCGGGTTGCGATCACGCCAACCGCGACGCCCAGCCCGAACTCTAGCAGCATGCCCGATGTGTAGAAGCCGCCAACGCTGTCGGGCGCCTGGCGGCTGATCGAGCCGAGCAGCACCAGCAACGCCAGGGTCGCGATCATGCCGGCGAAACGCCATGACGCCGGCACCAGCAGGAACAATCCGAACAGCAGATAGAAGAACATCTCATGATTGAGCGTCCAGCCCGGGATGACCACCGGCTCGATCATATGCGTGAGCGGGTGGCTGTAGCCGACGAACAGGAATGATGCCGCGACATGAGCAAGATCGAACCGCGAGGATTGCAGCAGGCCGGGCGAAACCAGCATGACCGCCGTGACGAAGCCGGTAACCGCCCAGTAGAGCGGGACGATGCGCAGGATGCGGCGACGCCAGAAGGTCAGTGGCGTATCCTGCGGACGCCCCACCGTGGTCACCCACATGATGAATCCGCTGATGACGTAGAAGATGTCGACTCCGCCCGCCAACCCTGCCGGCCAGGGCCCGGCATAGCCCATCCGGCCAAGCTGTACGGGGACATGATAGATGAGCACCATGATCGCGGCGACGCCGCGCAGATACTGGACTCCGGCCAATTCGCCGACATCCCGCAACGCCGTGCGGCGTCGGTCGCTCTGGTCCACGGACGCGTTCAAAGATCCACCCGCCCCCGGGGCCTCCTGCCTGTAATGCCAGGCGAGCCGGCGCACGCTACGCCCCCGTCTCCTGCCCGCCACTCCTGCGCCGTCATCAGGGATTAGCGATGGCATTGCAACGCATGATCGGGCTAGCTCTCCGCCATGCACGAAGATTATGCGCTGTTCGTAGCCATCGTCGAGGCCGGCAGCCTCTCGGCCGCCGGGCGGCGCCTGCGAATCTCACCGGCGATGGCGTCCAAGCGGCTCGCGCGCCTCGAAGCCCGCCTCGGCTCTACGCTCGTCCACCGCACCACCAGGCGGCTGGTGCTGACAGACGTCGGCCAGGGCTTCTACGAGGATGTCCGCCGCATCATCGAGGAGACGCGCGCAGCGGAGGCGCGCGTCGCCGGTCGGATCGGCCAGCCCGGCGGTCGACTGCTCGTATCTGCGCCGACGTCCTTCGGCCGGCTGCACATCGCACCCCACCTCAAGGGCTTTCTGGATCTCAATCCTCGCATCGAAATGTCGCTGGAACTGGATGATGGATTTTCCGACCTTCTCGCCGAACGGGTCGACATCGCCATTCGCATCGCATCCGAGCCCGCGGGGTCGCTGGTGGCGCACCGGCTTGCCGACAACCACCGCATCTTATGCGCTGCGCCCGTCTATCTCGCCGAGCATGGCACGCCCGCCGGCATCGCCGATCTTGCCAGCCATCGACTGCTCGCTGCCGCCCATCAGCTGCCCTGGCGGCTCGAGGGCCCTGCCGGCCCGGTCACTGTCGATGGCGCCAGTGCCGTTCGCACCAATTCGAGCGAGGTCGCCCGCGAACTGACTATCGCCGGGCTTGGCATCGCGCTGCGCTCGACCTGGGACATCGGCCCGGCGCTGCGCAACGGCACATTGGTCCGCGTTCTTCCCGATGTCTGCGGGGCAACCGACGTCGCGATCTACGCGGTCCACCCGCGCGGCGCGGAAACCGCCCCGAATGTGCGGGCGTTCATCGAGTATTTCCGGGCACTCTTCTCGCCGCTGCCACCCTGGGATAGGTGACCGACATGATCGAACGACTCCGCGACATAATGGCGCGGCTGCGCCACCCCGAAACAGGCTGCCCGTGGGACGTCCAACAGGATTTCCGCACGATCGCCCCCTATACGATCGAAGAGGCCTATGAAGTCGCCGATGCCGTCGAGCGCGACGACATGCCGGCCCTGTGCGACGAGCTCGGCGATCTTCAACTCCAGGTCGTCTTCCACGCGCAGATAGCCGAGGAAAGGGGGGCTTTCAGCCTCCAGGACGTGCTCGACGGCATTAGCGACAAGATGACCCGGCGCCATCCGCATGTCTTCGGCGAGGGCGCAAGCCCCGGCTGGGAGGAGATCAAGGCCGCCGAGCGAGCCGGAAAGTCCGACGACCGGAGCGCCCTGGCCGGCGTCGCGGCCGCCCTGCCCGCGCTACTGCGCGCCGAAAAGCTCCAGAAGCGGGCGGCGCGAACCGGTTTCGACTGGCCCGACCCAGCGGGGGCCCTCGCCAAGATTGAAGAAGAAATCGCCGAAGTCGCCGAAGCGCGATCCGACGAACATCGCGCCGAGGAGATGGGAGATCTTCTGTTCGCGGTGGTCAACTGGTCGCGCAAGCTGGGAATCGATCCGGAAGCGGCACTGCGTGGCGCGAATGCCAAGTTCGAAAAACGATTCCGGACGATAGAGGCGATGGCAGGCGATACCTTCGCGGGTCTTTCGCTGGACGAGAAGGAAGCACTTTGGGTGGAGGCGAAGCGAACATAAGAGCGAGCCTCCGGAACGGCGCTCAATCCAGTCTACCGCGCCTCGAACCGGGCGAGATCGCTGTTCGAAAGCCGCACCTCGACGGCTATGCGGTCGCCGTCGACCTCCTGCCCGAGCACCTCACCATTCTGGTGCAGCCAGGCGAGCGCCGAGCCGTCCTGTAGTGAAACCGACAAGGTCCTTACGCGGTTTCCGGTCGAGAGGCGTTCGGAAACGACCCGACGTAGGGTATCGACGCCCTCGCCCGACAGCGCCGACAGGGTCACCACATCCTCGCGACGCATCGCCTCGGCTTCAATCGCGGCGCGTGATTCGGCATCGAGCATGTCGATCTTGTTCCAGATCTCGATGATCGGGGCGCCCTCTCCGGCGTCATGGTCCGGCGCGCGGGGGCCGACCCCGATATCCCCCAGCACGCCGAGCACGTCGGCGGCCTGGGCGTCGCTGTCGGGATGAGCGATGTCGCGGACGTGGAGGATGAGATCGGCGCCGGTCACCTCCTCCAGCGTCGCGCGGAACGCTGCAACGAGCTGCGTAGGAAGGTCCGAGACGAAGCCGACGGTGTCCGACAATATCGCCTTGTCGATGCCGGGGAGGCTGATCTGGCGCATGGTCGGATCGAGCGTGGCGAACAGCAGGTCCTCAGCCATCACCTTGGCGCCGGTCATCCGGTTGAACAGGGTCGACTTGCCGGCATTGGTGTACCCGACCAACGCGATAACCGGCCAGGGCGCGCGCTGCCGCCGGGCACGATGGAGCCCGCGGGTGCGCCGGACCTGCTCCAGTTCACGACGCAGCTTGGCCATGCGGTCCCGGATCAAGCGGCGATCGGCCTCGATCTGGGTTTCGCCCGGACCACCGAGAAAGCCGAAGCCGCCGCGCTGGCGTTCGAGGTGGGTCCAGCTGCGGACGAGCCGGCCGGCCTGATAATCGAGATGGGCCAGCTCGACCTGCAGGCGGCCTTCCGCTGTCGCCGCGCGTTCCCCGAATATCTCAAGGATCAGCCCGGTTCGGTCGATGACCTTGGCTTCTATCGCTTTTTCGAGGTTGCGCTGCTGGACAGGGGTAAGAGCCGCGTCGACGATGATCAGTTCGGCCTCGCCCATCCGTGCGGCCGTTGCGATCTGGTCAACCTGACCCGAACCGAACAAAGTGGCGGGCTTGGGATCGCGCAGTCGGAAGGCAAGCTTCTCCACGACGTCGACGCCGATGGCGGCGGCCAGACCCGCCGCCTCGTCGAGCCGTGCCTCGGCACTGCGCTGGCTGTCGCCGGAACGCTCGGGCAAAGCCACCAGCGCTCGCGCGCCGCGGCTCAGCCCGTCGTCATCTTCACGGTTGAAAACGCTCAATCGTCCTCATCTTCGTCGTCGCTATCGTCGACCTCGGCGAGGTTGATAGGATGCGCTGGCTGCACCGTCGATATAGCATGTTTGTAGACCAGCTGGCTCAGGCCGTCGCGCCGCAACAACATGCAGAACAGGTCATAGGCCGCGATCTCGCCCTGAAGCATCACGCCATTTACCAGGAACATCGTCACCGGCTCACGCGCCTTGCGCACTGCCGACAGGAACACTTCCTGCAGCAGGTGGGCCTTCTTCTCCTCGAAGCTCTTGTCGATCTCGCTCATGTCGATCGGATGCGCGGGCATGACCGTCGATATCGCGTGCTTGTAGATCAGCTGGGACTGGCCATCGCGGCGCAGCAGAACCGAAAAATTGTCGAACCAGGTGATGATGCCCTGGAGCTTCACGCCCTTGACGAGGAACATGGTGACGGGAGTCTTGGTCTTGCGGACCGAGTTCAGGAAGATATCCTGGAGATTATTGACCTTATCGGCCATTGCCGGTCTCCGGTCTTGGCGGGTCATGGCCCGCTGGTTGCGCCGTGCTTAGCGTCGTGCAGCCACGCCTTATGCGGGACTACAGGGATGATAGCGAAGCGAATCGCCGGCGTCTATCTCGCAGTTGCAGCATTCAATTCGGCGCACAGATGCCGAGGAATCGCCGGCCTATTCCACCTCATCCTCGCGAGGATCGACCAGCCCCAGCGTCTTCAGCTTGCGGTGAAGGGCCGACCTCTCCATCCCGATGAACGACGCGGTTCGCGAGATATTCCCCGAGAAGCGCCTGATCTGGACGCGCAGATATTCGCGCTCGAAGGTTTCGCGGGCTTCGCGCAATGGCGTTCCCATGATCGATCGCGCCGCTTCGCCGGGTGCGAGGCGAGCCTGGTCGCTCAGCACCTCCGGCGGTAGCATGTCGAGCTCGATCCGGCCGATGCGGTCGCCTGGCGCCAGGATGATCGTCCGCTCGACGATGTTACGCAGCTGGCGGACATTGCCCGGCCAGTCATAGGTTTGCAGCGCGCCGACCGCATCGTCGGTGACCATCGGCGTGGGCACGCGCCGCTCGGATGCGAATCGGGCAAGGAAATGCTCGACCAGTGCTGGGATATCCTCCCGGCGCTCGTTGAGCGCGGGTATATGAACCGGCACGACGTTCAGCCGGTAATAGAGATCCTCCCGGAACCGGCCCGCTTCGATCTCGTCGGCAAGGTTCCGCGCGGTCGCCGAGACGACCCGCACGTCGACCTTGACGATGCGCTGGCCGCCGACCCGGTTGAACGCCTGCTCGGTCAGAACCCGCAGGATCTTGGCCTGGGTCGTGAGCGGCATGTCGGCGATCTCATCGAGGAACAGCGTTCCGCCATGCGCCTGCTCGAGCAGGCCGGGACGGAGCAGTTCGCCATTCGCCTCGACGCCGAACAGCTCCTCCTCGACCCGCTCCGGTTCCATCCGCGCCGCGCTGACGACGATGAAAGGAGCCTGGGCGCGATTGCTCCACAGATGGAGCAGGCGCGCCGCCACTTCCTTGCCTACGCCGGCGGGGCCGCTGACCAGCACGCGGCTTCCGGTTGCCGCAACGCGCTTCAGGGTGGCGCGGATCGCGTTGATGGCCCCGGAATTGCCGGTAAGCTCTTCCTCCTGGCCAATCTGGGCCTTCAACGTCGCATTCTCGCGGCGCAGACGATCGGTCTCGGTCGCGCGGCCGACCAGCAACAGCAGCTGCTCGGCTTCGAAGGGCTTCTCGATGAAGTCGGTCGCGCCGCGGCGGATCGCCGCCACCGCGGTATCGAGATTGCCATGGCCCGAGATCATCAGCACCGGCAGGGTAGGATCGCGCCGCTTGATCTCCTCGAGCAGATCCAGCCCGTCGAGCCGCGAACCCTGCAGCCAGACGTCCAGCAGCACCAGCGACGGACGGCGTTCATCGAGCGCAGCGAGCGCGGCATCGCTGTCGGCCGCGGTGCGCGCGGAATAGCCCTCGTCCTCGAGGACGCCCGCCACCAGGTCGCGAATGTCTGCTTCATCGTCGACGATCAGGATTTCCAGAGCCATGGCTCAACCAGTTCCACTTCGCGTGAGTTCAGGAAATTTCGCGTCTTCATTGTCGTGCACGGCATCGTCGGCAACGCTCAGTCCGCGAAGCGATTCGAGGTCGAAATCCAGCTCGACCAGAGTGCCGCCGCCGGGCCGGTCGCGCAGCGCCAGCGTCCCGAGATGGTCCTCGACGATCTTGCGGACGATCGCGAGGCCGAGGCCGGTGCCGCGCTTGCGCGTCGTCATATAAGGCTCGGTAAGGCGATTGCGCTCGGCCGGCAGGCCGGGGCCATTGTCGGCCAGCAGGATGCGCAGCCGCCGGTCGTCGGCGCGGATCGTCATCGCGATCACCCCCGGCGCCTGCTGGGCAGGATTTTCCTCGATCGCCTCGACCGCATTTTTGACGAGGTTGGTGAGCGCCTGGCCCAGCTGGCGGCGATCGCACACCATCGTGGGTGCGAGCCCCTCGCTGTCCAGGCTGAAGCTGATGGCAGGATGCGCCACCTCGTGCAGGAACAGCGACTGGCGCGCGATGTCCACCACCGCCTCGGCGCGAAAGGCCGGCTTCGGCATGCGCGCGAAGGACGAGAATTCATCGACGATGCGGCGCATGTCGCCGACCTGTCGGATGATCGTCGCGGTGAGCCGCTCGAACACGCCGGGGTCCGACTGCACTTCATTGCCATAACGGCGTTGCAGCCGCTCGGCCGCAAGCTGGATCGGAGTGAGCGGATTCTTGATCTCGTGGGCAATGCGGCGGGCGACATCCGCCCAGGCGGCGCGGCGCTGGTCGGCGAGACGCTGGGTGATGTCGTCGAACGTCAGCACATGCGCGCCCTCTGCCGCCACGCACCGCACCGCCAGCGTTCGCGGCTCGCCATCGACGACGACCTGGACGACCACTTCGCGGTCGCCGCTGTCGATGACATGATCGAGTTCGGGCGAGATATCGGCGAGCGCCACGCCCTCCACCATCTGCTCGAGGTTGAGCAGGGCGACGGCCGACGGATTGACCAGCGTGATGTGGCGCGCGCGATCGACCGAGATGACTCCCGCGGTGACGCCCGAAAGAACCGCCTCGATGAACGCGCTGCGGCTTTCGAGCTGGCTGTTCGCGGCGACGAGCGCGCCGGTCTGCTCGCCCAGCTTGCGCGTCATGCGATTGAAGGCACTGCCGAGCGTGCCGATCTCGTCGGGCGTGGGGGCGCTATGGACCCGCGCAGACAAGTCGCCGGCGGCCACGCGCCGCGCCGCCGCGACCAGTTCGTTGACGGGGCGCACCAGCCTGTCCGCGACCGTCATCGCCACCCAGATGGCTATGCCGAAGATCAGCAGCGACATGATCATCAGCAGGATATTGAAGCGTAGCTGGAGCGCGCGAGCGCGATCCACCGTCGCGATATAGTCGCCCAGCGCGGAACGGGCGCGTGCCGCCTGGGACAGCACGTCGCGGTTGGATTGGCGCGAGATGTAGAGATAGGTCCGGCTCGCGGAATCGAGCAGGATCGTCCCCTCGATCCGGTCGCCCGATTCGGCCGTGACGCGCGGCTGGCCGCCTTGCAGGAAAGGCAGCGTAGCCGGCGGCAGCCGCTTGTCGAGCGGTCGCTTGTCGAGATTTGCGAGTGCGATCAGCTGGGGCGTGCCGTCACGGTCGATGCTGATGATGGCAGACTCCGACAGACCGCGATATGCCACCTGCCGCGCAAAGAACGGTGCGAAACGCGGATCGTCGACCGTCGTTGCCGTCAGCGCCCCGCGCAGGTCTCCGGACATTGCCAATATGTCGCCCAGCAGCCGTTCCTTGCTCTCGGTGACATAGGCGCGGGCAACGCTCTCAGAGCTTTTCAGCACCACGCGAGCCTTGTCCGAGAACCAGAACTGGGTGCCGACCTGGAACAGCAGCGATGCGAAGATGACGACGAGCAGCGTCGGAACGGTGGCGATCAACGAGAAGAAGGCGACGAGCCGGACATGCAGCCGCGCCTTGCCGCCGAGTTCCGACCGCGCGGCCCGATGTTGGGCCACGCGGCGTGCGACAAGCACCATGAGGCCCATGAACGCGATGAGGTTGGCACCCAGCAGCGCTGCCGCCACCGATGGCGAGATCGGCACCTCGGGCTTATCGCTGGCTGTGACGATGCGATAGCTGGCGACGAAGATGAGCAGCGCCGCGACAGGCACCGCGATTTCCAGGAGGGGGATCAGGCGGCGAGGCCGCAACGCTGCCGCCGCCCGTCGCTGCAAACGCTTATATGCGAGTCCCAAAGCCGCCATCGTGACCAGAATACCACAAGAGCGTGGCTTCTGGAACACAGTAAACCGGCAACTGGTCGTCCCGGCACGTCATTTCGACCATTGAGGCCGACTCAGTCGCCTCGGCGAGCCGCCACCGCGTCGATCGACAGATCGGTCAGCTTCTTGCGCAAAGTGTTGCGATTAATCCCCAGCAGCCGCGCCGCGCGCAACTGGTTTCCCTTCGACGCCGCCATGCTAAGCTCGAGCAGCGGCCGCTCCACCTCCGCCAGCACGCGGTCATAGAGCCCGTCGGGGGGCAGGTCGCGGCCGAAAGTAGCGAAATAGCGGGCGAGATGCTGCTCGACCGCGTCCGCCAGTCCGCCGCCATTGCCGCTGACCATGGGCCCGGTGTCGATCATCGCCGGCTGCTGGAATTGCTGCTCGACGAGCGCCGCCGTGATCACGTCCTCGCGGCTCAACACGGCCAGGCGGCGCATGAGATTTTCGAGCTCGCGGACATTGCCGGGCCAGCCATGCTGCATGAGACGGGTGATCGCGCCCGGATCGAGCGCCTTGCGCGGCAGTCCGTCGGCCGCTGCCCGCTCCAGGAAATAGCGCGCCAGCTCGCCGATGTCCTCGCCGCGCTGGCGCAGCGCCGGCAAGCGGATCGGCACGACGTTGAGCCGGTAATAGAGATCTTCGCGAAAGCCGCCATCGGCTATCAGCCGCGGCAGATCCTTATGAGTCGCGGCGATGATGCGGACATCGGCGCGGATCGAGCGGGTGCCGCCGACCGTCGTGAACTCGCCCGCCTGGAGGACGCGCAGCAGCCGGGTCTGCGCCTCCATCGGCATGTCCCCGATCTCGTCGAGAAACAGCGTGCCGCCCTGGGCCTGTTCGAATCGGCCGGCGGTGCGTGCCTGGGCGCCGGTGAAGGCGCCGCGCTCGTGCCCGAAAAGCTCGGACTCGATCAGTTCGCGCGGGATCGCCGCCATGTTGATCGCCACGAACGGTGCCGAACTGCGCGGCCCGAAATCGTGGACCGCGCGGGCCACCAGTTCCTTGCCGGTGCCGGACTCGCCGAGCACGAGGACGGTCAGATCATTGGCGACGACGCGGGCGATCGTCCGATAGACTTCCTGCATCGGCGGCGAACGGCCGATCAGCGGCAGGTCCTCGGCGGCCTCGGTAACGCGCAGCGCGCTGCCGCTGCTCATCCGCGCGGCCAGTGCATCGGCCACCGCACGGGTCAGTTCGCCGAGATCGAACGGCTTCGGCAGATAGTCGAACGCGCCCTGCTCGGTCGCGCGCAACGCGGTGGTAAAGGTGTTCTGCGCAGACAGGACGATGATCGGAAGGCCGGGATTTTTTTCTAGCACCTCCGGAATCACGTCGAGGCCATTGCCGTCGGGAAGGACGACGTCGGTGACGAGCACCTGGGGATTGAAGCTGGCGAACAGGCGGCGCTGTTCGGCGACCGAGGCCGCCGTCTCCACGACATAGCCGGCTCGGCGCAGGGCCTCCCGGACGACGGTGCGGATCGCGGCATCGTCGTCGACGACGAGCACCCTGCCCCCGAGCGTGGTCATGCCGTCACCCGGGCGCGCGGCAGCAACAGACGAAACACCGTCTTGGGTGGCGTGCCTTCGCGCGCATATTCGATGATGCCCCCCTGATCGGACACCAGCTTCTCGACCAGCGCCAGCCCCAGCCCGCTGCCGGTGCGCTTGGTCGTGACGAACGGATCGAACAGGTGGCCCTCGATCTCCTCGGGCGCGCCTGGGCCATCGTCGATCACGCAGAGTTCGATGGGCAGCGGCTGGCGCGCGTCGCCATCCGCGCGGCGCATCGACACGCCATGGCGATAGGCGGTGGTCAGGGTGATCGTCCCTTCGCTGTCGGTCATCGCCTCGGCCGCGTTCTTGAGCAGGTTGATGAGGATCTGGACCAGCGAATCGCGGTGGCCGAGCACCGCGGGCAAGGACGGGTCATAGACTTCGCGGATCGTCCGGCCACGCGCAAAGCCCTTGAGCGCGACCTCGCGAGCATGACCGAGGATCGCATGGATGTTCTGCGGAGCCATCTCGATGGGCCGTGTATCGGTGAAACCCTGCATGCGGTCGATGAGCGCGGCGACCCGGTCCACCTCCTCGCGGATCAGCCGGGTGAGCCCGCGCGACTCCTCGTCGCAGGTTGTTTCGAGCAGCTGTGCGGCACCGCGAACGGCGGACAGCGGGTTCTTGACCTCATGCGCGAGCATCGCCGCGGCCGCCACGGCAGTGCGGGTGCCGCCCTCACGATCGATCGATCGGGCGCCGAGTGCGCTGCGGGCATGTCCATGGATCGAGACAGCACGCCAACCAAGCCGGTCTGGCAGCGGCGCAACCATCAGGTCGACCCGCATCCGCCGCCGATCCGGCAGGGTGATGTCGACGTCATAAGCTGCGAATGGGGCATCGCTGGGCATCGTCGTCAGCGGATGGCCGATCGCATCGAAGATCGCGCGGCCGACGATCTGGGTACGGCTGAGGTTCAGAAGCGACTCGCAGGCGGCGTTGATCTCGATCACCCGGCCCTCGGGATCGATGACCATCACCGCCGTCGCCATCACCGCCATGATCTCTGCTGGAGACGGAGAGTCGGTCGGCCTGTCGGCCGCGGGTCCCCGCCAGGCGAAGCGGATCAGGCTGCCGCCCGGGAGAGCCATGGCGCATAATATTCGCGGAGCATCGCAAGAACCGCCTCGGCCTGCGGCTCCTGGTTCACCTTGTTGCGGAAATCGGCCGATCCGGGCAGGCCCTTCGTGTACCAACCGATATGCTTCCGCGCCATGTTGACGCCAACATCCTTGCCGTACAATTCGAGCATTTCATGATAATGCGCTGTGATTACATGATATTGCTCTTCAAGCGAAGGATCTGGCCGGACTTCGCCGCTTTGCAGATATTGCATCACCTGCGCCAGCAGCCACGGGCGGCCATAGGCGCCGCGGCCGATCATCAGGCCATCGGCACCCGACTGGTCCAGCGCCGTCACGGCATCGTCGATCGAACAGATGTCGCCGTTCACGATCACCGGGATCGACACTGCATCCTTGACCCGCCGGATGAACGCCCAGTCGGCCGAGCCCTTATACATCTGGCAGCGGGTGCGGCCATGGACGGTGATCATCCGCACGCCGACATCCTCCGCGATGCGGGCCAGTTCAGGCGCGTTGAGGCTGTCATGATCCCAGCCCATCCGCATCTTCAGCGTCACCGGTACGTCGACGGCCTTCACGGTCGCCTTGACGATCTCGACCGCGAGTTCAGGGGTCCGCATCAGCGCCGAGCCGGCATCGCCGTTGACGACCTTGCGCACCGGGCAACCCATGTTGATGTCGATGATCGCGGCGCCGCGATCCTGGCTGAGCCGCGCGGCCTCGCCCATTTCCCTCGGCGTACAGCCGACGAGTTGCATCGACACCGGTTCCTCGGCCGGATCCCACAGCGCCTTCTGCACCGACTGGCGCGTCTCGCGGATCGCGGCCTGGCTGGCGATCATCTCGGTGACGTTCAGGCCCGACCCATAGCGCCGCACGACCTTCCGGAACGGCAGGTCGCTCACCCCGGTCATCGGCGCGAGAATGACGGGCGTATCGATCCGCACGGAACCGATATCGATGGGGCGAAGCCTAGGAGTCATCAGAGCCATATTGCCTAAAAAAGCGGCACCGCCTCTAGCCGCAAAGCGGCTGGCGGGCAAGCACGGCGTCGGCTAAGCCCCGCGGCCATGTCGGGGAGAAATCGCATCGCCGGGCTGATCGTCGCCGCCGGCCAGGGCATGCGCGTCGGCGGAGCCGTGCCGAAGCAATATATCGCCGTCGCAGGCCAGTCAGTGCTGGCACATGCGATCGACGCGCTGGCCGGCCATCCCGCGATCGACAGCGTCCAGGTGGTGATCGGCGAGGATCAGCGCTTCCTTTATGACGAGGCGATAGGCAGCCGCGTTCTTCCGGAGGCCGTCATCGGCGGCGCGCTGCGCCGCGACTCCGTCATCGCCGGGCTCGAGTCGATCGATTCGGATATCGTGCTCATCCATGACGCCGCCCGCCCCTTCCTGCGTGCAATAGTCATCGATCGCCTGCTCGACGCGCTGGATCGTGCCGACGGCGCGGTGCCGGCGCTGCCGGTCGTCGACACCCTGGCTCGGGGGGATGCGATGCTCGGAGACGCCGTCGCGCGCGCCGGGCTCAACCGTATCCAGACCCCCCAGGCCTTCCGCCGGCATGCGATTCTCGCCGCGCACCATGCGTGGGATGCTAGCCGGGAGGCGACCGATGACGCCCAGGTCGCGCGCGCCCACGGTCTCGATGTCGCCCTCGTCGAAGGTGATCCAATGCTCGAAAAACTGACCCTGCCTGCCGACTTCGTGCGCGCCGAACGCGCACGGATGATCAGCCGCACCGGGCTCGGCTTCGACGTTCACGGCTTTGCACCCGGCGACGCGGTGCAGCTCGGCGGCATCACGATAGCGCACGACCAGGCCCTTGCAGGCCACAGCGACGCCGATGTGGCGATCCACGCCTTGGTCGACGCGTTGCTCGGAACCATCGCAGCGGGCGATATCGGCAGCCATTTTCCGCCATCCGACCCGCAATGGCGCGGCGCGGCGTCCGAGATTTTCCTGACCCATGCGCGCGACCTGATCGCGGATCGCCACGGAATCATCGATCATGTCGACGTGACGATCATCTGCGAGGCTCCGAAAATCGGGCCGCACCGCGATGCTATGCGCGGTCGGATCGCGGAGATGCTCGGGCTGACGGTCGGCCAGGTCAGCATAAAGGCGACGACCACGGAGCAATTGGGCTTCACCGGCCGGCGCGAGGGCATCGCGGCACAGGCGATTGTCACCGTGCGCGTGCCGCAAATCTAGAGTATCAGGGACATATCGTGCCACAGCATCAAGACACCATCCTGCCCTCCGAGCTCCTCGATGCTGCCCGTCGCGTGATCGACGCCAATCGCGCCGAGGGCCGAAAGATCGCGCTTGCGGAAAGCTGCACCGGCGGGCTGGTCGCGGCGGCGCTGACAGAGATTCCGGGCTCATCGGACGTGTTGGGCGCGTCGCTGGTCACCTATTCGAACGAGGCCAAGATCTCGATGCTGGGCGTGTCGGTCGAACTGATCGAGACTTTCGGCGCGGTATCGATCGCCGTCGCCTGGGCGATGGCACGGGGAGCGCTCGAGCAGAGCGGCGCCGACATCGCCGTGGCGATCACCGGGGTGGCTGGCCCCGGCGGGGGCAGCGACAAGAAGCCGGTCGGCACGGTCGTATTCGGTCAGGCGCGCAGGGGCGGCGACGCGGAGGATATCGTCGCCGACAAGCGCCACTTCGGCGATCTCGGCCGTGGCGGCGTGCGGCTTCAGGCCGCGCTGTGCGCGCTCGAACTGCTGATGCCGGGGGCGACCCTCGCCGAGGACGCATAGAGCTTGGCGGCGCGATCCTCGAACGCGCCGATCATCATCCTGAGCGTGCGATCGAACACCTGGCCCGCAACCATCTCGAACAGGCGCGACTTGAACTCAAACTCGATCGTGAAATCAACGATCGTGCCGCCATGCCCGTCGCTGGTGAACTTCCAGTCGTTCCGGAGATATTTGAGCGGCCCTTCGACATAATCGACATGGATCGCCGATGGCCTGTGCTTGGTCACCTTCGAGGTGAACTTTTCGCGGAGCGCCTTGAAGCCCACCATCAGATCCGCGACCATCTCGCTCTCGCTGTTCGAGCGAATTCGTACCGCCGAAATCCACGGCAGGAACTCGTCATAGGACGACACGTCGGCAACCAGATCGTACATTTGATCGGGCGTGTAGGGCAGCGTGCGGGTCTCGCTATGACGCGGCATGTCAGGCGACCGGAACAGGTGCCTTGCGCGCCAGTTCGGCGTTGCGTGCATCGCGCAGCTTCGCGAAATCATCGCCGGCGTGATAGCTCGACCGACTCAGCGGCGTCGCGGCGACCAGCAGGAAGCCCTTCGCTCGCGCAATCGCGGCATAGGCCTCGAACGTCTTGGGAGGCACGAAGTCGATCACCTTGGCGTGCTTGGGGGTCGGCTGGAGATATTGACCCATCGTCAGGAAGTCGATGCCGGCCGAACGCATATCGTCCATCACCTGATGAACTTCGAGCCGCTCCTCGCCGAGACCCACCATGATCCCGGATTTGGTGAAGATCGTCGGATCGAGCCGCTTGACCGTCTCCAGGAGGCGCAGCGACGCATAATAGCGCGCACCGGGGCGAATCGTCGGATACAACCTCGGCACCGTCTCCAGATTGTGGTTGTAGACGTCGGGACGTGCTGCAACGATGGCTTCGATCGCCGCATCCGCCTTGTTGCGAAAGTCGGGGGTCAGGATCTCGATCGTGGTGGTCGGCGTGGTGCGGCGCAGTGCCTCGATCACCCTGACGAACTGCGATGCCCCGCCATCGGCGAGGTCGTCGCGATCCACCGACGTGACGACGATGTGCTCGAGACCGAGTTCGGCTGCCGCATCTGCGACATGCTGCGGCTCGGACAGGTCGACCGCGCGCGGCATGCCGGTCTTGACGTTGCAGAATGCGCAGGCCCGGGTGCATGTGTCCCCCAGGATCATCACCGTCGCATGCTTCTTGGTCCAGCACTCACCGATATTCGGGCACGCGGCCTCCTCGCATACGGTCGCGAGGTTCAGGCGGCGCATCAGCGCTCTCGTATCGTTGAACGCCTTCCCCATCGGCGCCTTCACGCGAATCCAGTCGGGCTTGCGGGGCCGCAGCGCGGCGGGGTTCTGGAGGGGGTCGCTCATGGCAAGCCAGATAAGCCATGTGCCGACCACTTGCCAGCCCCCGCGACCATGATTAGGGCGCTGCCCATGACCGACTTCGCAGCACTCCTCGATGGTTACCACCGCTTCAAGGAAAATGGCTGGCAGCAGCAGCGGGCGCGCTGGAGCGAGCTTGCCGAGGCGCAGAACCCCAAGCTGATGGTGATCGCCTGCTCGGACAGCCGGGTTGATCCCACGATCATTTTCGACACATCGCCCGGCGAGCTGTTCATGGTTCGCAACGTCGCCAACATGGTGCCGCCCTTCGAAACCACGCCCGGCCGCCACGGCGTGTCCGCGGCGCTTGAGTTCGCAGTGACGCAGCTCGAGATTCCGGAGATCGTCGTGCTGGGCCACCAGAGCTGCGGCGGCTGCGCGGCGGCGCTCACCCAGCGGTTCGAGCACAGCGCGCCCGGTGAAGGCGGCTTCATCGCCGAATGGATGTCGATGCTCGACGAGGCTCGCGAGCGCGTCGTGGCGAAGCATGGACAGGGCGAGGAAGCGATCCGCGCGATGGAGTTCGAAGCGGTGAAGGTATCGATCGCGAATCTTCGTACCTTCCCTTGCATCCCTGTCCGGGAACAGGCCGGCAGGCTGCGCATCCACGGCGCCTATTTTGCCGTCGCCACCGGCCAGTTGCACCTGCTCGACGAGGCAAGCGGCAGGTTCTCGCCCGCATAGGGCGGCCACCAATCGGGAACGCGCCCGGACATCGATCGTTATGGCTCCGTGTTTTCAAAGGAGCTTAGCATGTTCGCCCGTTCCATCCTGGCCATCACCGCGCTGATCGCGGTCGCTCCGCTTGCCGCGCAGATGAGCAACAAGAACGACGCGGCCCATCAGGCAGCCGACGCCCGCGAAGTTCCCCAGACCAAGGCGCTGAACAATCAGGTCGGCACCGCGGTGATCCAGGCGCAATCCGCCGTCGCGGCGCAGAATGATGCCAACCAGGCGCAATATGAGGCCGACAAGGCTGCTTATGAGCAGGCGCTGCGCGACCATCATCGCGAGGTTCTCTCGACCGACGCCACCTTCATCCGCCAGCAGGAAGCTTATGCAATGGCGATGCGAGACTGGCGGGCGCAGGTGGCCGAATGCAAGAAGGGCTATAAGAGCGCCTGCGATTTGCCGACCCCCGATCCGATGAAATATATGTAAGCCGGACCGTCATTCCGGTCTTGCGGAATGACGGTCCCGACGGAGCTTAGCGCGTCAGCTTCTTGTACGTGCCCGCACTCGCCCGGTCGGCGGCGTCGCCGAGCCGTCGGCGCTTGTCTTCCTCATAGCTCTCGAAATTGCCTTCGAACCATTCGACGTGGCCATTGCCCTCGAACGCCAGGATGTGCGTCGCGAGCCGATCGAGGAAGAAGCGATCATGGCTGATCACCACCGCACAGCCCGCGAAATTTTCGAGGGCGTCTTCAAGCGCGCGCAGGGTCTCGACGTCGAGGTCATTGGTCGGCTCGTCGAGCAGCAGCACATTGCCGCCCTTGCGAAGCATCTTCGCCATATGGACGCGATTGCGTTCGCCACCCGAAAGCTGGCCCACCTTCTTCTGCTGGTCAGGACCCTTGAAATTGAATGCACCCACATAGGCGCGGGTCGACATCTCGAACTTGCCGACGGTCATGATGTCATGTCCCTCGGAGACTTCCTCCCAGACATTCTTCTTGGGATCGAGCGCGTCCCGGCTCTGGTCCACGAAACCGAGCTTCACCGTCGGCCCGATGTCGATCGAGCCCGAATCTGGGGTTTCCTGACCCGTGATCAGGCGGAACAGCGTGGTCTTGCCGGCACCGTTAGGGCCGATCACGCCGACGATACCGCCGGGCGGGAGGGTGAAATCGAGCCCCTTGATGAGTTCCTTGTCGCCGTAGCTCTTGGTCAGACCCTGGGCCTCGATGACCTTGCCGCCAAGGCGCTCTGGGGTCTGGATGACGATCTGCGACTTGCCGGGCGCGCGGTTGTTCTGCTTTTCGACCAGCTCGTCGAACGCCCGGATACGCGCCTTGGACTTGGTCTGGCGCGCCTTGGGGCTCTGCCGGATCCATTCGAGCTCTTCCTTGATCGCCTTCTGGCGGCCGGCGTCCTCGCGCTCTTCCTGCTCCATCCGCTTCGACTTCGAGTCGAGCCAGGAGGAATAATTGCCTTCATACGGGATGCCGCGGCCGCGATCGAGTTCGAGCACCCAGCCCACGACATTGTCGAGGAAGTAGCGATCGTGGGTAACTAGGATGACGTTGCCGGCATAATCGATCAGATGCTGTTCCAACCACGCCACGCTCTCGGCGTCGAGATGGTTGGTCGGCTCGTCGAGCAGCAGGATATCGGGCTTTTCGAGCAGCAGGCGGCATAGTGCGACGCGGCGCTTCTCGCCGCCCGACAGGTCGGTCACCGGCAGGTCGCCGGGTGGGCAGCGCAGCGCTTCCATCGCGATCTCGAGCTGGTTGTCGAGCGTCCAGCCGTCGGCTGCGTCGATCTTTTCCTGAAGGACGCCCATTTCCTCCATCAGCGCGTCGAAATCGGTATCGTCCTTCGGATCGCCCATCTCGGCCGAGATCGCGTTGAAGCGATCGATCATGTCGGCGACCGGACGGACGCCGTCCATGACGTTCTGCTTGACCGTCTTGGATGCGTCGAGTTGCGGCTCCTGCGCCAGATAGCCCACCGTCAGGCCCTCGGCAGCCCAGGCCTCGCCGACATATTCGGTGTCCATGCCGGCCATGACCTTCATCAAGGTCGACTTGCCGGCGCCGTTGACGCCGATGATCGCAATCTTGGTGCCCGGCAGGAACTGCAGGTGGATATTGTTGAACAGCGGTTTGTTCGCACCGGGGAAGGTCTTGGTGAGACCCTTCATCACGAAACTATATTGCACGGCCATCGGGCGCGGACCTCATGGGATGATCAAGGCTGGAAATGTGCCGCCGCCACTAACCGACGGCTGGACGATTGGCAAATGGCGAGCCGCTGGCAAGCTTCAAGATCATGACGAAATTATCGAAGATCGCGCGTCTCGCTCCGGGCGCCGCCTCCCCACGCTGCTTGCCTCGCCTCTTTCCGCCCAGATTGCGCCTGCGCCCGCAACTGGGCGGTGGAGAGGCTCCAAGGCGCTGGGCTTCTCCAATGTCCGAATCGAAGGATTCGAAGTTCCCTATTGGGAGCGCGGCGAGTCGCGCTTGGGGATTTCCAGGCCACGCTGCACCGCCGGACGAGCCAGGCCGCGTTCAAGCCAGCCCGGCACATATTTCAACCTATCGAACTCAACCAGATCGCGCGCCTCGTAGAAGGTGATGAGGTTGCGAACCCATCCAAGCGTCGAGATGTCGGCAATGCCGTAATCGTCGCCCATGATCCAGCCGCGGCCATCGAGGCGCTTGTCGAGCACGCCGAGCAGGCGCTTCGCCTCGTTGACATAGCGCTCCAGGGGACGCTTGTCCTCGAAGGCCTTACCGGCAAATTTGTGAAAGAATCCGACCTGTCCGAACATCGGCCCGATGCCGGCATTCTGAAAGAACACCCATTGGATCGTCTCATAGCGCAGCACCGGATCGGCCGGAATGAAGCGGCCGGTCTTGTCCGAGAGATAGATCAGGATCGCGCCCGACTCGGACAGCGCCATCGGCTTGCCGCCGGGACCGTCGGGATCGATGATCGCCGGGATCTTGCCGTTCGGATTGAGCGAGAGGAATTCGGGAGTGTGGCTCTGGTTGTCGAGGATATCCACCAGATGCGCCTCATAGGGCAGCCCGGTTTCCTCGAGCATGATCGCGACCTTCACCCCATTTGGCGTATTGAGCGAATAGAGCTGTATACGGTCGGGGTGCGCGGCCGGCCAACGCTGCGTGATCGGAAATTGGGAAAGGTCGGCCATGGCATGCTCCGCGCGGTTGCTGTCGCGCCCAATTGGGGATCAATGTCCTATCTGGCAATAGCAGCTGCCAAGAGGTCAGCCGCTCCACGCAATTCGGGTCGCTCGGCTGCGTTCAACCGCGGCGAGGCCCTGCGCCTTCAGACCTCGATCAGCAGCAGGCCCCGCCAGGTGGCGGCCGATCGCGGCTCCGCGGATGGGATTCAGTTGAGCTTTGCCATCTGCTCAGGCCCCGCCAACAGGTCGGCCACCGGTTCGCTCGCGCGCGTCTCGATCGCCGGCATCTCCTCCATCTCCTTGCCACCGGTCTCGATGTTGAGGTCGCGGAATTTGCGACCCGTCACCAGCACGCGGCCCTCGAAGCTCGCCACGAATTTGTTGTAGTTCTCGACAGCGCTGTTGAGGCCGCCGCCGACGCGCTTGAGGTGCGTCGCCGCGACCGATAGCCGCTCGAACATTTCCTTGCCGAGTTGGCCGATCTGCCGCGCTTCGTCGGCCATCTTTTCCTGTCGCCAGACGCTCGCCACGGTGCGGGCCAGCGCGACCAGGTTGATCGGCGTCGCGATCAGCACCCGGCGTTCATGCGCCCAGTCCCACAGCCCGGCGTCCTGTTCCATCGCTGCCGACAGGAAATGTTCGCCGGGAATATACATGACGACATAATCGGCCGCATCGCCGAAGCGATCCCAATAGCTTTTCTGGCCCAGCTGGCTGGCGTGCGTCCGCAGGGCCGCCGCATGCGCCTTCAGGAAGGTCAGGCGCAACGCCTCGTCGACCTGCTCGCTGGCATCCATATAGGCGTTGAACGAGCATTTGGCGTCGATGATAAGCTTGCGGCCGCCGGGCAGGCGCACCACCACGTCCGGCCGCAACCGTCCGTCCTCGGTATCGACCGAAACCTCGGTCGCGAAATCGGCATAAGGCGATAGCCCGGCCTGTTCGAGCACGTTGCGCAGCGACTGCTCGCCCCAGCGCCCACGCGCCTTGGGGCTGGCGCGCAGCGCATTGACCAGCTTGGCGGCCTCGTCGCGGACCTGCCCCTGGCCGACCCGCACCTGGTCGACGGCCTCACGCAAGCCGGCATAGCTATCGACCCGCTCCTTCTCGACCCGCTGCAGCCCCTCCTCATAGCGTTTCAGCGTCGATTCGACCGGCGTCAGCAAGGCCTTGAGCTGCGCTTCGCTCTTCTCGCCCGCCTGGTGGAATCGCTGGTCGGCGCGTTCGAGAAACTGGCGCTGGGCCACGTCGAGCAGTTTTCCGCCCACGTCGGCGAACTGGGCGGACAATTGCTCCTTCGCCTCCTGGAGTCCTCGCAGTTGCGCCTCGAACGCCTCGGCCCGCGCCTGTCGTTCGGCCACAAGCCCGGATCGCTCGATCTCGGAGCGGTTGAGCGCATCGCGCGCCGTTTCGAGCATCCTGCGCAGATCTGCCGCTTCGGCGGTGCCGGCCGCCTGCATCCGCCCGCGCGCGAACCATCCGAGCGCGAGTCCCAGGAGCAGACAGAGCGGAAGTGCGAGCGCGGCGAGCGATGACATCGAGCAAATCCCTGGAACAGATAGCGAACCGTGCCGTGCCTCGGCCGCGAATGCAAGCGCAACTCGGCGCTTCCCATATCCGGCGCAGCCACTAATATCGAGTGGGGGTTGCGTTTAGGGGGATGGGGATGCCGGACAGCGTCGGGGGTGCGTCAATGGCGGCGCGCTGGCACAGATTCTGGCCGGCGCTGCGCAAGCTGCTCAAGCAGATCGGCACGACCCGCCTCGTCGTCACTGCCATGTTCCTGATTCTTGGCCTCGCCTTCGCCCGCTACAGCTGGAACATGATGTTGGCCAAGGACGCCGAGCGCGCACTGTTCGACGTTCGCCTGCTGCTCGCATCGCCGCGCGTCGAGACCGACCCGCGTATCGCGATGGTGACCTTCACCGAGGACACGCTCCGCCTGACCGGACGCCGTTCGCCGCTGGATCGCGCGATGCTGGCCAAGGGCCTGCTCGCGCTCGACAAGATGCAGCCCAAGGCGATTGGCATCGATATTCTCGTCGATCAGCCCACGCCCGAAGACCAGGTACTGATCGACGCCTTCAGGACGATGAAGACGCCGACCTATCTGGGCTTCGCATCGAACGCGACCAACAAGACTTTCATGACGCTCGACCAGGAAACTTTCCTGCGCGACTTCCTGAAGCAGACGAAGCCCGGCAACGTCCATCCGACCAGCATCCGCCTGCTCGCCGATGATGACGGGGTGATGCGCAGCTGGCCGAACCAGCCCCGCGAGCTGCCGCCGCTGATGGCCAATTCGCTGACCGGCGGCTTCGAGCGGTTTCGCGACTATACCGGATCGATCCGCTACCGGCTGCCGAAGTTCGAGGATCGGCCGGTGTTCGACAAATTCCCGATCGAGGTGATCGCCAACCCCGATCTGATCGAGGCTTTCAAACCCCAGATCGAGGGCCGCTACATCATGATCGGCGGCGACATCCCCGATGTCGACCAGTTCATCACCCCGGCCTCGCGCATCCAGAAGGGCGAGACCACGATCGGCCTGGAGATCCACGCCACGCTGCTCGCGCAGATGCTCGACAATGTCACGCCGAACAAGATCCCGGCGTGGGGCATCTGGCTTATCGCGATCGGGGTCGTGATGCTGGGCGCGCTGACCGCGGTGTCCAACATGAAGATCTGGAAGCTGAGCCTGATGCTGCTGATCCAGGCGGCGGGCGTGGTGGCGGTGCCGTTCATCTGGCAGTTCAACAATGTGGACACCCAGGGGCTGCCGGTGTTTGGCTGGCTGATCGGCTGGATCTTCGCCTATTCGGCGGTCGGCACAGCGGCCCGCGGCATCGGTTCGGAGCAGCGCAACTTCGCACAATCGGCGCTCGGCAAATATCTGCCGCGCGACATCGCCGCGGACATCATGAAGAACCCTGAGCGGCTCCAGCTCCACGGCGAGAAGCGCGAGATATTCGCGCTGTTCAGCGATCTCGAGGGCTTCACAAAGCTCAGCCACCAGATCGAGCCCGAAATGGTCGCCTTCCTGCTCAACAGATATCTCGACGTTCTGTCGGAGACGGTTCTCGAATATGGCGGCACGATCGACAAGTTTGTCGGCGATGCCATCGTCGCCTTCTGGGGCGCGCCGATCAGCCGGCCCGACGATGCCGACCGCGCCGTGAAATGCGCGATCGCGATGTACGAGGCGGGTGAGCAGTTCCGGCGTGATGCGCCCGAAGGGGTACCGCCGATCGGCGTCACCCGCGTCGGTGTCCACCGGGGCGAGGCGATCGTCGGCAATTTCGGCGGTGAGGGGCGCATCCAGTACACTGCGCTAGGCGACTCCATGAATACGGCGTCGCGGCTGGAAGGCGCGAACAAATATCTCAAAACCAAGACGCTGGTGAGCGACACGGTGGTTGAGAAGTCGACAATGGCCTGTTTCAGGCCGATGGGCCGCATCGCTGTGTCGGGTCGATCGACGCCGATGATCATCTTCGAGCCGGTTCCACATTTTTCCGCCGAAGCTGTGCAACAGTTCACAGACACGCTGCGTAGATTCGACGATGGTGATGTCACGGTATTGGCCGAGTTCGAACAAATGGCTGTAACGAATCCTGATGATAAAGCGCTCGCTAATCTGGTAGAGCGACTTCGTGAGGTTGGACCAGGAGGGTATAGTGCTCTGGATAAATAAAAACCGGCCGCGCGCTGCAGTCGCGGCAATGATGGGCCTGATGCTGGCTGGAACCGCCGTCGCGGCGCCGCTGGTCGTGCGATCGGCCGGACCGTCGGCAAAGGCCTACCCCGCGGGCAAGGCGATACCCGACAACGCGAAGATCGTCCTGAAAGCGGGCGACTCTATCGTGCTGCTCGACGGCAAAGGCACGCGCACGCTGAGCGGCCCCGGCACATTCAGCGCAACCGCGACCGCAACCGCGGCTGCCACCACCGGGTCGACGCTCAATGCGCTGGTCTCCGGCGGCGGCGAGCGCCGCGCCCGGATCGGAGCCGTGCGCAGCGTCAGCGGTGCCGACAAGACCGGCGGCCGCAATCCCAACGTCTGGTATGTCGATCTCACGCGCAGTTCGAACATGTGCGTCGCCGACACCTCGACCGTGACGGTATGGCGGCACGATGCCGAGAAGCCGGTGACAGTAACCGTCTCGGGTGCGGGCGCATCGGGCACGATCGATCTCGCCGCCGGCCAGTCGGCAGCGCTGTGGCCGGCAAGCGTCCCGGTTGCCGACGGCGGCCAGTACAAGCTCAGCTGGGAAGGCGCAAAAGCACCGACATCGCTCAAGTTCGTCGTGGTGAAGCCCACCACCGCCGGGCTCGAGGACATGGCCCAGTCGCTGATCAAGGCAGGCTGCAACGCACAGCTGGACCTGCTGATCCAGACCGTCGCCTTGCCGGACGGCAATCCGAAGGGCTGATCGCTCGCCAATCGACCGAAGGGGCTGGCGGAGCGATCCGCCGGCCCCTGTCGTTTCATATCCCCGCCGGCGTGACGAGGTCGCAGCAAAATCCCTCTGGAGCCTCCGCAGTTATCGCCTATGGAAGCGCGCATGACCGACACCGCTCCCGCCGGCTCCCCGCTGATCCTTTTCGACAGCCTGACACGCGCGATGCGCGCGTTCGAGCCGGTCGATCCCGCCATGGTGCGGCTCTACAGCTGCGGCCCGACCGTCTATAACTTCGCGCATCTGGGCAATCTGCGCGCCTATGTGTTCACCGACACCCTGCGCCGCGCGCTCAACTGGAAGGGCTGGCCGGTCAATCATGTCATCAACATCACCGATGTCGGCCACCTGACCTCGGATGCCGACGAGGGTGACGACAAGATGGAGGCCGCCGCCGCGCGCGCTTCCAAGACGATCTGGGAAATTGCAGCCTTTTATACCGATGCATTCAAGGCGGATCTGAAGGCCCTCAACATCATCGCGCCGACGCTGTGGAGCGTGGCTACCGATCATATCCAGGACATGATCGCATTCGCCCGCGACATCGAAGACGCAGGCGCAAGCTACGAACTCGACAGCGGCCTGTACTTCGACACGTCAAAGGTGCCCGATTACGGCCGCCTCGCCGGCGCCCGTCCCGACGAGACGATCGGCCGCATCGTGGAGGTCGAAGGCAAGCGCAATCCGGCCGATTTCGCGCTATGGCGGCGATCGGCGGCCGGCGAGCAGCGCCAGATGGAATGGCTGTCGCCCTGGGGTCCCGGCGCGCCCGGCTGGCATCTCGAATGCTCGGTGATGAGCATGAAATATCTCGGCACCCAGTTCGATATCCATACCGGCGGCATCGACCACCGGGAGATCCATCATTGCAACGAGATCGCCCAGAACCAGGCATTTACCGGCACCGAGCGGACTGGCGCCAATTTCTGGATGCACAACAACTTCCTGGTGGACCGCGGCGGAAAGATGTCGAAATCCAAGGGCGGCTTCGCGACCCTTGCCGGCGTTGCGGAAAAGGGCGTGCATCCCCTCGCCTATCGCTTGCTTTGCCTGTCCGCGCATTACCGGTCCGAACTGGAATTCTCGGCGGAGGCGCTGGCGGCGGCATTGACCCGGCTGACCCGGCTGATCATCGCGACCGAGCAGGTGCGCAGCCAGGCAGGCACGCCCGACTGGCTGCGCCTGATCGACGAAGCGGGCGCGAGCAAGGGCGCTTCGGCGGCCTATCAGCGCTCCGTCATAGAAGCCGGGCTGGGCGCCCGGGCGCAGGCGCTGCTGGCGCAGTTCGATACGGCGCTCTCGAACGACCTGATGGTGCCACAGGCGCTGCCGCTGCTCGAGCAGGCGCTCGCCGACAAGGCCATCGCGGCGGAAGAGAAACTGCGCCTCGTCGCGAGCATGGACATGGCGCTGGGGTTGGCGCTGCTGACGACCGGCCGAGTCGACCTCCGGCTGCGCCCGGCGGATGCGAAAATCGACGAAGCCACGATCGAAACCCGCATCGCGGCGCGGCAGCAGGCACGTGCTGCGAAGGACTATGCCGCGTCGGACAGCATCCGTGATGAACTCGCGGAATGTGGCGTCGCAGTAATGGATGGAGCAGGTGCGATGCAGTGGGACTGGATTCTCGATCTCTGAAACAATCGTGCGGAATCAATCCGCAACGGATCGTAAAAAACCCTGTCCCCCGTCGCCGAAATGACATAGCAATCGCCGATCTTGCAGAACCGCAACAGGGGCGCGGCGCAAACAGGGGGAGCACAGCATGGCGACCAAAGCATCCGATTTGTTTATCCAGTGCCTTGAGGAAGAAGGCTGCGAATATATCTTCGGCGTTCCAGGGGAAGAAAATCTCGACATGCTCGACAGCCTGTCGCGCTCCAAGAAGATCAAGCTCATCCTTACCCGCCACGAACAGGGCGCCGGCTTCATGGCCGCGACCTATGGCCGCCACACCGGCAAGACCGGTGTCTGCATGGCGACGCTAGGGCCGGGCGCCACGAATTTCGTCACCGCGGCCGCCTATGCCTTCCTGGGCGGCATGCCGATCCTGATGGTGACCGGCCAGAAGCCGATCAAGAAATCCAAGCAGGGCCGCTTCCAGATCCTCGACGTCGTCGACATGATGCGCCCGATCACCAAATACACCCATCAGCTGGCCTCGTCGGACAACATCCCGAGCCGCGTGCGCGAAGCCTTCCGCCTCGCCGAGGAAGAGAAGCCGGGTGCGACCCACATCGAGTTCCCCGAGGACATCGCCGACGAGCATACCGATAGCGTCCCGCTGAAGCGCAGCCTGGTTCGCCGCCCGACCGCCGATCCGAAGTCGGTTCGCGCCGCGGTCAAGAAGATCGAAGCCGCGAAGTCGCCGGTCCTCGTGGTCGGCGCAGGCGCCAACCGCACGATGACCAGCCGCATGCTGCTCCAGTTCATCGAGAAGACCGGCATCCCCTTCGTCACCACCCAGCTGGGCAAGGGCACGATCGACGAGACCCATCCGAAGTTCCTCGGCTGCGCCGCGCTGTCGGCCGGTGACTTCGTGCACCGCTCGATCGAGCATGCCGATCTGATCATCAACGTCGGCCATGACGTGATCGAAAAGCCACCCTTCTTCATGAAACAGGGCGGCTGCGAGGTCATCCACGTCAGCACCAACACCGCGTCGGTCGATCCGGTCTATTTCCCGCACATCGAAGTGATCGGCGACATCGCCAATGCGATCTGGCAGATCAAGGAAGACATCGTGCCGTCCGGCGCGTGGAACTTCGACTTCATGATGAAGGCGCGCCAGGCCGAGGTCGACCACACCGCGTCGCTCGACAAGGATGCCCGCTTCCCGATCTTTCCGCCGTTCCTGGTGCGCGAGATCCGCGAGGCGGTGCCGCCGAGCGGAATCATCTGCCTCGACAACGGCGTCTACAAGATCTGGTTCGCGCGCAACTATCCGGCGCGGCAGGCGAACACCGTGCTGCTCGACAACGCGCTCGCGACGATGGGCGCCGGTCTGCCGTCGGCGATGGCGTCGGCCATGGTCTATCCGGACCGCAAGGTCATGGCGATCTGCGGCGATGGCGGCTTCATGATGAACAGCCAGGAGATGGAGACGGCGGTTCGCCTCAAGCTCAACATCACCGTGCTGATCCTCAACGATTCGTCCTACGGCATGATCCGCTGGAAGCAGGCGAACATGGGCTTTGCCGATTGGGGCCTGACCTACGACAACCCCGATTTCGTCAAATATGCCGAAAGCTACGGCGCGATCGGCCATCGGGTGGAAAGCTCCGAGCATCTGACGAAATTGCTCAAGCATTGCCTCGACACGCCTGGCGTTCACCTGATCGACTGCCCCGTCGATTATTCGGAAAACGACCAGATCCTGAACAAGGACATCAAGGATCTCAGCAAGAAGGTTTAGGTCTCTCCTCATCCCCGCGAAGGCGGGGATCCATAACCTCTGGCTTTCGAGCATATGGATCCCCACTTTTGCGGGGACGAACAATTGGACGACCCGACCATGAAACTCCAGGATACCTACCCGCTCTACCTCGCGAATGAGGCACAGCAGCCGAACACTGATCTCAAGGTGACAGACAAATTCACCGGCGAGGTGGCGACGCTTGTCGCGCTGGCCGATGCCAAGACGATCGAGAAGGGCATCGAATGGGCGGTCAAGGCCGCCGAGCCGATGGCGAAGATGGCGAGCTACGAGCGCCAGGCGGTGCTGCAGCACTGCGTCGATCGCTTCACCGAGCGCAAGGACGAGCTTGCCTATGCGCTGTGCATCGAGGCCGGCAAGCCGATCAATGATTCGCGTGGCGAGGTGGGCCGCCTGATCGATACCTTCCGCATCGCCGCCGAGGAATCGGTGCGGATGACGGGCGAAGTCCAACCGCTCGATATCGCGCCCCGAGCAAAGGGTTATCAGGGGATGTGGAAGCGGGTGCCGATCGGCCCTTGTTCCTTCATCTCGCCGTTCAACTTCCCGCTCAACCTCGCCGCGCACAAGATTGCGCCGGCGATCGCGGTCGGCTGCCCATTCGTGATGAAACCGGCGAGCCGCACGCCGCTCGGCGCGATCATCATGGGCGAGGTACTGGCCGAGACCAACCTGCCGAAGGGCGCCTTCTCGATCCTGCCTGCGGCGCGTGACGGGGCCGACCTGTTCACCACCGACGATCGGCTCAAGCTGCTGTCGTTCACCGGCTCTCCGGACGTGGGCTGGGATCTCAAGGCGCGGGCGGGCAAGAAGAAGGTCGTGCTCGAACTCGGCGGCAATGCCGCGGTGGTGATCGACGCCGATGCCGATCTTGACGACGCCGTGACGCGAACCGTGTTCGGCGCCTTCTACCAGTCGGGCCAGTCGTGCATCGGCGTGCAGCGCATCCTGGTTCACGATGCGGTCTATGACGCCTTCAAGGCCAAACTGGTGGCCAAGACCAGGACGCTGATTGCCGGCAACCCGCATGACGAAAAGACTTTCGTCGGCCCGATGATCGACGTGAAGGAAGCCCAGCGCCTCGACAACTGGATCCAGGAGGCCGTCGGCAAGGGCGCGACCCTGCTGTGCGGCGGCAAGCGCGAGGGCGCGATGCTCGAGGCGACGCTGCTGGAAAATGTCGATCCCGACACCAAGCTCAATCGCGAGGAAGCCTTTGGTCCGGCCGCTTTCCTGATGAGATTCAGCGACTGGCACGAGGCGCTGAAGATCGTCAACGACTCCAAGTTCGGGCTGCAGGCCGGCATTTTCACGCGCGACATCTTCAAGATTCTGGACGCCTGGGACGATCTCGATGTCGGCGGCGTCGTCGTCAATGACGTGCCGAGCTATCGCGTCGACAACATGCCCTATGGCGGCGTGAAGGATTCAGGTCTCGGCCGCGAAGGCATCAAGTTCGCGATGGAAGACATGACCGAGATTCGCAATCTCGTGATTCGTCGTCGAAGCGCTTGATAAGCTTTTGAATGATTGCACTTGCGACGCTAAAGAGGGATATAAACTTCCGGAGCGGTGACGCCGGGGCAAGCGTCCAGTCGCGAATAGGGATCGGCATTTAGGGAGCGCCGAATTGGGGGGAAAAGTCTCGGGCGGGCTGTCCTTTGTCTGCGGCATCGTCGGTGCCGCACTCGTCGGCTGTGCCCTTCTCATCCTTGCTCTGACGAGCACGGCCGACCGCGCAGCCGCGTCGTCGGCTTCTGCTGCGTCCGCCAATGCCCATGTCGGCGTCGCCTCCTGTTCGGGTTCGACCTGCCACGGTCGCAGCGAGCCCACCGGCAAGGTCGTGCGCCAGGATGAGATCCTGCATTGGCAGGACGCCTCCAGCCAGGGCGGTTCGCATAGCCGGGCCTTCGCGGTGCTTGGATCGGCTCGCGGCCAGGCGATCGCCGCCAAGCTCGGCCTGGGTTCCGCTACCTCTGCGGGCGAATGCCTGGGCTGTCACGCCGATCCCGCTTATGCTGGCAAGGGGTCCCGCTGGCATGTCGAAGATGGCGTCGGCTGCGAGGGCTGCCATGGCGGCGCGCAGAAATGGCTGTCGAGCCATTATGCCGTGGGCCAGACGCATGCATCCAACGTCGCGAGGGGGATGTATCCGCTCGATCAGCCCCGCTCACGCGCCGAGAAATGCCTCGATTGCCATTTCGGCAGCGATCGACCCGGGCAGTTCGTCTCGCACCGCATCATGGCCGCCGGCCATCCCCGGGTTTCGTTCGAGCTCGATCTCTTCTCGGCGCTCCAGCAGCACCATGACGAGGACGCCGACTATCTCCAGCGCAAGCGCCGCACCAACAATGTCCAGCTATGGGCGATGGGCCAGGCAACGGCGGTCAGCCGCGCGACAACGCTGTTCGCCAATCCGCGGCTCGGTACCCAAGGCGTATTTCCGGAGATATACTTCTTCGATTGCCAGACCTGCCATCGCCAGATCGTCGACGGCCCCGCTGGTCGCGCCACCTGGGTCGCCAATCCGGGTCGACCCATTCCGTCGGGCATGCCGGCCTTCAACGACGAGAATATCATCATGCTCTCGGCGGCGGCGAAGATAGCCGCACCGGGCATGGCTGCACGGTTCGACGCCGACTCGCGCGCCTTCCACGCCGCACTTGCGAAGGACCGCCCGGCGGCGGTGGCAGCGGCCCGCACGCTGGGCGCGTCGGCCAATGCCCTGGCCGACGCGATCGGCAACAGCGCGTTGGGTCGAGCCGAAACCTTCGCGATCATCGACAGCATCGCCGGCAGCGCCATCTCGCCACGCTTCACCGACTATGAAGGATCGGCGCAGGCCGTGATGGCGATCGATACCCTGGTCAACGCCCTCGTCCACCAGGGCTATGTCAGCGAAGACAGCGCGCGCAACGCACGCGGCGCTATCGATCGGGCTTACAAGGCGGTCGGCAATAGCAATGCCTATCGCCCCGCAGATTTCCGGGCGGCGCTGAGTCAGGCAGCAGCGTCGATAAGGGCTCTCAAATGACTTTTGCTTCGCGTGCTGTAGCGATCCTTACCACTGTCGCCTTCGTACTCACCTCCTGTGGCGGCGGTGGCAGCGGAAGCTCGACCCCTTCCACGCCCTCTACCCCGTCCCAGACCGCCGTATTCGCAGTTCCGCCGCAGGAAGCGCTGACCGCGGCTGACGTGCAGAAGGTGATGGCACAGGCGATCGAGGAGGCAGCCGCACGCAACAAGCCCGCAGTGATCGCGGTGGTGGACCGGGTGGGCAACGTCCTCTCCGTGTTCCAGATGAATGGCGCCCCGACGACGCTTACCATCAAGACCACCCATCGCGCGGTAACGCCGACCGATGTCGAGGGTCTCGTCGTAGCCGGCTCCGCCGCAGCCAACCCGCTCGCCGCTGGCGCCATCGCCAAGGCGATCACCGGCGCCTATCTCTCCTCGTCCGGCAACGCCTTCTCGACCCGAACGGCGAGCTTCATCGTCCAGGAGCATTTCCCGCCGGGCGACAACCAGCTGGCGGGCGGTCCGCTGTTCGGCGTGCAGTTCAGCCAGCTGCCCTGCTCGGATTTCAATCAGCGCTATCTTCAGGCTGGCGGCGCGTCTGCCTTCATCGGGCCGAAGCGCTCGCCATTGGGGCTGGCCGCTGATCCGGGCGGCTTCCCGCTCTACAAGAATGGAGTCGTTGTCGGCGGTATCGGCGTCATGGCTGACGGGCTTTATGGCTATGATCCCAATATCGACGATTTCGACAGCGACGATGACGAATATATCGCGACCGCGGGCACGGTCGGCTTCGACGCGCCGGACGCGATTCGCGCGAACAACATCAATGTCGTCGTCCAACTGCGCTATAACGATGCCGATCCTTCGAAGCTGAAATCGGCGCCGGCCAACGCTCGCGCCTTCTCTGCCCTGAACGGCACGGTGGGTTCGCTCGTCTCGATCCCCGGCTATTACGCGCAGGGATCGACCCCGACCGTCTTGGCGGGCCATGCCTATGGCAGCGAAGCCTCCGGCTATCGGGCCGCCACCGCAGCGGAGCGGAGTTCAGGCAATACGATCGACAATGTCGACGCGTTCATCCTCACGGACGGCTCCGGCGCAAATCGCTATCCCTTGCGCGGCGGCACCGATGGCGCGCGCGTCGGCACGCCATTGAGCCAGGCCGAAGTGAAGGCAGTGCTCGAGGAAGCCTTCAAGATCATGAGCCGCGCGCGCGCGCAGATCCGCAAGCCGCTCGACAGCCCTGCCCAGGTCACGATCTCGCTGGTCGATACCGATGGCAGCATTCTCGGCGTTGCGCGCTCGCCCGATGCGCCGGTGTTCGGAACCGACGTGTCGGTACAGAAGGCCCGAACGGTTGCATTCTTCTCCGGGCCCAGCGCCGCGTCCGATCTGCTGGGCAACAGCAGCGCGGATGTCCAGGGCTTCGTCGGCAAGACCCGCACCTTCTTCAACGATCCCGCAGCGCTGACTGGCAAGACCGCGTTCGCGGACCGTTCGATCGGCAATATCGCCCGGCCCTTCTTCCCCGATGGCGAAACCTCGCGTGCCAATGGCCCGCTCTCGCGTCCCTTCAGCCAGTGGAGCCCCTTCTCGACCGGACTGCAGAGCGCGCTGATCCTCAACAATCTCGCCGAGCATCTCGGCTTCGTGCTCGGCGCTTCGTCGACCGACACGCGCCAGCGCTGCACCTTCAATCCCGATGTGCCCGGCAAGGCCCAGAACCGGCTGCAAAACGGCATCCAGATCTTCCCCGGCGCCTCGCCCATCTATCGCGGCAGCACGCTGGTCGGGGCGATCGGCATCTCGGGCGACGGCATCGACCAGGACGACATGATCTCGTTCCTCGGCCTCTTCAACGGCGGGCAGCGCGTCGGCGGCATCGGCCATGCGCCGACCGCGATTCGGGCCGACCAGCTGGTCGTGAACGTCGGTGCCGGCGTTCGGCTGCGCTATGTGAACTGTCCTTTCGCGCCGTTCCTCGACACCTCCGAACAAGTCGTGTGCGACGGCAAATAATGGCAGCCGCGCTCTCCTCTCTCATCCTGCACGCGGTCGCCTTGGCAGCCGCAGCACCGGATGAAGCTGCGGCACCTGCGCCGGAGCCCGCTACGATTGGCGCAGCCAGCGATCCCAGCGTTCTGACCGTGCCGGCCACCGCTCCCGCCGCAACGGTGGAGGACAGCTCCATCGATGGCCGCCGCCGCCCTGGCTATGTCGAGAAGCTTCCGCCGCCGGTGGTGCAGAACAATGTCGGCGCCGTCTCGGCACCGCCGCCGGAGGCCTTCCCGACCGACGAGTTCCCGATCCCCGATCGCTGGCGGCTGGCCAAGGCGTTGTGCCCCGACAAGAATTTCGTCGGCCTGCAAAATGTCTGCCATTCGCAGTTCGATCCCTATCACCAGAACAGCCTGAAGGCCGACCGGCCGATCCAGCTCGACAAGAAACCGTTCTTCCTGCCGATCACAGGCGACGACTGGTTCTTCGCCCTGAACGCGATCTCGGATACGATCCTGGAGCCGCGCTCCTTCCCGACACCCGTGGCAGACCAGACCAGCGACTATCCGGGAGCGATCGGCCAGTTCGGTCGTCAACGCAGCCTCGTCGCCGCCCAGACCTTCATCCTGGGCGCGGGCCTCACCAAGGGCTCGACCGCCTACAAGCCGCCGGACATCGAGTATAAGATCGCGCTGGCCTACAACATCAACTATGTGAACGTCGAGGAACGCCGCGTCCTCAACGTCCGCTCGTCCAAGCCCAGCCACCGCACCGATGCCTTCCTGGGCGTCCAGGAGTTCTTCGTCGACAAGCATATGGGCAATCGCTCGGATCGCTTTGACTTCGACTCGCTGCGCATCGGCATCCAGCCCTTCCAGGCCGATTTTCGGGGGTTCCTGTTTCAGGACAACCAGTTAGGCATCCGCTGGTTCGGCAATCGCGACAATAATCGCTACCAGTATAATATCGAGTTGATCTGGCGCCTCGACAAGGACACCAATAGCGGGCTGAACGACGTCACCCGCAAGCCGCGCGACGACTACATCTTCCACACCAACGTCTTCGTGCAGGATTTCCCGCTGCCAGGCCTGACGTCCCTCGCCTCCTTCACCGCGAACATCAACCGCGAGAAGGACCGCGATCTCGACCATAACGGCTTCCCGGTGCGCCCGGCGCTGCTCGGCGATCAGCGGCCGCGGGAATATGACGCCTTCTATCTCGGCTACAGCCTCGACGGGCGGATCAAGCGCTTCAACATCTCGTCGAGCGTCTATGGCGTGTTCGGCGAAGACCGGAACAGCTTCTTCACGTCGAAGCCCGCCAAGATCCGCGCCTTTTTCGGGGCAGCCGAACTCAGCTACGATATAGACTGGGTGCGCGTGAAGCTGTCCGGCCTCTACGCCAGTGGCGATCGCAAGGCAAAGGACAACAAGGAAACCGGCTTCGACGCAATCTTCGAAAACCCGATTTTTGCCGGCGCCGACACCAGCTATTATATCCGCCAGGGCGTCCCCTTCGCCGGCGGCGGCGTCAACGTCGCGCTCAGCCAGCGCAATGGCATATTGAACGATCTTCGCACGTCGAAGGAAGAAGGCCAGTCCAACTTCAACAATCCGGGCACGATGCTGCTCGGCGTCGGAGCGGACTTCGACATCCTGCCGCAGCTGCGCCTGTCGACCAACATCAACCATCTCTGGTTTGCAAACACCGCTGTGCTGCGCGAGCTGCGCACCGAGGGCAGCATTCCGAAATCACTGGGCTGGGATTTGTCGAGCGCGCTCATCTGGCGGCCGAGCATGGTGCAAAACGCCATCGTCCGGCTCTCGGGCGCGGTGTTCGATCCCGGCAAGGGCTTTGCCGATCTCGTTACGAATTCTCGCGGTGACGACCGATATTATTCGGTGCTGTTCAACGTGATCTTGACCTACTGAGGATGTCGATGGGGGCTTTGGGATCGATGCGGACGATGCGGTGGGCGGCCCGTGGCGCTATGGCGCTGGCGGCGGCCGTCACCTTCCTCGTCTCGGTGCCCTCGCCTGCCCCCGCGTCCGAAGGGGAGAAGCCCGTTGCGCGCACCTACGTCAAGGTGGCCGATGCGCCACGCACCCAGGAATGGAGCGACGCCGACGGCAAGAGCGTCGGCTGCATCTCCTGTCACACCGCATCCGATCGCAAGACGATGCACGGTACCGAAGCGGTCGTGCTCGGTTGCGTCGATTGCCATGGCGGCGACGCCACGGTCAGCGTCGATGCTGGCCTGAAGGCGACCGACGCCGCCTATGTCCGCACCCGCGACAAGGCGCATGTCCTGCCGAAATATCCCCACGCCTGGAACTGGCCATCGTCGGCCAACCCCAAGCGCAGCTACACCTTGTTGAACAAGGAAGCGCCCGAATATATCCGCTTCGTCAATCCGTCCGACTACCGCGTAGCGCGGCAGGCCTGCGGGGCCTGCCACCTGGAGATCATCCAGGCGTCGGAGCGATCGTTGATGGCCACCGGCGCGATGCTGTGGGGCGGCGGCGCCTACAATAACGGCATCGTTCCCTACAAGAACTATGTGTTCGGCGAAGCCTATACCGCCAAGGGCGAGCCTGCGCAGATCAAGTCGCCTGGCAGCCCTCCCGGCACTGTCACGCCCGAGCAGAAGGCGCGCGGGGCGCTGCCGGTAATGTACCCGCTGCCGACCTGGCACGTGATCCCGCCCGGCGACATCTTCCGCGTGTTCGAGCGCGGCGGACGCACCATCAACAGCGGCTTCGCCGAAATCGGCCTGCCCAACTCGACCGGCAGCATCCAGCGCCTCGAGGAGCCGGGCCGTCCCGACCTGAAACAGTCGAACCGCGGCCCCGGCACCGGCCTGCGCGTCGCGATCCCGGTCCTCAACATCCACAAGACCCGTCTGAACGACCCGTTCACCTGGTTCATGGGCACCAACGACCAGCCCGGCGACTATCGCAATTCGGGCTGCGCATCCTGCCACGTCGTCTATGCGAACGACCGCGAGCCCACCCACAGCCTGATCTACGCCCAATATGGCCGCGACGGGCAGACCGCGACGGTCGATCCGACGATCAAGGACAAGCTGGAGCCAAAGGACGACGGGCATGGCCGCGGCCACGACGACGTCAATGCCCATGCCGACAAGGCCGCACATGGCGCCGAGGGCGTGCCGCAGCATCCGATCGGCGCGATGAAGGAAAAGGGTCACCCGATCCAGCACGCCTTCACCAAGGCGATCCCGACAGCGCAGTGCATGAATTGCCACATGCACCAGCCCAACATTTTCCTGAATTCCTATCTCGGCTACACGATGTGGGACTATGAGTCCGACGCGCCGCTGATGTGGCCCGAGCATCAGAAGAACCCGACGATCGCCGAGCGACATGCCGTCCAGCAGCGCAACCCCGAGGCTGCCGCCGCTATCGGCAAATGGTCCGACCTCGATTTCCTGCGCAACGTCTATGACGACGTAAACCCGAAGGCCAAGGACACGCAGTTCGCCGATTATCACGGCCATGGCTGGAACTTCCGGGCGATCTACAAGCGCGACCGCGAGGGCAACCTGCTCGACGCGGAGGGCAAGATCGTCTCGCCCGACGATGCCGAGAAGTTCCGCAAGAACGGCATGCCTGAGTTCGCTCCCGTCGGCGAGCAGAAGGGCAAGGCGGTCCACATGATGGACATTCACGCCGAAAAGGGCCTGCAGTGCGCCGACTGCCATTTCGCGCAGGACAGCCATGGCAATGGCCTGATCTACGGCGAAGTCGCCAATGCGGTGGAGATCGGGTGCAAGGACTGCCACGGCACCCCCGACGCCTTCCCGACGCTGCGCACGTCCGGGCCGGCCGCTCGTCCCGGCGGCACCGACCTCTCGCTGCTCCGCAATTCGGATGGCCGCCGCCGCTTCGAATGGACGGTCGACGCCAATGGCGAGCGCGCGCTGATCCAGCGCTCGATCGTCGATCCCAGGCTCGAATGGAAGGTTTCGCTGGTCAAGGAATCGGTCGACCGCGACAGCGCCCATTTCAATCCGCTGGCGGCCCGCTCCAAGCTGATGGGCAAGGCCGGCGTCGAAACCGGCAAATTCGACTGGGGACCGGGCGTCGCGCCCGAGGACCGGGCGCATAATGTCGACAAGATGGCCTGCTTCACATGCCACCTGTCGTGGACCACGTCGTGCGGTGGCTGCCATCTGCCGATCGAGGCCAACTGGAAGACCAGCAGTCACAAATATGACGGCATCGAGACCCGCAACTTCGCGACCTATAATCCGCAGGTCGCGCGCGACGAAATGTTCCAGCTCGGCATCCACCAGACCACCAAGGGCAACATCATCGCGCCGGTGCGATCGACGTCGGCGCTGGTGCTGTCGTCGACCAACCTGAACCGCGAGCGCATCTACATCCAGCAGCCGCCGCTATCGTCGGCCGGCTTCTCGAGCCAGGCCTTCGCGCCGCATTTCCCGCACACGGTCCGCAAGACCGAGACCAAGAAGTGCACCGACTGCCACCTGTCGGTGGACGACGACAACAACGCGATCATGGCGCAGCTCAATCTGCTCGGCACCAACTTCGTCAACTTTGTCGGCATGAATGCCTGGACGGGGTTGGAGAAGGGCATCGAGGCGATCCGCGTCACCGAGTGGAGCGAACCGCAGGCCGTGATCGGCTCCTATCTCCACAAATATGCCTATCCGGACTGGTACAAGCAGCATCTGGACCATGGCCGCGAGCTGATCGAATGGGTGCGTGGCACGCGTTTCGGAAAGAACGGATCGGGCGAGCCCGACGCCGTCGAGGAGTTCGCCAACACCCATCATGCCACCGACGGTGCTGCACGCTGCGTGCAGCTGCGCGGCGAATATTTCTTCGTGGCCGAAGGCAAAGGCGGCTTCCGCGTCTATGACGTGGCGTCGATCGCCAACAAGGGCACCTCGCAGCGCATCCTCACCGCGCCCTTTTCGCCGCTGGGCCAGGACGATCATGTCGGCAGCACCAACGCGACCTGCATGGCTTTGCCGACCGACCAGAATATCTCGACCGAGCGCAATGATCACATCATCAAATATTATCCCGAGAACGAAGAGCAGAAGATGGGCGAAATCTATCGCTACGCCTTCGTCACGGACTCGGTCGAAGGCCTGATCGTCGTCAACGTCGAGACGCTGTCCGACGGCGAGCCCCGCAACAACTTCCTCAAGCGCACCGTCACCTGGAATGAGAACAACATCCTCGCCGGCGCGCGCCACATCACGCTGGGCGGCAACTATGCCTATATCACGGCCGATGTCGGCCTGGTGGTGGTCGATATCAGTGACCCCAAGCATCCCAGGCTGGCGGCGACGGTGCCGCTGCGCGATGCCCGCGCCTCGGCGCTGCAGTTCCGCTACCTGTGGGTGACCACCGCCGAGGGACTGCAGCTGCTCGACGTGACCCATCTCGACCGGCCGGTTCTGATTCCTTCGGCGACGGTGCCGATCGCCAATGCCCAGCGCGTCTATGTCGCGCGGACCTACGCCTATGTGGCCGCCAAGCAGGATGGCCTGGTGATCGTCAACGTGACGCGGCCACTGAAGCCGGTGGTTTACCAGAAGGTGACGTTCGACGGCAGGCTCAACGACGCCGAGGACGTGATCGTCGGCACCACCAATGCGTCGCTGTTCGCCTATGTCGCCGACGGCCGCAACGGCCTCAAGGTGATCCAACTCACCTCGCCCGCCAGCCAGCCCAATTTCTACGGCTTCGCGCCCGCGCCCAAGCCCGAGCTGATTGCCTGGGCCCGCACCCCCTCGCCCGCGCTCGCGCTGTCGAAAGGCCTCGACCGCGACCGTGCGGTGGACGAGAGCGGCAACCAGATCGCGATCTTCGGCCGTGTGGGATCACGCCCGTTCAAGCGCAGCGAAATGGAACGCCTGTTCCTCAACTCCCGCGGCGAACCTTGGAAGGTCAGCGACACGGCGACCTTCGCGGACTGGGTACCGGGACGGAAATAGCCTGATATTCTTGGATGGCAGATCACTGCACCCGGCGGAGGCCGGGCCCTGTTCATGCCATGCGAAAGCGACTCAGGCGTCGAGCGCCTTCTCCAGCACCACCATTTCGAGCGGGGGATCCATCTCGATCGGGAAGGGGCGCCGTTCGCCTGTCTTCCGATATCCACGCCGCTCATAATAGGCGATCAGCTCGGAACGCTGGGAGATCACGGTCATCTCCATCAGATGCGCCTCGAACGCCGCAACCGCGGTCGTCTCGGCCGCAGCGATCAGCATCTTGCCCAGTCCGCGCGTCTGCAGCTGCGGATCGACAGTCAGCAGTCCGAGATAGGCGGTGCCATATTCGCGGTCACTGACCTGGACGCAGCCGGCCAGGCGATCGCCATCAACTGCCACCAGCAGCCGCTCATTATCATCGTCGATGGTGGCGGCCAGGATGTCGTGGCTGGTTCGCTGACCCTCCAGGATGATGTCAGCCTCATGCGTCCAGCCAGCCTTGGCCTCATCGCCGCGATAGGCGCGTTCGACCAGCAGGTGGAGCTCCGCCAGATCGGCGTGGCTGGCACGGCGTATCGTCAAGGACAACTTCATCCCTTCAGGCTCTCGGGTGGGCATTGCGATAGACGTCCATCAGGTGCGCGGAATCGACACCGGTGTAGACCTGGGTCGACGACAGGCTGGCATGGCCGAGCAATTCCTGCAGCGATCGCAGGTCGGCGCCGCGTCCCAGCAGGTGGGTGGCGAAACTGTGCCGCAGCGCATGGGGCGTGGTCCGCTCACTCAGGCCGAGCCGCCCCCGCGCCGCCTGCACCGCGCGGCGGATAAGCTCGGGCGCCAGTGGGCCACCGCGTGCACCGCGAAACAATATCTCGCCGCGCGCCGCGCCATAGGGCGATAAGGCCACATAGCGCTCGATCGCGATCCGGACGGGTTCGAGCATCGGCACCACCCGCGTCTTGGCCCGTTTGCCGGTCACCATCAACCTGTCCCCCAGCGGCATTATGTCGCCGGTCAGCGCCATCGCCTCGCCGATCCGCAGCCCCGCTCCGTAGAGCAGCAGCAGCACAGCCTCGTCGCGCGCGGCGATCCAAGGTTCGGCGGCCGAATCCGCGGCATCTTCAGTGATTGCGCTGACATCGTCGGGCGAGATCGGGCGCGGTACGCCGCGCTTGATGCGCGGCCCCTTGACCTTGACCGGTTTGGCTGCGCCCTCGCGAACGGCGACATAGTCGAGGAAGGTGCGAACCGCCGACAATTCTCGCGCGGCGGAGACATTGGCCAGTCCCTCCGCGCGCCGCTCGGCGAGATAGCCCCGAATGTCGCCGCGCTCGAGATGCGCCAGCAGCTTGCCATCCACCGGGACACCGCGATGCCGGCCGATGAAGGCAATCAATCGATGCGCCGTCGCAAGATAGGCTCTTATGGTATGTTCGGAGCGACGCCGGTCGCGGCGCAGATGATCCGCCCAATCCACGGCAAGCGTGCGGGCGGGATGATCATCCAGTGTCAGGGCAGCAACCACCGCCCTATCATGCGCGAAAGCATCGCCCCGAGGAAGCCCAGCAATTCGGAACCCGCACGGGTATCGAAACCCTGCGGCCGGCGCTGGCCCAGCGCGACCACGCCGCCGGGAAGCGGTGGCTCGGACGGGAGGCGCACCAGCGCCTCGGCGCGAATAAGCTCGGAAGCCGGGCCGAACAGCGGATGGCCGCGCTCCACGCCGCGCATCACTACGCCCTGGATGTCCGCGATCGACCGCTCGATGATTCGCCGCTCGACGAACTGCATGCCAGACGCATCCGCTCGCAATCCCTTGTCGCCGACGAACAGCGCGACCGAAACCGCATCCAGCCCGAGCAGATCGGGCCACAGCTGGGTGACGATATGGATCAGGTGATCGAGGCCGTCGGCCTCGGTCGCGGCGAGCACGGCCGAATGGATCGAGGAAACAGCGCCGGAATGGCCGCGGGCAAAAGCGATCAGGTCCTGATTCGCCTCCTCGACTTCGGCCATGCGCCGCCTCAGCGAGGCCATCGCACCGCCTTCGAAATCGATCACGCTTCCCATGGACGGCAGTTTAGCGTCCAATGGTTAACGCACAATTCGTTTGTTTGCGCTCAGAGGATGCTTTGCCCGGTCTTGGCCCAGTCGGCCATGAAGCCGGCAATGCCTTTTTCGGTCAGCGGATGATTGAACAGCGAGCGGATCACGGCCGGCGGCGCGGTCATCACATCGGCGCCTATCTTCGCGGACTCGAGGACGTGGATCGGGTGGCGCACGCTGGCGACCAGGATCTCCGTGCCGAAGTCGTAATTGTCATAGATCTGGCGGATGTCGGCAATCAGGCCCATGCCGTCGAAGCCGATATCGTCATGCCGGCCGACGAACGGCGAGATGAACGAAGCGCCCGCCTTGCCGGCGAGCAACGCCTGGTTCGCCGAAAAGCACAGCGTGACGTTGACCATCGTGCCGTCGTCCGACAGCGCCTTGCAGGTCTTGAGGCCGTCGATCGTCAATGGCACCTTGATGCAGACATTGTCCGCGATCTTCCGCAGCAGTTCGGCTTCGCGCATCATCGTAGCATGATCGAGCGCCACGACCTCAGCCGACACGGGGCCGGACACCAGGCCGCAAATCTCGGCGATCACTTCCACGAATTTGCGGCCCGACTTCGCGATCAGCGATGGGTTGGTAGTCACGCCATCGACCAGACCGGTCGCAGCCATATCGGCGATTTCGGCAGTGTCGGCGGTATCGACGAAGAATTTCATGGGGCGCCCCTTGGCTATATCGATCTTTGCGCCCGCCTATAACGGCGGCTGGCGCATCCGCCTAGGGACTGTCCGGCACTCCCGGAACAAAAGCGGCTGCAGGAGTGTTGCGCCCGGGCATATCGAACCTCACGCCGGAGTTCACCCAAGTTAGCAATGGCCTGACAATGGCACCCCAACACCCACAAGCCTCGCTTTCGGCAGAGAAGAATGTGGTGATGTTGTTCCTCGGCGGAGCGCATCAGCTGTTTCACCTGGCGCCCGTCGCCGCCATGTTGAGCCGGATCGCCCCCGGCACTGCTGTCACCTGCATCGCCGCCGACGCTCATGTCGGGCAACTGCTGGCGGACGTCCGCGACCGGTTGAATTCACCTGACATGGCGATCGAGGTGGTCGATCCGCCCCGATGGGGCCACCGCCTGGCCGCGCTGTTCAGGCGCCATAGCCTCGTGAAGCTCGCGCTGCTCTGCAGCCTCGCACGCCGGCTGTCGTCGGCAGCCGCCATCGTAACGCCGGAGCGGACCTCGGCCTGGCTGCGCATCCTGCACGTCACGCGCGCCCGCATGATCCACTTCCGCCACGGCGCTGGGGACCGCGCGCCTTCATCCGAGCGGAGGCTGAAGGCCTTCGACCTGATCGTCGTGCCGGGCGAGAAAGATATCGAACGCGCTATAGAACTGCGGCATGTCGATCCGGCGCGCCTGAAGGCCGGTGGCTATGTGAAGCTCGACTACCTGCGCCACTATGTCCGCTGCGACGCTCGGCTGTTCGACAATGATCGGCTGACCATCGTCTATAATCCCCATTTCGATCGCGCCATATCGTCGATCGACGTGGCGAGAACGGTGGTAGAGACGATCCGGAAAGATGGCCGCTACAATCTCGTCTTAGCACCGCATATCCGTATCGCCGAAAACATGACGTCGGATGATCGCGCCAGTTGGGGCGCACTGGGCGAGCCCGGCCGTGTCATCGTCGATCTTGATTCGGATCGGCTGATCGACATGAGCTATATGCGCATGGCCGACATCTATCTGGGCGACATGTCGAGCCAGCTATACGAGTTTCTGGTGGAGCCGCGGCCAGTGGCGTTCGTCAACGCGCATGGCGTCGATTGGGAAGATGATCCCCGCTATGCCGGTTGGCATCTCGGCAAAGTCGCCGTGCGGGCGGAACACCTGATGCGGGCGATCGACAGTGCTGTTGCCGAACATCCCGGCATGATCGAGCGCCAGCAAGCGGCGGTGCGGCGGGCGTTCGGCGAGATCGATGGCGCCTGCGAGCGCGCCGCACATATATTGGCCGAAATGATCGCCGAGCCGGCATCGAAATCGTCCCCGGCGCGGCAGCTGGCGGGCGGAAGAGTTGCAGCCCTGAGGCCCTCCCCCTAAGCACGGTCGCATGGCTCGTGCCCATGTGCTTCTCGTCAATCCTGCCCTTGGCCCGCTCGATTATCGCGTCGATCGGGAGCATGTCGTCACGCCCGGCAGCATCGTCCTCGCGCCGCTGGGGCCACGCCAGATGGTAGGCGTCGTCTGGGAGGAAGAGACGCTGCCGTCGGCCGACCAGGTCGGCGACAACCGGCTGCGGCCGCTGCTCGGCGTCTATGACGTGCCGCCGATCGCCGCGCCGCTGCGCCGGCTGATCGAATGGACCGCCGACTATTATCTGGCGCCGCCCGCGGCGGTGTTGCGGATGGCCCTGCCGTCGTCGMGCGCGCTCGACGGCGCGCGCACCATCACCGAATATCGCCTGACCGGCGAGCGGCCCGGCAGGGTGACGCCGCAGCGTGAACAGGCGCTCGACCGGATCGGCCAACGCCAGGGGCTGATCCGCGAACTGGCCACCATCGCCGACGTCTCCGACGCAGTGATCCGCGGCCTGGTCAAATCCGGGGCGATCGAGGCGGTGACGGTATCGATCGACACGCCTTGGCCGTCGCCCGATGCCGACCACGACGTGCCTATTCTGTCGGATGAGCAGCAGCTTGCCGCCGGCCTGCTGGCCGATGCGGTGCGGGCGGCCGACTTTCATCCCTTCCTGCTCGACGGCGTCACGGGATCCGGCAAGACCGAAGTCTATTTCGAGGCGATCGCCGAGGCGCTTCGCCTAGGCCGGCAGACGCTGGTGCTGCTGCCCGAAATCGCGCTGACCGAGCCCTTCCTGAAGCGGTTCGAAGCGCGTTTCGGCCATTTGCCGGTCGCCTGGCACAGCGAACTCCGCCAGTCGCAGCGGCGGCGCGCCTGGCGGGGTATCGCCAATGGCGAGGCGCAGGTGGTGGTCGGGGCGCGCTCCGCGCTATTCCTGCCGTACCGCAATCTTGGCCTGATCGTCGTCGACGAGGCGCATGAAGCCAGCTTCAAGCAGGAGGACGGGGTCCTCTATCATGCCCGCGACGTGGCGGTGATGCGCGCCAAGCTGGAAACAATCCCGATCGTGCTCGCCTCGGCCACCCCGGCGATCGAGACCCGGCAACAGGCGGCGATCGGACGCTATACCGAACTCAAGCTGGCCTCACGCCACGGCGGCGCCGAGATGCCACAGATCGACGCGGTCGATCTGCTCGCCGAGCCACCGCCGCGCGGCCGCTGGCTGGCGCCGTCGCTCGTGCGCGCGATGCAGGACCGGCTGGAAAAGGGCGAGCAGAGCCTGCTCTTCCTCAACCGCCGCGGCTACGCACCGCTGACGCTGTGCCGAACCTGCGGGCATCGCTTCCAATGCCCGAACTGCACCGCATGGATGGTCGAGCATCGCCTGCTCAGCCGGCTGCAATGCCATCATTGCGGGCACAGCATGCCGCCGCCCGCGCAATGCCCCGAATGCAAGGACGAGGATAGCCTGGTGGCGTGCGGCCCCGGCGTCGAGCGGATCGCCGACGAAGTGACGGCTCTGTTCCCCGAAGCGCGCATCGCTATCGCCACGTCCGACACCTTGTCGACGCCAGTGCGCGCCGCCGAGTTCGTCGAGCGGATGGACGCGGGTGATATCGACGTGGTCGTCGGCACCCAGCTCGTCACCAAGGGCTATCATTTTCCCGAGCTGACGCTGGTCGGGGTGATCGACGCCGACCTGGGCCTTTCCGGTGGCGATCTCCGCGCCGCCGAACGCAGCTTCCAGCAGATCTCCCAGGTGGCGGGCCGCGCAGGCCGAGGTGCGAAGCCGGGCCATGTCTATATCCAGACCCACGCCCCCAAGGCGCCGGTGATCCAGGCGTTGCTGTCCGGCGATGCGCAGAGCTTTTACGCAGCTGAGACCGAAGCGCGGAAGATGGCCGAAGCGCCGCCGTTCGGCCGCTATGCCGCGATCATAGTGTCTTCGGAAAAGCTGGATGAAGCCGCTGTCACGGCGCGACTGATCGGCCGCACCTCGCCCGCAGTGGAGGGCATGCACGTCTATGGCCCGGCCCCCGCCCCGCTGGCGATGCTGCGCGGACGGCACCGGCAGAGGCTGCTGGTTCACGCACGGCGCTCGCTCGACGTCCAGCAGGTCATAAGGGACTGGCTCGGCCCGCTGGAGTGGCCGCGCGGCGTGCGCGTGGCGGTGGATGTCGATCCCTACAGCTTCCTTTGACTTTCATCGTCATCCCAGCGGAAGCTGGGATCTCGCTGCCTTTCTCGTCCGCACAAGGGAACTGAGATTCCAGCTTTCGCCGGAATGACGAAGAGAAGAGGACGAAGCGCTTGAAGTTAACCTGCCCAAGTGCTGAAACCCCATGATGACAGGGGGGCGCCGCATCACCATCCGATCGATTCTGGCTATCGCAGTACTGCTGTTCACGGCTCTCCTGATCGCCGATCCCGCCATCGCCTCCACCGCAGGGCCGGCGCAGACCGGCGCGCTCGACCGGGCAATGACGACGATCTCGGGGGATGGCCGGCCGCTGTCGCTGTCGTTGCAGATCCTGGTGCTGATGAGCCTGCTGACGGTGCTGCCGTCGCTGGTGCTGATGATGACCAGCTTCACCCGGATCATCATCGTGCTGTCGCTGCTGCGCCAGGCGCTAGGCCTGCAGCAGACGCCGCCGAACCAGGTGCTGGTCGGCCTGGCGTTGTTCCTGTCGCTGTTCATCATGCGGCCGTCGATCGACCAGATCAACGCCAATGCCTTCAAACCCTATGGCGCCGGGCAGATCACGATGGAGGAGGCGATCACCCGCAGCGGCACGGTGTTGCACCGGTTCATGGTCCTCCAGACCCGTCAGACCGACCTGAAGCTGTTCGCTGATCTCGCCAAGGCACCGCGCTTCGCCCGCGCGGCCGACATTCCCTTCTCCATCCTGCTGCCGGCTTATGTCACGAGCGAGTTGAAGACGGCGTTCCAGATCGGCTTCCTGATATTCCTGCCGTTCCTGGTGATCGACCTGGTGGTCGCGTCGACCTTGATGTCGCTCGGCATGATGATGCTGTCTCCGGCGATAATCTCCATGCCATTCAAACTGTTATTGTTCGTTCTTGTCGACGGATGGGCACTGACTATGGGCTCGCTGGCGGGGAGCTTCGCGACGTGAGGGGCGCCTTCTCGCCCGTCATCCCAGCGAAAGCTGGGATCTCTTTGCCTTGTCCATCGCCAGAGACAAGGGAGATCCCAGCTTTCGCTGGGATGACGAATGGTGGGTCGATGGGGCGCGCGCATGGATAGCGCCGGCTCCCCCGACTATTTCATCGGCATCGCCCAGCAGGCGATGTGGATCCTTGCGCTCGCATCGGCGCCGATCCTGATCCCGGCCCTCGTCGCCGGCATCATCCTGGGCATGATCCAGGCGGCGACCTCGATCAACGAGCAGACGCTGAGCTTCGTGCCCAAGCTGATCGTCGTCGGCATTGCGCTGGCCCTGTTCGGTGGCGCGATCATGATGCTGCTCGCCGATTTCACCCGCGAGATGTTCGCGCGGATTCCGGACATGCTGAGATGATACCCCAAGGCCTGGCCGGGGTGGAAACCCAGCTCTGGCTCTGGATGATCGCGATGATCCGGCCTGGTGCCGCTTTCATCGCCGCCCCGGTGTTTGGCGCGCCGCAGGTTCCGCTGCAGCTTCGTGCGGTCGTGGCGCTGGCGATCGGAGTGCCGGCGCTGGCCAATACGCCCTTCGTATTGCCGGTGGGCGGGGTCGTCTCGGTTGCCGGCTTCGTGCTGGTCGCTGGCGAGGTGCTGGCCGGACTGGCGCTGGGTTTTGCCGTCCAGATCGGTTTTTCCGCCGCGATGGTCGCAGGCGAGGTGATCGGCAACGCCATGGGCCTGGGCTTTGCCGCGATGGTCGATCCCGCGAGCGGAGCCCCAAGCCCCGCGGTCAGCCAGTTCCTGTCCTTGATGGCGGTCTTCCTGTTCCTGTCGACCGGCGGCCATCTCCAGCTCGCTGCGATCATCGTCGAAAGCTATCACGCGCTGCCGCCGGGCGAGGCGTGGCTCGGGGCGAAGAGCGTGCAAGGCCTGGTGTTGTTTGGCGGCGACCTGTTCGCCGCCGGGCTCGCTATCGCGCTGCCGGTGGGCTTCGCGATCATTCTCGTCCAGTTGGTGATGGCGATGCTGGCGCGCTCGGCACCGCAGATGAATATCTTCTCGGTCGGATTGCCTGCCACGCTCATGGCCGGGCTGGTGCTGATGGCGATAGCCGCGCCGGTCATGGCCGACGGCATCACCGCAGCGATCCAGCGTGGACTGGCCGAGGCCCGGCTGCTGGCCGCGGGGAAATAGGCGGTGGCCGAGGGTCCCGAGGACGACGAGAAAACCGAAGCGCCGACCGCGAAGCGCCGGCAGGATGCCACCGACAAAGGTGATGTCCTGCAATCCAAGGAGCTTGGCACCGCATTGGTGATGATTGTCGGTGCCGTCTGGATCGCGATGGCCGGCCCCTGGCTGATCGCGGCGCTCAAGCAGATGCTGTCGAACGCACTGTCGTTCGACAGCAGTGCCATCCAGGATTTCGATCCGCTCGGCGCGGTGTTCTCCACCGTCGCCACGATCGCCATGCCGATCATCCTGCTGTTCGCACTGACCATGGCAGCGGCGATCGCGGCGCCCGCGATGCTCGGGTCGCTCGGCTTCCGCTGGTCGGCGATCAGCTTCAATCCGGGCAAGCTCAACCCGGCGGCGGGGCTCAAGCGCATCTTCGGCATGCAGGGGCTGATCGAGCTGGGCAAGTCGCTGCTCAAGATCATCGCGCTCGGCGCGGTCGGCTACTGGCTGCTGATGGACCAGGTCGCTGCCATCGTGACCATGGGGCAGCAGGATATGCGCACCGCGCTCAATCATCTCGGATCGACCTTCATCTTCGCGGTCCTGGTAATGACGATGGCGCTGGCGATCGTCGCCGGCGCTGACGTTCCCGCACAGATCTTCCAGCGGGCGAAAAGGCTCCGGATGTCCAAGCAGGAGATCAAGGACGAGAGCAAGCAGACCGAGGGCTCGCCCGAAATGAAAGCGGCGATTCGCCAGAAGCAGATGCAGATGGCAAAGGGCTCGGCGCGCAAGGCCGTGATTGAGGCCACCGTGGTTCTCACCAACCCCACCCATTTCGCCGTCGCCCTGCGCTACAAACCCGGGTATGACGCCGCGCCGATCGTCCTCGCCCGCGGACGCGGCGCCACCGCCGATGCGATCCGCGAGCTTGCCGCAGAACTCGAAGTGCCGTTGCTGCAATATCCGCAGCTCACGCGCGCGATCTATTATACCAGCCGTTCGGGGCAGATGATCCGCGATGACCTGTTCATCGCGGTCGCGGCGATCCTTGCCTTCGTGTTCAATCTCGACCGCGCGATGGCGGAGGGAATCGTCCAGCCCGACATCGAGGTGCCGACCGGCGCGCGGTTCGATGAGGATGGCCAGACCGTCGTCTAATCCTCGGCGCCATGAACAGGGTTAGCGTCCGTTAGGGAAATGAAAGGACTTGTCCCGCTAAATGCGCCTTCGGGTGCGCCGTTACCGGCAGCAGCAGGATGGTGTTTCAGATGGTCACGTCGGTCGGATCTTCGATTCTCACGGCGCTGGGAGCGTCCAGCATCGATACGGGTTCGCTCGTCGACCAGCTCGCGACGGCCGCGATCGCCGACAAGCAGAAGGCTCTGACCACGCGCGAGAGCGCAAACACCAGCAAAATCTCCGACCTCGCGACCGCAGTCAATTCGATCGGTTCCTTCTCGTCATCGCTGTCGAGCCTGGTATCGGGCGGCACGCTGTTCACCCAGCCCACCAGTTCCAACAGCGCGATCGTCAATGTCAGCGCCATCGCTGGCGCGCGACTCAACGGGCTGTCCGCCACGATCAAGGTCGGCAAGCTCGCCGCCGCGCAGACGATGACGGCCGCCCCGCTGCTCTCCGCTGCAACGGCCGTCGGGCTCGGCACGCTCAGCCTGAAGGTCGGCAGCCAGACCAAGACGATCACCATCGATGCGACAAACAATTCGCTTGCCGGCCTGGCCAAGGCGATCAAGGATTCCGGCCTGGGCGTGACCGCCAGCACCGTCGTCGATGCGTCGGGTGCGCGGCTTGTCGTCAAGGGCACAACCGGTACGACCAATGCTTTTTCGCTGACCATGACGAGCGGCAACGCCGCCGAGTTGGGCCGCTTCGTCTATGATCCGACCACCTATGATCCCGACAACATCACCGGCCTGACGCTCCAGCAGGAGGCGCAGAACGCCGAGCTGACCGTGGATGGGGTGGCCGTCACCAAGGGGAGCAACAGCTTCACCGACGTGATCGAAGGGGTGAAGATCGACCTGGTCTCGGCCGCACCCGGCACCAGCATCTCGATCGGATCCAGCCAACCGGTCGATGCGATCAAGCAGGCGGTGGGCGATTTCGTCTCTGCCTATAACGAGATGAAGACGACGCTGACCGGGATGACCGGCACAACCGGATCGCTCCGCGGCGATGCCGGCCTGCGCGCGCTCGTTCAGCGGCTCGGCACGCTTACCTCGACCAAGCTCACCTATGCCACCGACGGCAGCCCCACCACCTTGGCGGAAATCGGCGTATCGACCAGCCGCGACGGAAGCCTTGTGCTCGACAGCGCGAAGCTGTCGACGGCGATGACGGCGAACCCGAGCGCGATCGAGGCGATGTTCAACCCCGGCCAGCGCAGCGACAACGCCCTGATCAAGATCACCAACGCCGTGGGCAAGGTGAAGGGCGGCATCTACACCGTCACCAATGCGACGCCCGGCAGTAGCGGCACCAACGCTTCCGCGACGCTCGACGGCGGCTATACCCTGCCGCTCGGCCCGACGGGAGTCACCGCCTCCTTCGTATCGGCGGCGGTCGGCCTGTCGTTCGACGTGCTCGGCCCGGTCACTAGCGCCAAGATCACCATCGACATGGGCCTTCAGGGCGCGCTCGACGCGATCAAGAACGAAATGACCGCAAGTTCAGGCCAGCTCACCACCTCGCAGAAGAAGCTCGAGAACGAGAAGGCGGCGATCAGCGACTCCAAGGAGAAGCTGACGACCAAGGACACCGCCTATCGCGACCAGCTGACGAAGCAGTTCACACGGATGCAGTCGGCGCTGCTCGCCTACAGCTCGACCCAGAGCTACCTCACCCAGCAGGTGAAGCTGTGGACCAACGGCAGCAATTGATCTCGAACCCGACGAAGAAGAGAGAATAAGGCATGTTCATGAACAACGGCTATGGCGCGATGGGGGGGGCGAGGCTGCGCTACCAGGCCGTCGATATCGAGAGCCAGGTCGAAGGCGCGTCGCCGCACCGGCTGATCGGCATATTGTTCGAAGAACTGATGAAGGCGATCGAGATCATGCTGGCCGCGCAGCGGGCCGGCAATCGCGCCAAGACGATCGACAAGCAGGCCCGCAGCTCGACGATCCTCCTTGCGCTGGAAACCAGCCTCGACTTCCGCAACGGCGGCGAAATCGCCATAAACCTGGCGCGGGTCTATCGCGAGGCGCGCCGGCTGATCCAGGAGGGCGGACGCGGCGACGATCCCGCCATGGTGGAACGAGCCCGTGACCTGCTGGCGGGGATCGTCGATGCCTGGGAACAGATCGGCTGATCTTTAGGGACTGTTAACGCTGCCGGCCGCATCATGCGGCTGCAGGAGACGATCATGGCGCTGTTCAACCACAAGTCCGCAGGCGAAGCCGCCCCCTTCAAGGAACGGCGCACAAAAGGCCGTGTCGTGGCATTCAGCGCCGACATTGTCGCCGAACATGTCCCCTCTCCGGCTCATGCACTCCAGCAGATGCTGGCCGATCGCGCCGTCGAAAGCTTCATCGCCGATCCCGCGGAGCGTCGCCGTGCGCTGATCCGCTTCGTCGGCATTGCTATCCTGCTGTGGGGTGGCAGCGCGACAGCGCTCGCCACGATGATGGCTCTGGCGCGATAGGGCTCAGTCTCTCTCCAGCTTGGCGCCGTCCAGCAGCCTGGCCGCCCTTTGCGCTTCGGCCTTGTCCCTATCCTTCTCGGCCTTGGTTCGCCCGAATTTCGCGCGATTGGCCTCCGCCGCGACGCGCTTGTCGAGCTTGCCCTTCGCCTTGCGCGCCTTGTTGAGATTGACCAGGTCACCCATCCCTTGATTCTGCCCGCGCGCCGCAGGTGACGCAATCCCCTCGATCCGCTAGGAGCGCGCCGATGAATGACGACGCTCTCCGCGGCTGGATCGAATCGACCCTCGGGCATAGCCCCCGGGACGTGGCGCTGTTCAAGCGCGCGCTGACCCATGGCAGCCATGGCCCGGTGCATTATGAGCGGCTCGAATTTCTCGGTGATCGCGTGCTCGGGCTGATCGCGGCGGACTGGCTGTATATGCTGTTTCCCGACGAGCCCGAGGGCAAGCTGTCGCGACGGCTCAATGCGATCGTCAGCCGCGAGGCCTGTGCCGAGATCGGGCGCGAGATCGGCGTCGCGACCCACCTCAAGCTCGGCAAGCAGGCCCGCGACGATGGCGCCGTCGACAGCGACAATGTGCTCGGCGATGTCGTCGAGGCGCTGATCGGCGCACTTTTCGTCGAAGGCGGACTTGTCGCCGCGCAGGAATTCGTCCGCCGCGCCTGGGCCGAGCGGGTGACCGGTCAGGGTCAGGCGCCGAAACATCCGAAGTCGGCGCTCCAGGAATGGGCCGCCGCCAACCGTTGCCGCCCGCCGGTTTACACCACCGGGGCGCGCACCGGGCCGCATCATGCCCCGCGCTTCACCGTCACCGTCGCAATCCCGGGCAAAGCCGAGGCAAGCGCCGAGGGCGCGTCGAAGCAGGAAGCCGAAACCGCCGCCGCCAAGGCCTTGCTGGAGAAATTATAATGACCGAACGCTGCGGCTTCGTCGCCGTCGTCGGCGCCCCGAACGCCGGCAAGTCCACCCTCGTCAACGCGCTGGTCGGCCAGAAGGTCGCGATCGTCAGCGCCAAGGCGCAGACCACCCGCACCCGGCTGATCGGCGTCGCCATCGCCGGCGAGAGCCAGATATTGCTGGTCGACACCCCCGGTATCTTCGCGCCCCGCCGTCGCCTCGATCGCGCGATGGTGGCGGCCGCCTGGAGCGGTGCGCAGGACGCCGACCTGATCGCGCTGGTGATCGATGCCAAGACCGGCGTCACCCACAAGATCGCCGAACTGCTCGACACGCTCGCGGCGCGGCACGAGCCCAAGCTGCTCGTGCTCAACAAGGTCGACATCGCCGACAAGGGTAAGCTGCTCGAGATCGCCACAAGGCTGCAGGAAAAGCTGTCACCGGAAGCAATCTTCATGATCTCGGCCAGCACCGGCGACGGCGTCGACGACCTGCGCAGGGCGCTGGCCGAACGCATGCCCGAGGGGCCGTGGCACTTCCCCGAGGAACAGGTTTCCGACGCGACCGACCGGATGTTGGCCGCCGAGGTGACCCGCGAACAGCTCTACCACCAGCTCCATGCCGAGCTGCCCTATGCATCGGCAGTCGAGACCGAGAAATATGACGAGCGCAAGGATGGCTCGGTGGCCATTCACCAGCAGATCCTGGTTGCGCGCGATACCCAGAAAGCCATCGTGCTCGGCAAGCGCGGCGCGCGGCTCAAGGAAATCGGCTCGCGCTCGCGCACCGAGCTCGAACGGCTGCTCGACCGCAAGGTCCACCTGTTCCTGCACGTCAAGGTTTCCGAGAAGTGGGAAGAAGATCGCGGGCTCTACCGCGAGATCGGGCTAGACTGGGTGGAGTGACGCAAGCAGCCGACGTCGCCAATCAAGCGCCTAACAGCTCGTCCACCCATTGCGGCACCAGCTGGCTCGCGGGCCCCATTCGGCTTTCGTGGAAGAAATAGCTCCCTGCCGATGGCTCGAGGTTGAGTTCGAGAGTCTGCGCTCCGATGTGCCGCGCCGTCTGCACGAAGCCCGCGGCCGGATAGACCGCACCCGAAGTCCCGATCGATACGAACAGATCCGCGTGTCGCAGTTCGCGATCAATCAAGTCCATTTCATAGGGCATTTCGCCGAAGAAGACGATGTCGGGCCGTAGCGCGTCGACGGCTCCACAGGCGCCGCATTCGGTGCCGTCCAGCATCGCCCCGCCGTAGGTGGCACGCACGCCGCACGCTTCGCACAGCGCGGACATCAGTTCGCCATGCATGTGAAGCAACCGCTGCGCGCCCGCGCGCTCGTGCAGATCGTCGACATTCTGGGTAACGATCAGCAGATCGCCAGACCATTCGCGATCGAGCCGCGCCAGCGCCTGATGGGCCGGATTGGGCGCAACCGAACCGAGTGCCAACCGCCGCTGATCATAGAAATCGAGCACCATATCACGGTTCCGCACCAGCGCCTCGGGCGTGCAGATATCCTCGACGCGATGACCTTCCCAAAGACCGCCAGGGCCGCGGAACGTGTTGAGGCCGCTTTCCGCGGAAAGGCCGGCACCGGTGAGGACTACGATGCTTTGAAAGTCGTTCATTTCGGCATGATAGCGCGCGCGCGCGCGCACCGACAGCCGGTGTTACGGAGCAGCGGCAGGAATTTGCGTCATGCCGTGGCGGGTTTCGCGATCATATGCCTCCTGCAGCGCGGCGACGCGGGCCTGGGTCTGCTGCGCAAGCCTGCTGATCGAGTCGCAACCGGCATCGCGCGCCGCCACCTCGAAATCGCCGCGATGATCATAAGCGATGCGGGCATGGCCGGCTTCGTGAATCTCGAGACCCTGCCGGCTACGGCGCCAGAAAGCGAGGCCCTGCGGCGTGACAGACCTGGTCACGAGCCTGGGCAGCAATATGGTGATCGAGAGGATAGCCTGGGGGGAGGCAACCAAGCACCGCGATCCGCTGCGCGATTCTCGCCAGCCCACCTTGATGCTCCAGGCGGTCCGGGCCATGCCTTCCCCATCGCCACTGCGCGGAGCCCGTGCGCGCATCGAGGCATAGATCTCGGCGGGCGTCCGGCCTTCGACATCATAATATTCGAACTTGAGCCGTGGAATGCCCTGGAACGGCGACGGTTCGGCAGCGGACAGCGGCGATGCAAGCGCCAGCCCGATCCCGAAGATGAACAAACTCCTGCACACCATCAACGTCCTCCAGCCACAGTGTGGCGTCGCCGGCTCCCGATGTGAAGCGCTTGCGTCGCCCTGCCTGCGCGGCCATGAAGCGCGCGATAGAGTGAATGGGGCATGGATATGGCGATCATCGGCATTTTGGGCGCAAATGGGCGGATGGGCCGCGCGATCGCCGATGTAGCGGCCGACCTCGGCGCGACCGTGGCCGGGGGGGTCGATCTGCAGGGCGCCGTCCATGGTCCCTATCTGGACACCGCTTCGCTTGCGGCCGCCAGCGAGGTCCTCGTCGATTTCTCGGCGCCGGCCGCGCTTGCCGGCCATCTCGAAGCGGCGCTCGCGGCGAAGGTACCGCTGGTCGTCGGCACCACAGGGCTGCAGCCCGAACATCACAGGCTGATCGACGAGGCCGCCGCGCGCGGTCTGTCGGTCCTGCAGTCGGCGAACACCTCGCTCGGGGTCAATCTGCTCGCCCATCTCGTCAAGGAAGCGGCCAGCCGGCTCGGCAGCGACTGGGACATCGAGATCGTCGAGATGCACCATCGTCACAAGGTGGATGCGCCTTCCGGCACCGCGTTGCTGCTCGGCGCGGCGGCTGCCGAGGGCCGTGGCTCTACCCTCGCCGATCTCAGCCGCTACGACCGGATCGGCCATGGCAACGACAAACCGCGCGAACAGGGCACGATCGGCTACGCCTCGTTGCGCGGCGGATCGGTCGCGGGCGATCACATGGTCGTGTTCGCTGGCGAAAGCGAGCGGATAGAACTCGGCCACCGGGCGGAAAACCGCGCTATCTTCGCACGTGGCGCGGTCAAGGCCTGCCTGTGGATGAAGGGCAGGCCCGCCGGGCGCTATGCGATGGGCGATGTCCTCGGCCTATGAAGAAGGCCGATATCTTCGAGTTCTATCGCCGGCTGGCCGAGAGCGATCCGGCACCGGAGACTGAACTCCATTATGTGAACCCCTATACGCTGCTCGTCGCGGTGGCGCTGTCCGCGCAGGCGACCGACATCGGGGTCAACAAGGCGACCGGTCCGCTGTTCGTCAAGGTAACGACGCCGCAGCAGATGCTCGATCTCGGCGAAGCCGGGCTCAAGGAGCACATCAAGACGATCGGCCTGTTCAATACCAAGGCCAAGAATGTGATCGCCCTATCGCAGATCCTGATGGATCGCCATGGTGGCGAAGTACCGCAGGCCCGCGAGGCGCTGGAGCAGCTGCCAGGCGTCGGGCGCAAGACCGCCAATGTGGTGATGAACGTCGCCTTCGGCGCCGAGACCATCGCTGTGGATACCCACATCTTCCGGGTTTCGAACCGCACCGGACTCGCACCGGGCAAGAATGTCCTCCAGGTCGAGCTCAAGCTGGAAAAGGTCACCCCCCAGCCCTTCCGTTCGCATGCCCATCACTGGCTTATCCTGCATGGCCGCTATATCTGCAAAGCCCGCAAGCCCGAATGCTGGCGCTGCCCGGTCATCGACCTGTGCGCCTATAAGCCGAAGACACCGCCGCCCAGGCTAAGGGGCAACCAACCAGCCGTGGAAAGCGTATAACAGCAGCCGGACGACAGCCCGCGAGACAGACCGACTCCGGCGAGAGGAGAAGGCGATGACCAGGAACATGGCAGGCGCAATCGCGCTGATGGCGGCGGCATTAGGCATATCGGCGGACGCCCGGCCGCTGAGACCCGAGCAGGAAGCGAAGATCAGGCCGGTCGGCGACGCCGTCGACTGCATCCCGCTCCACTCGATACGCAACACACGCGTGCGCGACGACCGCACCATCGATTTCTACATGGACGGCAGGAAGGTGTATCGTAACACCCTGCCGAACAGCTGCCCGCAGCTCGGCTTCGAGGAGAAGTTCAGCTACAAGACCTCGCTGTCGCAGCTCTGCTCGGTGGACATCATCACCGTCCTGCACAGCGCGCCGCTCATGAGCGGCGCGAGCTGCGGCCTGGGCAAGTTCCAGCCGATCAGCGGCGCACCCAAATAAGCCTAGCGGCGGTCAGATCGCTTTGCTAAGCGCAGCGGCGACGCACCCGTAGCTCAGCTGGATAGAGCGCTGCCCTCCGAAGGCAGAGGCCAGGGGTTCGAATCCCTTCGGGTGCGCCAATCGGACCAAGCGGGCCTGAGAAGTCGGGCATGGCCAGCCAGCCCGGCTGCTTGCGGCAGGATCTTGTCACTTGCCGAGTTCACCGCATATCTCCATGAGTCCGAACGAGGGGCCGCTGGGGGAGATGTCATGCGTGGACTGGGTACGGTCACTTCGATTGCACGGAAGGCTCCGCGCAAGCTGGTCATCTGGAGCGCCGTCGCCCTTGTCGTCGGAGCGGCGACCATTGAACTGGCTGCAGAGAGCCTCCTTCGTCTGAAACGGGGCCGGTCAGGCGACTGAATTGGGCGCCCTACCCTACTGGCTGGTGGCATTATCGGCATCGCGGTGGTTCGACGGTTTTACGCCGAGCGTATGGCCGATCCCCTTTAACACACGCCCAACGCTGAAACGGCGCGCCTTCGCCTGCGAGGAGCGGTCCCGCTCGATATCCTCGATCTCGTCGATCCTGCCGCGGTAGATGTCCCCGACGCATTCGGCATCACGACAGCGGTCGCGATCCTTGATGAAATCCTCCCGCGATCGCTGAAGCTTGCGCTTCCCCTTGGCATCGACCGCGGCGTGCGCGTCCTCATATCGCGACGCCATCTGCCGATCGAGTCTTGCCAGCTCGGGGGTAGCACAGATCATCTTCTCGACATCGGACCGGGCATAACGGCATGGGAAGCTCGGCTTGACGATTACCGCCATGTCCTTTGGCGTGTCCCCTGCCTTGTCCTTTGCCTTTTTCCTTTCTTTGTCCTTCTCCCTTTCCCCTTTTCTCTCGGCCTTTTTCTCTGTTTTCCGGTCCTTTGACGCCTCCCCACGGACCGGCGACTGCTTGGCGGCGGCCTTGCTTCCGGCTTTCTCCGGTGGCCGCTCGACCTTCTCGACGGCGCTTGCTGGTTCCGGAGCGGCATCGCGCCGCGGCGGCGACGGGGCATTTGCGGGAGCGGCGGGGACGGATCCTGGCAGATCGGCCCGCGCCAACAGGTCTATGATCGGTGCCGCTCCCGCCACGCGGTCGATGAGCCCACTGCCATCGGGGGCAGCCCGTGCCGCATAGTTGATATCGGCGACGAGTTGCCGTCGGCCATCAAAGGCTTGTTCCGTGCCAGCCGGGACTTCGAGAATCATCCTTCCCCTGCACACTGTGATTTCGAATTGCGGGTCGTGGAAATTCACGCCAGGCCGCTCCACCCGCACTACAGTTCCTCGGGCGAACCGATCGAAGGTGCCGATTTTGCGGTGGCCGACCCGCAGCGCTTCGCTGAATATATAAGCCTTCAGCCGCGCATGGCTTTGCTCGCTGGAGCAGATCCGACGCAGCTTTTCCGGAACCGCCGTTTCCGCGCCTCCTGGAGCGCGCGCCTCGCTGGGCTGACGGTCGCAGCCCGCGAGCAATGCCGCCATGGTCGTCACTGCGATACCGAGATGAATGCCGGCCACACATATCTCCATTCGGATCGTGCGTCACAAGCGCCGGAGCCGCTCGGTTGTTCCGGGGTCAGCCCATCCGGAGGCAGGAGGATCATCAACATAGCTGGGCCGATATTCGGGGCTGCCGCCGTCTATACGATCGATGCCCTCATCTGGATCAACGGATAGCCAGCCTTCGCCCTCCCTTATTCGGATGATCCAACCAGGTGATCGCGCGGCCTGATACATTACAACACAGTCTTCGCGGACGGGACGGATGAGCCTTCGATGAACCGGCGCGCCACCGGATATTAATCCCCGCGCTCATAACAGACGCACTCGCTTTGGGTGGAATGGAGCATTGTCGTGAGCTTCCTTTGCCATTGGGGCATACATCGCTGGGCGAAACGCCTGGCTACTCATAATCCCGTGCGTGTCGTCCGCAGATGCAGGCGCTGCGCGACCGTGCGCGTCACTCGCCTGGAGCGATTGAACGGACCGGCTCTCCAGGAAGAAACCGGCGGGCACGCCGACTTACAATATTAACTACCGAAACAGATACGATCCTGTCGTTTCACTGAGGTTAATCCAATCATGGGTAAATCAGTCCAATGATAGCGAAGAACATGGAGCGCGCGGTCACCGCTTGGCGTAGAGCCGGTATAGAAGGTGGAAAGTGGGTTGTTCGCGCGGACGTTATCGAACTCTTGCGGCTAGGGCATGAGATGGATGCTCCTCGTCTTGCAGAGATGGGAAGAGAGCTGTTTTTCATGGGGATACCGATCGAAATCGGTACTCCTCCTGATGCATCTCCATTCCAGCTCGTCGCACGAGAGCCTGCCGACATGCCCGGCGAGCGGGATCGAGGCTAAGCGGCTCTCGACCCGGTCGCGCCGGGCGGCCGCCCAGACTGTTGTTTTACCGCGGTCTGCGAGTCGATGATTCCATCCGACTGGAATCGCTAGGCTCGATAGAAGCTCGCGTCACGCGTGAACCAGGTGCTCAGCGTGATCCGGTCCTGGCCGACCACCTCGTTGACGCCATGGGCGCATCGCTCGTCGCTCGGGAAAAAAATGAGCGTGCCGCATTGCGGCGTGCTTGCATAATGGCCGCCATGCTCGTTGCGGACGAAGGTTTCGCCGCCGCCATAGCCATCGTTGCAATAAGTGACCGACGTGAAGTGGCGGCAGCTCAGCGTGTCGCCATCGGCTTCGTAGCCGTCATCCTTGTGCTCGGCCATTTTCTTGCCGGGGCGCCACAGCACCAGATCGGTGAAGTGCGGGAAGACGATCGTACGCAAGCTCAGAGCCAGCAGCTGGCAGACCATGATCCGATAGGCGCCGATCAGCTTGCGGAGTTCCTGGTCGTGCCAGTGATCGAAGCTATAAGTATCGCTGTCGTGCCATGGCAGCTTCGCGGCATCGCGTGCACCCTGGTCTCGAGCCGCATGGCTGCGGATCAGATCGCACAGCCTCCGGCAGATCGCCGGATCCAGCGCTCCGTCGAAACGGTGGATGAGCGCCGAACCTGTATCCCGCTTCTCCACGATCCGCGCCTCCTCCGTGCCGCCTTAGTTGTAGACCACGGAGACGTTGAACGTCTGGCTGTACAAGCCGGTGTTGGTGCTGCTCGAGATGGTCACGACGCCTCCTATATTGAGCGCCATGGATCCTGAGACGTCCATGCTGAGAGACCCCGATATATTTGCGGTCAGCGGGATGAGAAGATGGTTGGAGGGCCCGAGCAGATCGACACTCGCGGGAACGGTCAGGGTGAAGGCGGTGCCAGGCTCCCCCTTGAGCGTGTAGGTTGCGGCACCGAACAGATATTGGGTGCCAACCCCGGTCATGCCGATGGGAGGCACCGCGCCGCCGAGCGATCGACCGCCGCCGGTCGCAATGGTGACGGTTCCCGATCCGCTGGGAGGGCGGATGATCGTCCCAAAGCTCAGATCCGTCAGCTTGTTGACCTGGAGCGACCGGCGCACGGTTGCGGTAGCGGATGCTGTGAGCCCCGTCACCGGAACCGTCGGATCCTTGGCGACGCGGACATAGAAGCCGGAACTCGCGGCACCGGTCGTCCCGCCGCCATTGTCGCCGTTGATCGGCAGGTTGACGTCCAGGAAGAAGGTGCGCGTGCCGGCCGCCGACCATCCCGAAAACGAGAAGTCGAGCGATGCGCCGCTGCTGGTCCCCGATCCCACCGTGCCCGTGCCGCTCACCGCGGTGAAGTTGGAGATCGCCAGGGCGCGGCCGCTGGTTGTGCCGCTCGTACCGACCGTCACCCGTGCGAAGTTGGCCGCATTGTTGCACCGGCGGGGATTTCCGCTGCCGTCGACACAGCGGATCGTCACAGCCCCGCGGGTCACCGGGCCTGAATAGACCACCCCGCTTCCCGAAGAGACGGCCACGACGCCGTTGTTGCTATAGGTAGTCGGGCCGGTCGTCGCGGCGACCAGCGTTCCAAATGCCGGAGCGGTGATCGAGTCGACCGTGTAGGTCTGGGCCGGGGCAGGAGCAGGCGCGACCGCCAGCAGCGCGACGGACGATAACAGGCCGCCAATGCATGGGATGCGCCTAACGGGCATCGTCGAACGCCACCATGGCCTGGACGTCGGGTGCCGCGCCGCCCTCGCTTGCGATGGCGAAGCTTACCGGCTTTTCGAGCCGCATCTTCAGCCGCTGCGCCTGCGCATCGACGAGTTCGAGCCTGTAGGTGCCAGGCCGCAGCGAATCGAACAGCACGCTGCCATCATATTCGGTGACGGCTTCGCGCGCCTCGCCCTTGTCGTTCACCGCGCGCAACATCACCGCCGACAGCCCCACCCTCTTCTCGCCGCGCCGGACGAAGATGGTGACCATCACCTCGCCCTTTGCCTGTATGGGATAGGACACTACAGCAACCGTGCCTGCCCGCGGTGTGAATTCGATCACTGACGGCGGTGCGGCGACATTGTCGAGCGCGACATTGTCCAGATTGGTGCGAACCTGCGCGACGCTGCCATAGCCGAGCCCGGTGACGAGCCCCCTCCCCTTGGCGTCGGTGACGATATCGCCTGCGGAGCCCGACATGACGACACCCGCTACCGGCGCCTCATCCTTGTCGAAGCGGCCATTGCCGTTCTGGTCGAGGAAGGCCTGCAGCGCCATGTTGCCGCCTGAAGCAGCCCCTGGCCGCTGCAGCGCATAACCTCCGCCGAGGGGACTGCGTACAAGGCTGAAGGCCAGCTGCAGCCCAATCCGCCAGTCGCTGTGCGGGGCGCTATATTCTGCCGACAGCGCCATATCGGCAAAACCGAAGCGCCTGGTGGCGGCCATCTGGAGCGTAGTCGCACTTTCGCCCGCAAAGCTGTGGCCTGCGCCGAGCCGGAGGGCCGTCTTTTCAGAAAGGTCGCGATCCGCGGTCAACGATATGCCTCGAAATGCGGTGACGGGCAGCACCGTATAATCGACATTGGCGCGCAGCTGCCATTTGAACATCGCAAAGGATGATGCGCTGACGATTCCGGACAAGCGGTTGGTCGGGCTGACGCCCGCCGGGTCCAGACGTTCGAAATCGAGCCCGGTCGACAGGTAGATGCCGCCGACGGGGCTCGATGCCCTGACCAGGCCGTTCCAGCTCAGGTCGCCATTGGCAAACTGGTCTCGCGAAACCCGCATGGAAACCGGAAGGCCGAAGTCCTTCCACGCCTTCAGTTGGAGGTCCATGTCGAGCGCACTCGATCGCGCCAGCGCCAGGCCGCTGCTTCCGCGCGGCACCGTTTCATCCACGAACCCCCGGCGATATTCCGAATGGCGGACCACCGCCGACACCCCGGCCAGTTCACCCGCCAGCGCCAGCGCCAGGCCACCGCCGCCGCGGTCGTCGCGCGCTGCGTCGATCTGCGTGGCGATACCGCGAAGCGAAGTTCGAATGCCGGCCGTGACGAGGCGGCGCTCGCCGAGCCCGGTCGGCGAATAGTTGGCGACGCCGCCCGCGAGGGTCAGGGTTTCCGTCAGGCCATAAAGCAGGTTCAAGGCCACGCGCAGATCGCCGACACCCGGCGAGGTGATCGCGCCAGACTCCTGGCTGCTGAGATTGATCAGCGACTTTTCCTGCTGAGCAGCACCAAAATCGAGAACGAATTGGCCTTTTTCCAGCTGGCCGCCGCCGACATTGACCACGCGGACTTCTTCGGATCGCTCGCCGCGCGGTCCATAGGCGACGATCCGGATGATGTTGATACCGCGGATCAGCGGCACGTCGCGGAACTCGTAGCGGCCCTGCACAGGCGTTGCCTGCCCGCTGCGAAGCACGTCGTTGACGTAGAGCTCGACATCATAGCCGAGCGGCAACTCGCCGCGCAGGTCGATGCGGCCGAACACGCTCTGCTGGCTGAGCGCCGCGGAGCTGAAGGAGATGCCGCGTCCGCCAAGGCTCCGCGGACCCAGCGATAGCGCCGGCGTGAATGTGTCGCCCACGGCCACCCGCGTCAGCCCCAGCGGGCCCAGTGCATTGCCGCCGGCATCCCGGCGCTCGAGCAGGGCCCGTGCCGTGACGGGCTTCCCGGCCTGGTCCGAACCAACATAGCCCTGGAAGTTGCTGAACAGCAGATCGCCACCGGCGCGAACGTCATACCGATAAGGCGTATGCGGAGTCCGCTTCTGCCCCCCGCCTTCTAGCGAAACGTCGAAACTTGGCAGGGTGGCCAGCGCCGCGGCTGATGTTATCCGGTAGACATCCTCGCCACCCCCGCCGTCGCCCTTCAGGCCCCGCATGTTCTTGAGCCGGGCGAGCCGCGACTGGATCGGCAGTGCTTCCAGCGCCGCAAGCGTGAGCCGCAGCGCGGCGCCGTCATAGGTGGCACGAACCGGCAGGATCTTCTCGAGCAGCGCCGCCCGCACATAGATTTCATTGGCGCCGACGACGATATCGCCTGGCGACAGCGGCTGGCTGGTCGCCGCCACGCGTATGATGCCGCTCGCCACATCGACCAGAACCGGACGCCGCGCCTCGCCGATCGTCCCCACGATCCGGCGTTCGCCAAGCTGGACGGTGAGATCGACGTCGAGCAGCCGCGACAGCTCTCCGATCGGAATGAGCAGCCCCTCGGCGCTGTCATAGGCCCCCAGCGAGTCGGTCAGGCTGAGCTGATCGAGCATCACCTCGACCAGCAGCAGATTATCGTCGGTGAGCAACCCGGGCGTCGGTTGCGCCACGGCTGCGGGCGCTATCGCTCCGATGTCTGTCGTTTGGGCGTTTGCAGGGAATGATACCGAAGCAACTAACAGATACAGGACCGCCGCATGCGGCGGCCGGCTCACGGTGCGGCGAGAGAAGCCTTGCTGAGGATCGCACCCGGTGCGGTATCATCGTCGCGGAATTGCACATCGATCTGCTCGCCCGACGCGGGAATCCGCGTGAGGACGATCCTGACCTGTCGCCGCTCGATCTCCGGATAAACGCCGATCCCGCGCACTGCGCCGATCGGCACGTCCCCCTGCTTCTTGCTTCCCCTGACCTCAATGTCGCCGAACAGCGAGTTGGCCCCCTGCCTGACCAGGTCGAACTTCAAGACCGCCGTCCGCACCGGCTTGGCACGGCCATCAGTCGAAATATCCTCGAAATCGATCGCCGGATGCTCGATAGCGGCGCGGACATCGATTGGTCCGACCCGCAGGATGACTGGGATCGAGATCGCCAGGACGGAATTGATCCGGAAGGCGAGCCTGCCCTCGCTCTGGGCGGCCGCCTGTTCAGCGGTCAGCCCGGTATCGGCGGGCGGAATGCCGGTCACCGTAAGGTGGGTGCGATATTCACCCGGCGCCAGCGTGGTGGTCGCTGCCGCGCGGATGCGGATCGCCTGGCCGACGCCGGGCGTCATACGGATGCGGCGCGGCGTCAGGACCAGATAGGGCTTGGCAGATTTGAGCCGAGCCGCCTCCGGACCCTTTGCCTGCGACAGCGGCACGATCTGGCCGTCTGGAAGCATCACGCGGTCGATCATCTCGACGTCGAAGCCGCCTGTGCCGCCGGTGCTGGCGATGGAGACCGTTGCCGATTTACCCGGCCGGTCGAAGGTAACGCGCTTCGGCGTCAGATTGACGCTCGCTCCAGGAGACGTGGCAACCGCGCTGCCACCGGGGACGCCCTGCGCCGACACTCCCGCGGAAACCGCGAAGAGCATGGCGCCACCGGCGACCAGTACGGCGTTTCGCAATTGGCAGAGCGCGCGAGGCGCAGCTTTCATGCCGGTCAAACCCATATCTCTACATCGTCCCGAGCTGTGCGGCGGCGGCCATAATCAGTTATATTGAATGGTAACTTTCAATATGCCCGCATAATCACCTGCGGTGGCGGAAGGCGACGGTTGCACCCGACCGCCGACATCAAAGGCAAGCTCACCCATACCATCGGCCGAAGCCGTCAACCGGCTCTCTCTGGCCAACCCCGCCAGGTTCATGGCGGGGTTGAACGCAACTTCCCCTTCGCCGCTCAGCCGCGACAACGAAATCGCGGAAGGCACGGCAATCGAGATAACCTGATCCTTGTCACCGATAATGGTGAAACTCGCCTGCTGCAATCCCGCCCGACTGACCACGCGGGCAATGTCGCGCAGCCCGGATTCCGTACCGATCCTGACCCGGCCGATACCGGCAAGACCTTGCGGCAAGGGCAGGCTCATACCGCCGGCGGTGATGCCGATATTGGTCGTCAGCGGCAGCGTCACCGCACCGATAACAGTCTGCTGCTGAGCAACCGCCGAACCCGGCGCAAGGATAGACGCGCTCGCGCTCGTCAAGACGGAGGAAACGGCCCAAAGCGGGGCAGCGTCTGCCGACAGCGAAGCCAGCAGCGCATACCGCAATGACCAGAGGCACAATCGGCCCATATGACTCCCCACAACGCCGACGGCATGACAGCCGTCGGACGCTTATACCCCCAAAGCCTTAAGGGACTTAGTTGTATTGGATCGTCGTATCGAAAGTACCCGTGTAGAGGCCCGTCGCCATCCCACTGGTGATCGCGAAGCTACCGCCGACATAGAGCGGACCACCCACGAGGCTTCCCGCGCTGCCCAGCGATCCCGAGAAGCTGCCCGTCGAGCTCAGCGAAGAGGTCAGCGTCACGGTGATGCCGCCCATGTCGAAGGTCGGTGGAACGGTGATCGTGTAAGCCTGATTTCCTTCACCCGCAGCGGTGTAGGATGCGCGCGCATGGCTCGACGAAGCCAGCAGCGAGGCTCCGGTGCCGGTCACGACGGGTGTGTCACTCCCAACGCCCATCGTTACTGTGCCGCTGCCAGTCGACGGTCGGATGACCGTTCCGAACGAAAGGTCGGTCACCTTGGTCAGGCTGATGCCGCGGATGATCGTTACTGATCCGGTGGTGGTCTCGGTGTCCGTAGACTGCGCGAGCACAGGAGCAGAAGCGCCGACCATCAGGACCGCCGCAAGAATCTTGCTGAAATTATTCATGATATCCCCCAACAAATTGATGCAACTACAACTAGTTGAGAAGCGCCAGGATAAATTGATGCCTGAGCTGGACGCTTCCCCCGGTGCGAGTTCTTCCCCAAAAACCGCCACCTTCGAGCCGATATCTAGCACGGCAGCCTCAACTCGATAAGGAATTTTTTACGAATTCATGCCTGCCGGGGAGTACTGAATCGGGAAAATCGATAGAAAATCCTAGATATCTAGAAAGATCAGCAACTTGTTTCGGCAGCGGTTTGCCGAACCTTTGGGCTGGGAGACCGGATCGACTTGTACGGCAATTGCTGCTCCGCCCCCGCGCAACCCGCCTTCCCCAATGCGGGGCGACGTTGTAGCGTCGCCTCCTGGGGCAATGAAAAGGGGCGTCATCGGTTGAGCATGAGCGGCAGCGCCATGGCGCGGATCGTCGGCGTGCAGACGATCGTCCAGTTCGCGATCGATTTTACCGCCAGCCTCATCGTCGCCCGCCTGCTCTCGCCCCATGAGATCGGGGCTTATTCGATTGCGCTCGCGGCGGTTGTCGTTGCGCAGACCCTGCGCACCGCCGGGGTCAACATGTTCCTGATCGCCGCACCCGATCTGGACGAGTGCCAGGTTCGCACCGCTCTCGGCCTCGCCATGGTCGCCAGCGTCGCTTTTGCGGGGCTTATCTTTGCAGCCGCCCCGCTGATCGCCGCCTTCTACCGCGAGCCCATGATCGCCGACATCCTGCGCATCGTCTGCATCACCTATCTTCTCGCGCCGTACCAGGTACTCGCGCATGGCCTGCTCACGCGGGCGCTCCGCTTCAAGGCGATCATGGCTGCGACGCTGGCGGGCAGCGCCACCGGCGCAGCCACGGCGGTGGCGCTTGCGCTGAACGGTTGGGGCAGCCTGTCCATGGCTTATGCCGCGCTGGTTACCGGCGTCGTCGGCCTGACCATCTCGATCCTGAGTCGCCCTCCCTTATTCATGTTCCGCCCCTCGCTCACGCAGTGGCGCAGGATCTCGGCCTTCGCCGGCTGGGTGCTCGGCGGCACTCTACTCGGCCAGTTCGGTCCGCGCCTCAACGAGCTGTTCGTCGGGAGAGCGCTGGGGATCGCGCCCGCGGCCCTGCTCGACCGCGCCGAGATGCTCCCGCGGATGCTGTGGAACTATGCGGCGCCGCCGGTACTGAGCATTCTCTCGCCGCTGGTCGCACATGAGCTGCGCAGCGGCATCGATGCGCGTTCCACGCTGCTGCTGCGCATGCGGCTGTTCGGCTGCATCTTCTCGCCGGTCCTGGTCGGAATCGCCACGCAGTCCGCGCCGATCCTGATCGGCCTCTACGGCTGGCAGTGGCAGGCCTCGATCGCTCCGGCGCCGTGGCTGTGCCTGGCGGCTGCGATCACCGGCCAGTTCGTCGTGCTGAACGCGTCGCTCAACGGCCTGGGGCAAACCAGGGCGCTGTTCTTCCTCGGTCTTGCCGAACAGGCCGCCAGGGTCCTCATGCTTGCTCTGCTCAGCTGGACGCATATCGAACTGGTGGCGATCGGCACGATCGGGGTCTCTCTCGTCTATGCCGCTGCGGCGATCAGGCTGGGCACGCGCCTCAAGCTGTTTTCCCTGCGCGAAATAGTGGCGAGCCTGATGCCCGTCATCGCGATCTGCTCGGTGGTCGGTGCGGCCGGCATCGCGATCGATATCGGGCGCGGCGGCGGCATCCCCGCCAACCCGATTCCCGCAGTGGTGGAGGCAGCGGCTCTGCTGGCAGTGGCATGGCTCGGTGCCGTGTTCGTTTTCCAGCGCGCTGTGATCAAGGCGCTGTGGAAGGTCGTGCGGCATTGAGCGTCGGTCCGCCCATCCTGCTGGTCACGAACATGATCCCGCCCCTGATCGGGGGAACGCCGACGGTGTATGACCGGATGGCGCGGCATGCGGTGCCGCATATCCATGTGCTGAGCGCCTGGCGGGACCCGGACATGGCAAAGCCGATTCCGGGTTGGGCGGAAAGCGATGCGTCGAAGCCCTATCCCATCCGCCGGATCGCCTGGTTGCGTCCGCCGCGGATCGAGCATCTGCGGCGGCGGATCGGCCTGCTGGATCTTATCCTGATCGATCTGCCGGTGATGGCCTTCGTATTTGTCGCCGTACTGTGCGAGGCGGTCCGGACCGGCGCAAAGACCGTGGTGATCGGCGAGCTCCAGGGGCTCGGCTGGCTCGCCATCCTGCTTGGCATCCTCACGCCCTGGCGGGTGGTGATGTACACCCATGGCGAGGAGGTGGTGCAGACCAGCTATAACCGGCTCGCACGACTGCGCGGCCCGGCACTCCGGTCGAGCGACGTGGTTCTCGCGGTTTCCAGCTTTACGCGGGATCGCCTGGTTTCGGACTTCGGCGTCGCGCCGGAGCGGATCAGGCTCGTCACGTCCGGCGTCGATCTCGATCGCTTCACGCCCGGCACGGCCGCCGAGCCATTCATCCTGGGCGTCGGCCGCCTGATCCAACGCAAGGGCTTCGACCGGCTGATCGACGCCTTCGCGCTGGTGGCAGGGGAGTTCCCGGGGGTCAAACTGAAGATTGCGGGAACGGGGCCGGAGGAATCCGCCTTGAAGGTGCAAGCCGAGCGGACTGGCATGGGTGACAGGATCGCGTTCATGGGCGGTGTCAGCGACGCCGAACTCGGTGGACTCTATCGGTCGTGCAGCTTCTTCGCGATGCCGAACCGAACCCTTGCCGATGGCGACACCGAAGGGTTCGGACTGATCTTCCTGGAGGCCAATGCCTGCGGCAAGGCGGTGATCGGAGGACGCGCCGGCGGGGCCACCGATGCCATTATCGACGGCGAGACCGGGCTGTCGGTCGATGGACAGGATCCGGAGGTGATCGCGGCCGCGCTCCGCCGCCTGCTTGCCGACACGGCCTATCGCGACATGCTCGCGGCGGGCGGGCTCGCCCACGCCCGCGCGCATGGCTGGGCGCAGGCAGCCGAACGACTGCTGCAAGCCGTCAGAGGTTGACGATGGACAAGCCTGTGCACTGGTGGTCGAGCAGGGTCTATATCGCGCTGCTGCTGCTGCTGATGGCGGCGCCGCTACTGTGGCCGGCAGTACCGCCGCTGGACGACATGCCCACCCACCTCGGCCGCTTCCGCATCCAGGCAGGCATGGCCGGCGCGCCGACCCTCGCCGGGATCTTCTCGATCCACTGGATGCCGGTAGGCAATCTCGGCGTCGACGTGGCCGTGCTGTTGCTGCAGCCCCTGCTGGGCGTGGAACATGCCGCCAAGCTGGTTGTCATCCTGATACCGATGATCTCCGCCGCCGGGCTCCTGCTGATCGCCAGCGAGGCGCACGGCGAGGTACCGGCTTCGACGCCATTCGCCCTACCGCTGATCTACGGCTATTCCTTCCACTATGGCTTCATCAACTTCTCGCTGGGGGCCGCGCTGGCGCTCGTCGGCTTTGGACTGGTGCTGCGGTACCAGCGGCTCGAACGGCCGATGACATGGCGGCTGCTGATCCTGCTCGGCAGCGTTGCCATCTATTTCGCCCATATCTTCGGCTGGGTGGTCTTCGGCCTGCTGGTCGTGGGGAATGCGCTCCACCGACACGTGACCAGCTGGCGGTTCACGCTGGCGATGGTGCGCGCCGTGTTTCTCGAATGCATGTTGCTGGCGCTGCCGCTGATCTTCATCGTGGCATGGCGGAGCGGCGACAATCAGGGCGAGACATCGGCCTATCTCGACATACTGAACAAGTGGGGCTGGATCGAGAGCGCCCTGCGCGACCGCTGGGTGCAATGGGATGGGCTATCCGCGCTGGGCTGTGCCGCGCTGGTCCTGCTCGGGCTGATCGGCGTGACCCGAATGAATCGCAGGCTGCTGATCGTCTTCCTGGTCATGGCCGGTTTCTACGTCTTCATTCCCTATGCCTTCCATGGGCTGATCTATGGCGACATGCGGATCGCCCCGTTGATGCTGGCGATCGGCATCATCGCGCTGGTGCCTCGACCGGCCTGGGGTCGCCGCGCCGCCTCTCTCGTCGCATTGCTTGCCTTCGCCTTCGTCGCCGCGCGGACCGGCGCCACGACCTACAGCTTCTTCCGCTACGCACAGGATCATCAACGCTACCTGCAGGCGTTGCCATATATCCCCAGGGGCGCGCGGGTCGTCGCCCTCGTCGCTCCGCCCTGCCCGCGCGGCTGGAGCGTACCGCGCATCGTCCACCTGCCCAGCATGGCGATCGTGCGGCGCGACGCTTTCGTGAACGACCAGTTCGATATGCCAGGCGCACAGCTGGTTGCCGTCGGCCCCTCGATTCCCCGCGCCTTCGCCTATCACAGCGGCGAACAGGTCCGCCTGCCCGGCTGCGATCGGCCCGAACCCCTGCTCGCCGATCGGGTAGCATCGATCCCGCGCGCGACCTTCGATCATCTCTGGCTGCTCGGCGTCGACCGGGCGAACCGCCCGACCCTGCCATGGCTGCGTCCGGTGTGGGCCGATGACCGCAGCATCCTCTACGCCATCGTTCGACAGCCGCGGTGATTCTCTGCTAGCCGGTCGACCGGGCAAGTAGAGTCAGGGGGCGGCAATGAGCTTGATCGAGGGGCAACAGGCGCCGAAAGAACGACTGGCCGCGCCTGATATATCGATCATCATCCCGACTTATAACGAGCGCAGCAACATCGCCCCGCTGCTGGATAGCATCCGCGAAGCACTGGGCGACACCCCCTGGGAGATGATCGTTGTCGACGACGACAGCCCGGACCAGACATTCAGCGAAGTATCCAAGCTTGCCCGCGACGAACCACGCCTGCGCTGCCTGCGGCGGGTCGGCAGGCGCGGCCTCGCCTCGGCCGTGATCGAGGGCGCGCTGGTGGCCAATGGCGGTGCCATTGCGGTCATGGACGCCGATTTCCAGCATGACGAGCGCATCCTGCGCGCGATGTTCGAGAAGCTTGTCGCCACCAACGCCGACATCGTCGTAGCCACCCGATATGCCGATGGCGGCGGAATCGGCGACTGGGACGCCAAGCGCGCAAGGATGAGCGACTTCGCGACGAGGATGGCCTGCATGCTGGTGGGGAACCAGACCAGCGATCCGATGAGCGGCTTCTTCATGGTGCGCCGCGAGGTGTTTGCCAGCGTGATCTACGATCTGTCGCAACAAGGCTATAAGATCCTGCTCGACATCATCAGCTCTTCCCACGCCCCGCTCAAGATCGAGGAAGTCCCCTATGTCTTCCGCACCCGCCAGGCGGGTGAAAGCAAGATCAGCGTCATGGTGCTGGCCGAGTTTCTGTTCCTGATCATCGAAAAGCTTACCCACGGAATGATCCCGCCGCGCTTCGCGCTGTTCAGCATCGTCGGCGGCATAGGTCTCGCGGTCCACCTGTTCGTGCTCAACAGCGTGAAGCTGATGGGCTTCGAATTCCTCGCCGCCCAGATCACCGCGATTGGCGTCGCGATGGTGTCGAACTTCATCATGAACAACGAGTTCACCTATCGCGATCGGCGGCTCACCGGCCTTTCATTCCTCGCCGGCCTGATATTGTTCTGCCTGGTCTGCAGCTTCGGGGCGCTCGCCAATGTCGGTGTCGCCGAAATCGCCATCCGCCAGGTCGGCAACTGGTCGGTGGCCGGCCTGGTCGGTGCGATCATGGGCGCGGTGTTCAACTTCTCGGCCGCGACGAGCCTCGTCTGGCGGCGCCCGCGCAAACGGATCTATGCCATCGCCAAGTGACTTCGACGAACGCGGACCGAAGATCAGGCCGCGGCTGAAGCGCTGAACGCTTCCGAGACCGCCCGTTCCAGATCGACTTGGGAGAAGGGCTTGCCGAGCTTGCGCATCGCCGGGTCCGCGTCCGGCGGCAGCTCGCCATAGCCTGTGGCAAGGATGAACGGAACTCCAGGCCGTTGCGACATTGCCCGCTCCGCGAATTGCACGCCGGTCATGTTCGGCATCGCCTGGTCGGTGATCACCAGGTCGATATCCGGCTCGCGCTCGAAGATCGCCAGCGCCTCATCGCCCGAACTCGCCTCGAACACCCGATGGCCCATATCCTCGAGCAGGGCGACGGTGTTCATCAGCACCAGCCCGTCATCGTCAACCGCCAGCACCGTCAACGGCCGCGTGCCGGAAGGTGGGATCGCGTCGGCTATCGGTTCCGAAGGCAGGGTGCCGGATTGGGCGATCGGCAGCCACAAGGCAGCCGTGGTGCCCTTTCCGGGTTCGCTCTCGAGGAAGAAACGGCCGCCGGACTGTTCGGCCAGCCCGTGCACCATCGACAGGCCGAGCCCGGTGCCCTTGCCGACTCCCTTGGTGGTAAAGAATGGCTCCATCGCCTTCGCGAGCGTTTCGCCGTCCATGCCCTCGCCGTTGTCGGTGACGCCCAGGCTTACATATCGCCCGGCATCGAGCCCGTCCTTGCCGCCATGACCGACCACCCTCTCCTCTGCCGCGATAGTGATGTCACCGCCGTGGGGCATCGCATCGCGGGCATTCACCACCAGGTTCAGCAGTGCCATCTCGAGCTGGTTGATATCGACAGTCACCGCGTCCAGACTCAGCGGAAAGCGGGTTTCGACGTTGATCGACGGTCCGAGTGACCGGTTTATGAGGTCCGTCATGCCGCGGACGAGCACCGGGATCTCGACCCGCACCGGCTTCAAGTCCTGTCGACGTGCGAAGGCGAGCATCCGCTGGGTCAGACTCGCGCCACGCCGGGCGCCCTGCACTGCATTGTCGAGCAGCCGTAGCGCCTGCGGATCGTTGGCCACCCGCTTACGAAGAAGTTCGAGGCTGCTGAGCGTCGCCATCAGCAGATTGTTGAAATCATGGGCGACACCGCCGGTGAGTTGCCCGATCGCCTCCATCTTCTGGGCGTGAAACAGCGCTTCGCGCGCGTTCTCCAGTTCACGCTGGGCTTCCTCGCGCTCGGTCAGGTCGCGGGTTATCTTCGCGAAGCCGATCAGGTCGCCATCGTCGTTCCGGATCGGGTCGATGACGACGCTAGCCCAGAAACGCGAACCATCCTTGCGATAGCGCCAGCCTTCCTTGGAAAAGCGCCCCTCATGTTCCGCCGCGGCCAGCGCGCGTTGCGGCTCGCCCGAGGCTCGATCATCCGCCGAATAGAAGCGGGAGAAATGCTCACCCATGATCTCGCCCGGCGTATAGCCCTTGATCCGCTCCGCGCCCGCGTTCCAGCTGGATACATAGCCCTGCGCGTCGAGCATGAAGATGGCATAGTCGGTAACGCTCTGGACCAGCAGCCTGAACTGTTCCTCGCTGCGCCGGAGTATCTTCTGGGCTTCCGCTCGCTCGCTCAGATCGCGTGTGATCTTGGCGAAGCCGATCACCTCTCCGATGTCATTCATCACCGGGTCGATGACGACGTGCGCCCAGAAAGTCGAACGGTCCTTGCGGACGCGCCACCCCTCGGTCTCGAACTTTCCTTCGGCTGCGGCGATTGCCAATGCCCTGGCGGGCAGTCCCTCCTTCTGGTCCTCGCTGCGATAGAAACATGCGAAGTTCCGGCCGACGATCTCGTCCGCCGTATAACCCTTCAGGCGCTGCGCCCCGGCGTTCCAGTTGATGACCTCGCCCGTGATGTCGAGCATGTAGATCGCGTAGTCTGTAATCGAATCGACAAGGAGGCGGTAGCGGCCGTCTTCCGTGAGAGAGTCCGCCCATCGCTCGTGTTTTTTCATAACCCCCAATTTCAATTCAGCACCCGAAGAATTCTTATGAATTGCCGCCCAACGCGCGGTCGGCACACCTGTTCCAGCCAACGCGCCAATACGAACTCCGCTGGCCCCCGTGGCGACTGCGGCCCCTCCGGCGCGTGGCCGTGGCGGTTTGTTGTCGCCGCCTGTGGCGCAGCGATATAGGGAGACCGTCAGCCAATGATTATCTTCCCCGCAAGCATCGCCGAAACCATCATCGGGCGCCAGCAGCAACGAAACGACCGACGGAGCGTTAGCGTCCCGAACGGACTGTTACGGGGCCAAAATGGGATGTGAGATCGATCGCGCGCGGGACCTGTCCAACGGGGTCTTCCAGACCGGATCCAATTGCTGGCGGATAGACCGCGCGACCAGGATCGCCGTGATCGTCGATGCCGCCGATTATTTCCGGATAGCGCGCGATGCGATGCTGCGGGCGCGCGAACAGATCATCCTCGTCGGCTGGGATGTCGATCCGCGGATCCTGCTGGATCCCGAAGACGGTGATGGCGAGGCGCCCAATTGCCTCGCCCAGTTCATCCCCTGGCTGTCCCGCGAACGGCCGGATCTGCGCATCAACCTGCTGATCTGGAACATGGGGTTCATCAAGCTCCTGGCGCGCGGGCTCTCCGTGTTCACCCTCGCCCGGTGGCGGATGTCCCGGCATGTCTCGATCCGCTTCGACAGCAGCCATCCGATCGGCGCCACCCATCACCAGAAGATCCTGGTGATCGACGACAGCATTGCGCTGTGCGGCGGCATCGACATGACATCCGATCGCTGGGACACAGCGGAGCATCGCGACGACGATCCGCGGCGGCGGCTGCCCGGCGGCAAACCTTATATGCCGTGGCATGACACGGCCTCGATGATAGAAGGCGACGCCGCCGCGTCGCTTGGAGAACTGGCGCGGGAGCGCTGGCGGCGGGCGACGGGCCGCCAACTGCCATCCCCCAACCGCCACGGCCACCTATGGCCCGAGCAGGTCGAACCGCTCCTCCGCGACCAGGATGTCGCGATCGCCCGCACCGTCCCCAAGGCCGAAGGGGTCGACGAGGTTCGCGAGATCGAGCAGCTCTATATCGACATGATCGCTGCCGCGCGCCGCTTCATCTATGCGGACAACCAGTATTTCGCGTCGCGCCGGATTGCCGAGGCCCTGGCGCATCGGCTGGTGGAGAAGGACGGCCCGGAAATCGTGATCGTCAATCCGATCAGCGCCGATGGCTGGCTGCAGGAGGCGGTGATGGGCAGCGCGCGGGCGGCGCTCTTCTTTACGCTGGCGGAACTCGACACCCATGACCGATTCCAGATCTACACGCCGGTAACAGCCGCCGGAAAGCCGATCTATGTCCACTCGAAGCTGATGATCGTCGATGACGTCATCCTCCGGGTCGGCTCATCCAACATGAATAATCGCTCTATGGGGCTCGATAGCGAATGCGATATCGCGCTGGGGGGCCTTTCCGGCGACACGCCAGACCCGGCAATCCGCGGCCTGCGCGAAAGATTGATGGCCGAGCATCTCGGCACCACTCCGGAGATCGTCCGCTCGGCGTTCGAACGGACAGGATCGCTCATCGGTACCGTCGAGTGCCTGCGTGGCGAGGGCAAGACGCTCGTGCCGTTCGAGCCCGGCGAATGGAGCAATACGACATTGTCGATCGGCACCAGCGAACTGCTCGACCCCGAATCCGTCGACGAACGCTGGGAACCCTTGTCGAGCCGCGGCCTCTTCCGCGGCTTTCTGCGTCGTGGCACCCGTCAGCTGTTCGAGGAAGTGCGGATGCGCCGGCGCGCTCGCCGTGAGCGCAACCGCGGGCGTTGGCGGCGCAAGTTCCGCGAGCTTTGGGAGACTGCGCGAGGCCATGGAGAATGAAACCGCCCCTCCAGCGGAGAGAATAGTTCAGCTATGGCCGTTTCCAGCCGGATGAGATCACCCGAAGAGTCGAAAGTAGCGGTAAATCAATGGGAGCGGGAATCGATCAGGTTCGGTCGGGACGAGATCGGATCTAGACTCGATCCCGTTCAGATTGAACCGGATCGAGCCTAGATTTTGTTCGTTTTCCGTGATTTCCGAGCCGGCAGATGATTCCACCTGCCTCGAAATCACTCTAGCCCAGCCTTACCTCGAGGAAGCTCGGCACCGGACCGTTCCAACCTTCGTCGGGGCCGTCGTCGCGATCCTCGCGGCGCGGGCGGCGATCCCCGGCCCCGGTAGCGCGCGCAGGATGCGGCGCGCGCGGTGCTTCCTGCGAAGGCCGTTCGCGGCGCGGTTCGCGAGCTTCGCGTGGTGCAGCCGCAGCTGCCGTGGCTCCTGCCGGTGCCGGAGCGCGCTCGCGCCGCCCGCGGCCGCGGGCCGGCCGTGCTTCGGTGGCGGCTTCGGTGCCGCTCTCGGCGTTTTCGGCGGGAGCGGCCGGCTTCGCGCCGCCGCTCCGGGCGATCCTGTGGCCGGTCAGCTTCTCGATCGCCTCGACCGCTTCGGCATCTTCGGGCGTGACGAGGGTGATCGCCTTGCCGGTCGCCCCGCCGCGGCCAGTCCGGCCGATCCGATGGACATAGTCGTCGGGATGCCAGGGCACGTCGAAGTTGAAGACATGGCTGACGCCCTTGATGTCGAGCCCGCGGGCCGCGACGTCGGAGGCGACGAGGATGTTGATCTCGCCGGCCTTGAAGCGATCGAGCTCGCGCAGGCGCTCGGGCTGTTCCATGTCGCCATGGATCTGCCCCGCCCGGAAACCATAGCGTGCGAGGCTCTGTGCCAGGTCGCGCACCGTCGTCTTGCGGTTGGAGAAGACCAGCGCGCTCGTGACGTCCTCGACCTTGAGCAGATCGCGCAGGACATCGCGCTTGGCGCGGCTGGACGTCTCGACCAGCGCCTGGTCGATCGACAGATTGGCGCTGGCGGGACGGGATACTTCGATCTGCTTCGGGTTCGACAGGAACTTGTCGGCCAATTTCTTGATCGGCGCCGGCATCGTCGCCGAAAAGAGCAGCGTCTGCCGCTGGGCCGGCAGCTTCGTGCAGATTTCCTCGATATCGGGAATGAAGCCCATGTCGAGCATGCGGTCGGCCTCGTCGATGACCAGCATGCTGCAACCGGTCAGCAGGATCTTGCCGCGCTGGAACAGGTCCATCAGCCGACCCGGTGTCGCGATCAGAACATCGACACCTTTTTCGAGCGCCGCAACCTGCTCGCCCATGTTTACGCCACCTATCAACAAAGCCATGCTAAGCTTATGATATTTACCGTATTTTTCAAAGTTCTCAGCAACCTGCGCCGCGAGCTCGCGGGTCGGTTCGAGAATCAGCGAGCGCGGCATGCGGGCGCGGCTGCGGCCATGCGCCAGGATGTCTATCATCGGCAGCACGAAACTGGCGGTCTTGCCCGTTCCCGTCTGGGCGATGCCGATGAGGTCCTTCATCATCAGGACAGGTGGGATCGCCTGCGACTGAATGGGGGTCGGCTCGGTGTAGCCGGACTCCGACACGGCGCGGAGGAGTTCATCGGAAAGGCCGAGGTCGGCAAACGACATAATATATCCGGAAATAGGCGGCGCGAAGCCCCGCTCGAACCGCCGCGCTTGGGCGCGAAGCCACAATTTGTCAAGGTATATGGCCGGTATCAGGGCCTCATTTGTCCGGAACGAGCTTTCGGAAACGCAGTATCTCGCATTGCCCGCCGGCGCGCGTCCTGATCACATCGCGATCGGCGCAGATATTGCCGTCTTCGGTGGGCAGGATATAGAAGCCGGAATAATAATCGAGCGCCGGGCAGCTGGACGAAAAATGCGCGCGCAACCGCTGGCCGCCGCGCAACGCCAGGTCGATCGCGTCATCGGCGACGACCGCCGCGCCTGCGATCGCGGCCATCGGAACGCATTTGGGGCCCTTCTTCGATTTCCACTTGAGCGGCTTGGGCGGTACCCGGCGCGGCACCCGCACGATAAGCGACTGCTCGATGGTAAGCTGCGCGAGTTGAATCGGGTGCGCATCTTCCCTGGCACTGGCTCCCGAGCCGACGAGCAGCAGCAACGCCAATGGAATACCGACGGACATTAGTCGCGGCAGACGGCCCAGCTTCACGATCGAATGTTCCACCCTTGTGCAGGCCCCGCTTTCGAGGTCACCCTAACCTCATCGTCCTTCTGCGCAATCGCTTGAACAGCGGATTAACTGGCAAATCGCGTGGGGCCTGCACTATGTTCCCGTCATGGCCGGCCTCAACTTCCCGGATCGGGCGCTGCTCGACAAGCTCGCTGCTCTGCTCGGGCCGCAAGGCTTCGTCACCGACCGCGACCTGATCGCTCCCTGGCTTACCGACTGGCGCGAGCGCTATCATGGCGACAGCCCCGCCCTGCTTGCCCCAGCCACCACCGAGCAGGTGGCGGGCATCGTCCGCCTGGCCGCCGAAGCACGGGTGGCACTGGTGCCCCAGGGCGGAAACACCGGCACGGTTGCGGGCGCGACGCCGTCGGCCGACGGATCGGCGCTGCTGTTATCGCTGCGGCGCATGAACCGGATCCGGTCGCTATCCTCAGACGACAACACCGCCGTCGCCGAGGCGGGCGTGATCCTGTCCGATCTCCATGATGCTGCCGGCACGATCAGGCGTCGATTTCCGCTATCGCTAGCCGCCAAGGGTTCGGCGACGGTGGGCGGACTGGTTTCCACCAACGCCGGCGGCACCCAGGTGCTGCGATTCGGCCCGATGCGCGCACTCGTGTTGGGAATCGAGGCAATTCTGCCGGACGGGTCGCTGTTCGACGGCCTCGCCACCCTGCGAAAGGATAACCGCGGCTACGACCTGCGCCAGTTGCTGACCGGCGCCGAGGGAACGCTGGGCGTCATCACGGCCGCAGCCCTGCGGCTGGTGCCGGCCCCGGCGTCCCGCGCTGTCGCCTGGGCCGGCATCGCCAACCCGCACGCCGCCCTCACGCTGCTGCGACAGCTCGAGGAGCGCACCGGGGAGGCCGTCGAAAGCTTCGAGCTGGTGCCCGCCAATGCGCTCGCGCTGGTGCTCGAAAAGATCCCCGGCACGCGGGCGCCGCTCGCCGAGCCCTGTCCGTGGAATATATTGGTCGAAGCTGTCGGCGCGCAGGCTGGGTTCGACCCAGTCGAAGCGCTCGAGGGCGTGCTTGCAGCGGCAATCGATGCGGGCCTGGTGCTAGACGCAACGATCGCCGCCAGCGAGACGCAGGCCGATGCGCTCTGGGCGCTGCGCGAGTCGATCTCCGAGGCCGAGAAGATCGACGGCCCGTCGGTCAAGCATGACATATCGGTGCCGGTGTCGGATATGCCCGACTTCCTCGAGCGCGAGCGCCAGCAGGTCGAGGCACGCTTCCCGGGGTCACGGATCATTGCCTTCGGCCACCTGGGCGACGGCAACATCCATTTCAACCTGCTGCCCCCCGAGACTGCGAATCGGCCCGCATGGATCGCCCAGCATGGCGCGGCTGCAAGTGCCATGATCCATGACCTCGTCGCCGCAGCCGGCGGATCGCTATCGGCGGAGCACGGCATCGGCCAGGCAAAGCTCGCCGAATTCGCGCGGCTGACCGACCCGGTTCGCCTCGGGGCGCTACGCGCGATCAAGCAGGCGCTCGATCCGCTCGGGATCATGAACCCCGGAAAGCTTGTTCCGCTTGCTTCCGGCGATAAGGCCCAATAGGCGGCATTCTACGGCCTCGCGGCCCTAAAATATTTTCAGGAGATGCCCTCATGGCGAGCGCCCCGGCCAACGCCCTGCCCCTTTTCTACAATGATCTGCAGCCGCTTTCGAGCCAGACCCACGCGACCTGGAAAGCCAAGTCGATCGAGGGCGCGCCGTTTTTTGCGCAGGCACATGCTGTTCCGCTGACCGTGGAGGAGTTCATCCTCGCGCAGCGCCACTATCCGATTGTCTTCTCGGCGGGGCCACAACCCGTCCCGCTTGCGCTGTTCGGCCTCAACGAGGGCGTGAACGTCTTCACGGACGAGCAGGGCGTCCCGACTCGCGACCTCTATATTCCTGCCTATGTCCGCCGTTACCCGTTCATGCTGGCACGCCTGCGCGAAGGCAGCGACGACCTGTCCCTGTGCTTCGACAGCAGCTCGGGCGTGATTGGGGAGTTCGAGGAAGGCCTGCCGCTGTTCGAGGGCAATGAGCCGGCCGAGGCAACCAAGAACACGCTCGCCTTCTGCGAACAGTTCGAGCAGGCGGGCATGCGCACCGGCATGTTCATGGAGGAACTGATCCAGAACAAGCTGTTGATCGACGGCGAGGTCACGATCGAGATCGAAAACCAGCAGCCTTTCGTCTATCGCGGTTTCCAGATCGTCTCCGAGGAAAAGCTCAAGGAATTGCGCGGCGACGTCCTGCGCAAGATGCTCCAGAGCGGCCTGCTCCCGCTGATCCACGCCCACCTGTTCTCGCTTGCCCTCATCCGCGATGTGTTCTCGATGCAAATGCAGCAGGGCAAGATGCCGCAGCCGACCCTCGAGACGACTGTCTAAAACGGCCGAGGTCGCGGTAAACGTCGTGCTTATAAGGAATTTTCCCGATAGCGACGAACTGTCCTTGAAACCGTAAGGGAAGCGGCCTATCTTGCTTTTGTGCGGTGGTCGTGTCCCCCTTTCGCGGCCCCGTACTGCGCATCCCTCGGGATGCGTTCCTCCCTGAACCTTGGCCACCTCGTGCATATGCACGAGGTGGTTCTTTTCATTTAGGCCCTGCTCCGCCGCAGACCGCCGCAATGAACTGCAACAGGGCTAATGAACCCCGATAGGGGTCGTCATTCCGCGGCGATCGGCAGCCCATCGCTGAACAACGCACCGATCTCCGCGGCGATCGTCGCCAGCAACTCCCCGCACCCTTCCAGATTGGCGGTGGGCGCGTTCAGCGTAGCGTCGAGATATAGCGATCGATCATATTCGATCTGGATCGCATGGATATTTTGGCGTGGGCGGCCATGCCGATCGATCGTGTACCCACCGGCATAGGGATGATTGCGCGCCGCGCGCAGCCCGGCCCCTTCGATGACCGCGAGCGCCACGTCGACCACGGCCGCCGTCGCCCCGGCACCGAAGCGATCACCGATCACCAGCCTGACGGGTCCGCCTGCCTGCCGCACTGGCAGCGGCGGCATCGAATGGCAATCGATCAGCACCGCCACGCCGAAGATATCGCGCGTCGCCTTCAGCCGCTCGGCGATCACCCGATGATATGGTTCGTGCGCGTAGGCGATCCGTTGAGCGGCCTCTTCCACTGACATTGGCCGGCGCCACAATTCGCCGTAAGCGGGCAGCCGGCGCGGGAAAAGACCGAGGCCGGCGCGCACCTTGCCGCTAAGCAGTAGCGGACCGCCTGCGATGCTGCCGTCGATCATCGCGGGATCGATCTCGCGCGGATCGCGATTGAGATCGATCGCAGCGCGCGCGATCCGCGCGATGACCGCGGTCGCTCCTTCCGTCACCGCCTGATCGACGAGGCATTCTGCATGGCGATCTTCGAGAGCGCGAAGCCGTTCGAGCGGAACCCGGGCCTGATCCAGCAGCCAGCCCGGATAGTTGCGGCCCGCGTGCGGCACCGCCAGCAGCACTGGAGAGCGCGGCACTGCAGGTCCAACGATCGAGAAGGCGGGTTCTTCGTGCATCCAGTTAGTGCTAGGGACCCAATCCGCGCCACGCAACGGCCGTGGCAGGCTGGCGGCGGCTTGAGTCGATATTTCGTACTCTGGCTGGAATTTGTTAAGCGATTGACGCATAAAGGCGGGACTTCACCGGCATGGTGCCGGCTGCGGGATGCGATCAGGGCTATGATCCGAATACTTCTGGCTGAGGACGACGATTCGATGCGCGAATATCTCGCGCGCGCCCTCGAACGCACCGGCTATTCGGTGACGAGCGTCGACCGTGGCACCGCCGCGCTGCCATTGCTCGAAAGCGAGAGCTTCGACCTGCTGCTCACCGACATCGTCATGCCGGAGATGGACGGGATAGAGCTGGCCCAGCGCGCCAATGTCATCGCACCAGGGATGCGCGTCATGTTCATCACCGGCTTTGCCGCTGTGACGCTGAAATCAGGCGCAACCCCGCCCGATGCCAAGGTCCTCTCCAAGCCCTTCCATCTCCGCGACCTCGTGCTCGAGGTCGACCGGATGTTCCAGATCGGATCCGCGACCGGAATCTGATCGCCGTTAGCCTCGCCTGACGCTCCGACCACCAAGCTTCTCTGCGCCGCCCATTAGCGGCACGGACCGCCGCGCTGCTCCATATTGGTCATCACGTGGCAAGGTCCATCCCTCCACGCGGTCTTGCGACCACGAAGGACGGCATATGCTCGACACCGAAACCGCCTATCTGCTGACCCGCGCCAGGGAGGAGGCCATCGCAGCCATCCAGGCCAGACATCCGTCCGCCTCGGCTGCGCATCAGCAACTGTCCATTCTCTATTCGGCGAAGGCAATCATCGGGCTTGGAGACGGGCCAGGCCGTCAACGCTGAGCATGATCGCGGCCTGTATCCCGGCCGCTAGCAAAAAGCTCTTGGCTGGGGTTGCGTGGCCGCCTGGCCTCGGCTAGTGACCGCCGCGTTGGGCGTGTAGCTCAGTGGTAGAGCACTGTGTTGACATCGCAGGGGTCGCAAGTTCAATCCTTGCCACGCCCACCATTCACCTCAGGCTGAATGCATGGACAAGGGCGTCTCTTCGGAGACGCCCTTCCCTCACTGCGAAGCAAGCTGCAGCGACTGGTCCGGGGACGATCGAGATCATCCCCGGAACGCCCAGGTTACGCAAAACAACTTTTACACAGTGTCGGAACTTCTCCCGTCCCTGCAGATAGTTATATCCGTATCCCGTTGGGATTCGGTTAAACCATGCTTGGCGTTTCGTTCACCATGTTGGTACCGCGATAGGCCGTCCGGAAATGGTCCGCGAAGGCGGTCAGCCGGCTTTCCGCGATCGCCGTGCGCAGGTCGCTCATCAGCGCCTGATAGAAGCTCAGATTATGCTCGGTCATCAGCATCGCGCCGAGGATCTCGCCGGCGCGGATCAGGTGGTGGATATAGGCGCGGCTGAACTGCGTGCAAACCGGGCAGGCGCAGGCCTCGTCGAGCGGGCGCTGGTCCTCGCCGAACCTCGCGTTGCGCAGGTTGATCGGCCCGGCGCGGGTAAAGGCCTGGCCGTTGCGACCCGATCGGGTCGGCAGAACACAATCGAACATGTCGATGCCACGCTCTACAGCACCGACGATGTCGTCGGGCTTGCCCACGCCCATCAGGTAGCGCGGTTTGGCGGGATCGAGCTGGCCCGGCGCGAAATCGAGCGTAGCGAACATCGCCTCCTGGCCCTCGCCAACCGCAAGCCCGCCGACCGCATAGCCGTCGAAACCGATGTCCAGCAGCGCGTCGGCCGATGCCTTGCGCAGCCTTTCGTCCAGCGCCCCTTGCTGGATACCGAACAGGGCCGCACGCCCGGCATGGTCGCCGCTCGCATCGAAGGCCGCGCGCGAACGCCTGGCCCAGCGCATCGAGCGCTCCATCGCCTCGCCCTGCTGCTGCAGGGTGGCCGTGGTCGGCACCAGTTCGTCGAACGCCATGACGATATCGGAACCGAGCAGGCGCTGTATCTCGATCGAGCGCTCCGGGCTCAGCATATGGGCCGATCCGTCGAGATGGCTCTTGAAGGCGACGCCTTCTTCGCTGCGCTTGGTCAGGGCGGACAGGCTCATCACCTGATAGCCGCCGCTGTCGGTCAGGATGGGGCGATCCCATCGCATGAATCGATGCAGCCCGCCCAGCCGCGCGACCCGCTCGGCGCCCGGGCGCAGCATCAGGTGATAGGTATTGCCCAGGATGATGTCGGCGCCGGTCGCGCGAACATCGGCCGGTTTCATTGCCTTGACGGTCGCAGCGGTTCCCACCGGCATGAAAGCCGGGGTTCGGATCTCGCCGCGCTGCATGGCTATGGTGCCTGCACGGGCCTTGCCGTCGGTGGCGGCGATCGAAAACCGGAAGCGGGGGAGCGTCATCGGCACGCCCATAAAGACGCCGCTGCGCACTGCCAAGGCTTGCACGGCCCGATGGCATGCGGCACGGGCGCGGCTATGCATCTTGCGCCCGAAATTTATCTGCTGCTGACCGCCGTAGCCTTCACAGCGGGCGTCATCGACGCCATTGCCGGCGGCGGCGGGCTGCTCACCGTGCCCGCCATGCTGGCGGCCGGACTCCCGCCCATTCCGGCCCTGGCCACCAACAAGCTCCAATCGAGCTTCAGTTCGGGCACGGCCACGTTCAGCTTCAGCCGGAAGAACATGATCGACTGGCGGACCTATTGGCCGCAGGTGCTGGTGATCCTGATCCTGTCGGCGATCGGCGCGCATGTCGTCCAGTCGATCGAGACCGACATATTGAACCTGATCGTTCCCGGCCTGTTGATCGCGGTCGCGGCCTATGTCCTGCTCAGCCCTCGGATGTCCGACGAGGATGCGCATCACCGGCTCAGTGCCAGGGGCTACCTCCCCATCGGCGGAGCGATCGGCTTCTACGACGGCTTCTTCGGCCCGGGTACCGGCAGCTTCTTCGCCACCACATTGGTGTCGCTGCGTGGCCTCGGACTAATCCGCGCGACCGCGCACACCAAGGCATTCAACTTCGCCAGCAACATCGGCAGCCTGATCGTCTTCCTGCTCGGCGGCCATACCTTCATGCTGCTCGGGCTTTGCATGGCGATCGGCTCCGCCTCCGGAGCCTATACCGGATCTCACATGGCGATGCGGTTCGGCGCCAGGGTGATCCGCCCGGTGCTGGTAACGATCTCCGTCGTGCTGACTATCAAGCTGCTGTGGAATGCCCTGAACTGAGCCCGGTCAAGCCGTGCAGGGCCCCTCGGAACCTCTCGATGGTCGCCGGGTTTAACGGCCTTCCCAGAGGAGACGCCCATAATGAGCACCCTATCCGCGCGCGACGGTTCGACCCTGCATGTCAAGGATCTGGGCTCCGGCGAGCCGGTGGTGCTGATCCATGGCTGGCCGTTGAGCGGCGACATGTGGGAATATCAGACGGTTGCATTGCTCGAGGCCGGCTACCGCGTGATTGCCTATGACAGGCGCGGGTTCGGCCATTCCAGCCACCCCGCAAATGGCTATGATTACGACAGATTCGCCGACGATCTCGCCGACATCTTGGAAAAGCGGGACCTGCAGCAGGCGACGCTGGTCGGCTTCTCGATGGGCGGCGGCGAGATCGCGCGCTACCTGTCCAGATACGGCGTCGGACGCGTCGCCAAGGTGGCGCTCGTCAGCTCGGTTGTCCCCTATCTGCTCAAGGAGGAAGATAATCCCGAGGGCATCGAATACAGCGTCTTCGCCGAGATGAAGCGCGATATCCGCAAGGACCGCTTCGCCTTCCTCGGGAGCTTCGCCAAGGCGTTCTACGGTGCCGGCCTTGCCTCCCATCCGGTCAGCAAGGAGCTTCTCGACTGGACTTTCATGCTGGCGATCATGGCCAGCCCCAAGGCGACGATCGAATGCATCGATGCCTTCGGCACCACCGATTTCCGGCCCGATCTGGCCGCCTTCACCGTGCCGACCCTCATCATCCATGGCACCGCTGACAAGACGGTGCCGATCGACCCGACAGGGCGCGCCGCCGCGAAAGCAATTCCGCATGCCACGCTGCTCGAATATGAAGGCGAACCCCATGGGCTATTCGCCACGGCGCCGGAACGACTCAACATGGACCTTCTTGCTTTCCTCACCCGTTAGCGCCGAATATGACGGACCAGACAGCAGGAGAGATCGCGTTGAACGACAGCAGTACGCCCGGACCCGTAAAGGAAAACAAGGGCAAGCAGGCACCCAAGATTACCAAGAAGACCGCCGTCGTGGGCGCCGCTATCGGCGTGGGCTCGGCAGCGATCGTGGCGGCGCTGCTCTACGCGAACCGCAACAACAAGAGCTGAAGCGACCGCGCCGATGCGCATCTTCACGATCGGCTATGAAGGGGCGACCCAGTCGGAGCTGGTCGAGCGCCTGAGACTCGCCGGGGTGAAGCTGCTTGCCGACGTTCGTGCGGTCCCGCTGTCGCGTCGACCGGGCTTCTCGAAGAACATCCTCGCCGCCGGCCTCCGCGAGGCCGGCATCGACTATGTCGGCCTGAAGGCGCTCGGCACCCCGCCGGAAGGCCGCGAAGCGGCGCGCAAGCACGATCTCGACACATTGCGGCGGATATATTCGGCGCAACTCGATCTGCCCGAGGCGATGGTGCAGGCGGCGCAGCTCCGCGATCTCGCGCAGGAACGCCCGACCGCGCTGCTCTGCTTCGAACGCGACCCGGCCTGCTGCCACCGCACCCTGTTGGTAGAATCGGCCATGCCCGAGGCCGATGTGGTCCATCTGTTCGTTGACGGCAGCGGCCCAGGAGCCTGACCGCGAACTGCGCGTTCCCGCCCCATGCCTTCCAGCGTCATCCGCCGTTTCGATTATGACGAGCCCAGCCGCCGGCTCGACGTCCAGTTCGTGACGGGACGGCGCTACAGCTATCATGACGTCCCCGCCACGCTGGTCGAGGCGATGCGCAGCGCCAGATCCAAGGGGCAATTCTTCAACGCGCGCATCCGGGACCATTTCCGCTTCACGCGCGAGACATGACCGGGCGCATCTTCGTCGGCACCGCAGGCTGGTCGATCGCATCGCGGGATCGATCCGAATTCCCGCACGGCGGGTCGCATCTCGAACGCTACGGCGCGCGGTTCAACGCGGTCGAGATCAACAGCAGTTTCCACCGCCCGCACCGCTTCGACACCTATCGTCGATGGGCTGAAACCGTGCCGCCCGGGTTTCGCTTTTCAGTCAAGCTTCCGAAACAGATCACCCACCAGCTCCGCTTGGTCGATTCCGAGCGCCATATCGAGACGTTCGCCGATCAGATAGCAGGCCTTGGCGAAAAGCTGGGCGCGGTGCTGGTGCAGCTCCCGCCCAAGCTTGCCTTCCACGCAGGGGTCGCGAATGCATTCCTCGCGGCTCTCCGGGCGGCTATCGCAGCGCCGATCGCCTGGGAGCCGCGCCACGCCAGCTGGTTCACGCCCGAAGCCGAAGCATCGCTGGCCGAGCGCCGCGTCGCGCGTGTCGCCGCCGATCCGGCCCGGGTGCCGGAGGCGTCCGATCCCGGCGGCTGGCCCGGGCTGCGCTATTTCCGACTGCACGGATCACCGGTCATCTATCGGTCGGCCTATGGCGAGGGTCGGCTGCGCGGCTATGCCGCCACGCTCCGCGCGGGCTCGGCCTGCGACAGCTGGTGCATCTTCGATAACACCGCAGCCATGGCGGCAATCGGCGATGCGCTGATGTTCGCCCGGATCAAGGCCGAGCAGGGCTGAGCCTGCTCGTTCGGCACGGTCCCGGAACGCCGTCGACCTTGGGTCGTTTAGCCCGTCCGCCACGGAGGAGAGACCCATGAAACATATATTAGTCGCGACTGTCGGTGTGTTGGCGCTCAGCCTAGCGGGCTGCAACAAATCCGAGCAGGCCGCGCAGGGCGCCGCCAATAGCGCCAGCGAAACCGCCGATAGCGCAGGCGCAATGGCTTCGAATGCGATGGTGGACGTGAAGCAGGCGATGTCGCCCACCCCGAACGGCATGGACTTCGCCAACACCGCGGCCAAGTCGGACGCCTTCGAGATCGCGACGTCAAAGCTGGCGCAGGCCAACGCCACCTCTAAGGAGGTCAAGGACTTTGCCGCCGAGATGATCAAGGCGCATACGGACTCGACGAGCAAGATCAAGGCTGCCGCGGGGAAGGCCAGTCCGGCCATTACCCCCGATCCCGCGCTGACCGAGGATCAGAACGAGGATCTCGCAGAACTGGGCAAGAAGAAGGGCGCTGACTTCGACGAGGCCTATATCGACGGGCAGGTCGCGGCGCACCAGACCACGTTGGCGATGATGCGCGATTATGCCGAACGTGGTGACACGCCGTCGCTGAAGGCCGTAGCGGCGGAAATCGCCCCGACCGTCCAGAAGCATCTCGATCATGCGAAGATGCTGGACAAGTAAAGACGCGAAGGGCCGGGCAATCCGTTGCCCGGCCCGCCTTGTGTCAGCCGCGCGAGCGGAAGGGGTCGTTCACCGCATAGCCGGGCCCACCTCCAGCACCACTTTCCCGATATGATCCTCGTCCATGCGCCGATGCGCAGCCGCGGCCTCGGCTAGCGGAAAAGTGGCGTCGATGATCGGCTTTAACCGTCCCTCCTCGACATGCGGCCACACCACCGATGCGATTTCGCTCGCCACCAGCGTCTTGAATTCCACGCTGCGCGGCCGCAGCGTCGATCCGGTGAGGGTCAGCCTCTTCTGCATGACCTTCCAGATCGGGATCTCGGCCTTGGCGCCCCGGAGCACCGCAATGGAGACGTGCCGGCCATCCTCCGCGAGGCAAGCGATGTTGCGCGGCAGATAGTCGCCGCCGACCATGTCCAGCACCGCATCGACGCCTCGCCCGCCGGTGATGAGCCGAACCTCCTCGACGAAATCCTGCGAGCGATAGTTGATCGCGTGGGCGGCCCCCAGCTTCAGCGCCGCGGCACATTTCTCGTCCGAACCGACGGTAACGATGACCTGCACCTGGAAGATCCGACCGAGCAGGATCGCCATGGTGCCGATTCCGCTGGTGCCGCCGTGGATCAACACCTGATCCCCCTCGCCTACATAAGCGCGCTCGAACAGGTTGCTCCACACCGTGAACAGCGTCTCTGGAATCGCCGCCGCTTCGATCATCGACAGGGTGTTCGGCACCGGCAGGCACAGCCCGGCGTCGGCGACGGCATATTCGGCATAGCCGCCACCCGCGAGGAGCGCGCAGACCGGCTGGCCGAGCAGCTCCCGCTGGGTCCCCTCCCCCAGGGCAACGACCTCGCCCGCGACTTCGAGGCCGGGGATGGTCGGCGCACCGGGAGGCGGCGGATAGGCGCCGATCCGCTGGGCAATATCCGGCCGGTTTACCCCTGCGGCTGCCACGCGAATCAACAATTGGCCCGTGCCCGGTTGTGGCACGGGCCGGCGAACCGGAAGCAGAATCTCCGGGCCGCCCTTGTCCGCGGGGTCGATCGCCGTCATCCAATCGGGAATTTCGGCCATCTAGCCCCTCTTTTTCGCGTGGCACCGGCCGTCCACCGAAGGGTTTATTGACATGCGCCCCGCAGCGGTCAACGCTGTGCCCATGGAGCCCGACGATCTTTTCGCCAAGCGCCCCGACGACCCGGTGCAGCAACTCATCCGGCAGGATATCGATCACCTGTCGGTGGACGAACTCGAAGTCCGGATCGCCGCGCTCGATACCGAAATTGCCCGCTGTCGCGAAAAAATTAAAAAAGCCGTTAACCATCGCGCAACAGCTGAAAGCCTATTCAAGCGATGAAGGCGCGCTGTCGAGGTCGGCGTCCCGCTGTCTCGACAGAGGCTGGTTCTTGATGAACGGGCCTGGGCACCCGACATATAGGCTACCGGCATGGCTCGGTCCATGCCGCACGGAGTAAGATAACCATGCCTTCATTCGCCCGCGAACTCGAACAGACGCTGCACAACGCGCTGAGCGCTGCCAGCAGCCGGCGCCATGAATATGCGACGCTGGAGCATCTGCTGCTCGCCCTGATCGCCGACGAGCATGCCTCGAAGGTGATGATTGCCTGCGGCGTCGACCTCTCCGAGCTTCGCAACGCCGTCACCAACTATCTCGATACCGAACTCGACGCCCTCAAGGTCGAGGGTGAGACCGATCCCTCGCCGACCAGCGGTTTCCAGCGTGTCGTCCAGCGCGCCATCCTCCATGTCCAGTCCTCCGGCCGCGAGGAGGTGACGGGCGCCAATGTGCTCGTCGCCCTGTTCAGCGAGCGCGAAAGCTATGCCGTCTTCTTCCTGCAGCAGCAGGACATGAGCCGCCTCGACGCGGTCAGCTTCATCAGCCACGGAGTCGGCAAGGCCGGACAACCCACGGAGCAACGCGAAGTGAAGGGCGCCGAAGAGGAAAAGAGCCAGGCCAAGGCGGACGGCAAGAAGGGGGAAAGCGCGCTCAAGCAGTTCTGCGTCAACCTCAACGAGAAGGCCAAGAACGGGAAGGTCGATCCGCTGATCGGCCGCGGCCCCGAGGTCGATCGCACCGTCCAGATCCTGTGCCGCCGCTCGAAGAACAACCCGCTCTATGTGGGTGATCCCGGCGTCGGCAAGACCGCAATCGCGGAAGGGCTCGCGCGCAAGATCGTCGAGGGCGACGTTCCCGAGGTGCTGTTGCCGGCGGTGATCTACTCGCTGGACATGGGCGCGCTGCTCGCCGGCACCCGCTATCGCGGCGATTTCGAGGAGCGCCTCAAGCAGGTCGTCACCGAGCTCGAAAAGCTGCCCCATGCGGTGCTGTTCATCGATGAGATCCACACGGTGATCGGCGCGGGCGCAACATCGGGCGGCGCAATGGATGCCTCCAACCTGCTCAAGCCGGCGCTGTCGGGCGGCACGATCCGCTGCATCGGCTCGACCACCTACAAGGAGTTCCGCAACCATTTCGAGAAGGACCGCGCGCTGCTGCGGCGCTTCCAGAAGATTGATGTGAACGAGCCGACGATCGAGGACACGATCAAGATCATCACCGGCCTGCGCACCGCGTTCGAGGAGCATCACCACGTCAAATACACGCCCGATGCCATCAAGGCCGCGGTGGAGCTTTCGTCGCGCTACATCAACGACCGCAAGCAGCCCGACAAGGCGATCGACGTGATCGATGAGGTCGGCGCTTCGCAGATGCTGGTGCCGCCGGCCAAGCGCAAGAAGGTGATCACGCCCAAGGAGATCGAGGCCGTGATCGCGACGATGGCGCGCATACCGGCGAAGTCGGTCTCGACCGACGACAAGAAGACGCTCGGTTCGCTCGAGACCGATCTCAAGCGCGTCGTGTTCGGCCAGGACAAGGCGATCGAGATCCTCTCCTCGGCGATCAAGCTCAGCCGCGCGGGGCTGCGCGATCCGGACAAGCCGATCGGCAACTATCTGTTCTCCGGCCCGACCGGCGTCGGCAAGACGGAAGTCGCGCGCCAGCTGGCATCGATCCTGGGCATTCCGTTGCAGCGCTTCGACATGTCGGAATATATGGAGCGGCATTCGGTCAGCCGCCTGATCGGCGCCCCTCCGGGCTATGTCGGCTATGACCAGGGCGGCCTTCTGACCGATGCCGTTGACCAGCATCCGCATTGCGTGCTGCTGCTCGACGAGATCGAAAAGGCGCATCCGGACCTGTTCAACATCCTGCTGCAGGTGATGGATAACGGCAAGCTGACCGATCACCACGGCAAGACGGTGGACTTCCGCAACACCATCCTGATCATGACCACCAACGCCGGTGCGTCCGACATGGCGCGCGAGACGGTGGGCTTCGGCAACCTCACCCGCGAGGGCGAGGACGAGGAAGCGGTCAAGAAGATGTTCACGCCGGAGTTCCGCAACCGCCTCGATGCGATTGTGCCGTTCGGCTATCTGCCGCCCGAGGTCGTTTCGCGGGTCGTCGAGAAGTTCATCCTCCAGCTCGAACTGCAACTGGCGGACCGCGACGTCCACATCAGCCTCGACGAGGAGGCCAAGACCTGGCTCACCAACAAGGGCTATGACAAGCTCTACGGCGCTCGGCCGATGGGCCGCCTGATCCAGGAAAAGATCAAGCAGCCGCTGGCCGAGGAATTGCTCTTCGGCAAGCTGGTCCATGGCGGCGAGGTCAAGGTGAAGTTGAAGGACTTCGCGCTGTCGTTCGAGCTCGTCCCGGCGGCACCGAAGCGCCCGAAAAAGGGTGGCACCAAGCCCAAGCTCAAAGTGTGATCGTTCAGCCTGGCTGAGGAAAGGCCCGTCTCGAAAGAGGCGGGCCTTTCGCTTTGGGCTCATTCATTCTCCCGGCCATCATTTCCGCGGATGTCCCATCAAGCTCGGTCGTTACTGCCTCAGACCGGGCGTTAACCATGTTTTCAAGGCTCCGGGCGTAAGAGAGGACGTCGGACTCGCGAGCACGGGTCAATCTGGGGGATGTGATGCGTTACGAACTGATCGTCATTGGCAGCGGGCCGGCGGGACGCCGCGCCGCTATCCAGGCTGCGAAGCTGGGCAAGTCGACCCTGGTCGTCGAGAACCGCTTTCGGGTTGGCGGAGTGTCGGTGCACACCGGCACCATCCCGTCGAAGACGCTGCGCGAAACCGTGTTGAATCTGACTGGCTGGCGCGAGCGGGGTTTTTACGGCCGGGCCTATCGCGTCAAGAAGGACATTCAGGGCAAAGACCTCAATGCCCGCCTGAAGATGACGCTGGAGCACGAAATCGACGTGCTCGAGCATCAGTTCACCCGTAACGGCGTGCGGACGGTCGAGGGTGCGGCCCAATTCCGTAGCCCGCACGAGATCGCCGTGACGGGGCCGAGGGGCGACGTCCACATCTTCGAAGCCGAGCGCGTGCTGATCGCTGTGGGGACCAATCCCTATCGCCCCGCTTCGATACCGTTCAACGACAGCACCATTCTAGACAGCGACAGCCTGATCGCAAACCCGCGCGTGCCGCGCAGCCTGACCGTGATCGGTGCCGGCGTGATCGGCATCGAATATGCCACCATCTTCTCGGCGCTCGACGTGCCGGTCACGCTGATAGAACCCCGCGAAACCTTCCTCGATTTCGTGGACCGCGAGATAATCGACGACTTCGTCCACCAGTTGCGCGACCGCGGCATGACGATCCGGCTCGGTTCCAAGGTCGAGCGGGTCGAGGTCGACGGCCAGGGCTGGCCGATCTCGGTGCTCGACGATGGCCGCCGTATTCGTTCGGAAATGCTGCTCTATGCGGCGGGACGCATCGGCGCGACCGGTGCGCTGGGGCTGGAGAATTGCGGTCTCGAAGCCGACAGCCGCGGCCGGTTGACCGTCGACCCGGTCACGCTCCAGACCGACGTTCCGCATATCTATGCCGCCGGAGACGTGATCGGCTTCCCCAGCCTTGCCTCCACATCGATGGAGCAGGGCCGCATCGCCGCCTGTCACGCCTTTGGCGCGCCCATGCCACCCGCCCCCGCTTATTTCCCCTATGGCATCTACGCAGTGCCCGAGATTTCCACGGTCGGCCTGTCCGAGCAGGAAGTGCGCGACCGCGGTATCCCCTATGAATGCGGCATCGCGCGGTTCCGCGAGACATCGCGCGGCCATATCATGGGCATGCAGGCGGGCATGATGAAGATGGTCTTCGCGCTCGAGGACCGCCGCCTGCTCGGTGTCCACATCATCGGCGAAAGCGCGACGGAACTGATCCACATCGGCCAGGCGGTGCTCAACCTCGGCGGAACGCTCGACTATTTCGTCGAGAACACGTTCAATTATCCAACGCTCGCGGAGGCGTACAAAATTGCGGCCCTCGACGCCTGGAACCGCATGCCGCGCTGCGACGACACGCACCAGACCGCGCTTGAGCGAGCGCTACCGGAGTTGCAGCGTATAGCGGTCCAGGGACCCAAGGCCGCCTGAGCTTTCCCGGATTCCTCGATCTCGCCGCCGGTCGACTGGCCGGAATCGTCGCGAAGCCTCGCCTCACCCATTGATAGTGCCGCCGACGATCCTCATGTTGCAGTACAGCAACGAACAGGATCGCTTCGCCGGCATGACATCACCCATCATCGACGCCAGCGCCCTTCGTCTCGCGCTAGGCAAGGGGTCGGCGCGGGTCGAGATCCTGAAAAGCATCGATCTCGCTATCGGCAGCGGTGAAACGGTCGCGCTGCTTGGCCCGTCGGGCTCGGGCAAGTCATCGCTGATGGCGATCCTGTCAGGACTGGAGCGGGCCGACGCTGGCAGCATCAGCGTGGCAGGTCTCGATTTCACGCGTCTCGACGAGGATGGCCTCGCCGCCGCGCGGCGCGGACGGATCGGCATTATCCTGCAGGCCTTTCATCTGTTGCCGACAATGACCGCGCTGGAGAATGTCGCCGTTCCACTTGAGCTCGCCGGCGAAGCCGATGCCTTTGCATGGGCACGCGCGGAGCTCGAGGCAGTCGGCCTGGGCCATCGGCTCGACCATTATCCGGCCCAGCTGTCAGGCGGTGAGCAGCAGCGCGTCGCCATCGCCAGGGCGACCGCGCCCCGCCCCGTAATCCTGTTCGCGGATGAGCCCACCGGCAATCTCGACGCGGCGACCGGCGCGGGGATCATGGACCTGCTGTTCGATCGCCAGCGCGAAACGGGCGCCACGCTGCTGGTGATCACCCATGATCCCGAACTCGCCAAACGCTGTCGCCGCGTCGTCGAGATGCGCGACGGGCAGATCATATCCGACCGGTCGGCCGCATGACCATCGCCTGGAGGCTGGCGCTGCGCGAGATGCGCGGCGGCTTGCGAGGGCTGCGCCTGCTGATCATATGCCTGTTTCTGGGCGTTGCCGGGCTGGCCGGCGTGGGCAGCCTCGGCGAGGCGATCACCGCCGAGCTTGACGCCCGCGGCCAGGAGATATTGGGCGGCGACATCGAAATGCGAGTTGCCCAGCGCGAGGCGACGCCCGTCGAGCGCACAGCATTTGGCCGGGTCGGAATCGTCTCGGCCAGCATTCGCATGCGGGCGATGGCGTCGCGCCTCGATGCCGAGGCGTCGGTGCTCGCCGAACTGAAGGGTGTCGATGATCGCTGGCCGCTCTACGGCGCGCTCAAGCTAGCACCGGGGGCGTTGCGCCCCCGTCCCGCCGGGCTCGATGTCGCCATAGCCCCCGAACTCGCCGAGCGGCTGTCTGTCCGCCTTGGCGACCGCATCCACGTCGGCGACACGAGCCTGCGCGTGATCGGCCTAATCGTCGACGAACCCGACCGGGTCGGCGAGGGCTTCACCCTTGGACCAACGATCCTGCTGTCGCAGCAAGGGCTTGGAGCGACCAGGCTGGTCCAGCCCGGCAGCCTTTTCACCACCCGTTACCGCATCCGCCTTGCCGGCAATCAGGATGCGCATGCGATCGCCGAGCGGCTTGACGACCGATTTCACGACGCCAATTGGGAAGTGACGGATCGCAGCAATGCCGCGCGCGGGCTGCGGCGTACCGTCGAGCAGCTCAGGCAATTCCTCACCCTCGTCGGTCTGACCGCGCTGATCGTCGCCGGCATCGGGGTCGGCAATGGAGTCTCGTCCTGGCTCGACCAACGGCGACCGGGGATCGCGACCCTGAAGATCCTCGGCGCGTCCTCGCGCATCATCTTCCGCATCTACCTGATCCAGATCGCCCTGGTCGCAGCCGGCGCGGTCGTCGCAGGACTGGTGGCCGGCGCGGCCGTCCCTGCGCTCGTCGGCAAGATTGCCGGCGATGCGCTGCCCGTCGAGCCGCATTTCACACTCTTCCCGCTGCCGCTGCTGGTCAGCGCCGGCTATGGCCTGCTGGCCGCCTTGCTCTTCAGCCTCGCCCCGCTTGCCCGGGCAGGACAGGTCAGCCCCGCGGCGATCTTCAGGGCACGGGTCGAGCCCTTCGGCCTTCCCCGCTGGACGGTCCTGGCGCCCATGGCCGGCGCAGGCGCGGGTATCGCGGCGCTCGCGATCGGCACGGCCCGCGATCCCCTGCTCAGCGCCGGCTTTCTTGCGGGCACCGTCGCCGTTTTCGCGCTGCTCGGCGGGATAGGGTGGCTCGTTCGCCGCGGCGCGCGTGCTGTTCCGCGTCCTCGGCGGCCGCTGCTCCGCCTCGCCATCGCCAATCTGCACAGGCCCGCGGCGCAGACCGATCGGCTCATCGTGGCGCTCGGCCTCGGCCTCACCTTGTTCGTGATGCTCGCGGTGCTGCAGACCAACCTCGCCAACCAGATCGAGCGCACCATCCCGGCGACAGCACCGAACTTCTTCGTACTGGACGTGCCCACCGACGGGATCGACCGGTTCCGCCGCACCGTCCATTCCAAGGCGCCCGACGCTCAGATCACCAGCGTGCCATCATTGCGCGGGTCGGTGGTGGCAGTGCGCGGCGTCCGCGTCGCCGACATGAAACCGGTGCCCAAGGGGGCCTGGATCCTGAACGGCGACCGCGGCCTCACCTATGCCTCGGTACTGCCGCAGGGCAATGAGATCGTCGCGGGCAAATGGTGGCCGGCCGACTATGCCGGCCCCCCTCTCGTCTCGATCGAGGAGCAGGCGGCCAAGGCTCTCGCCCTCAAGCCCGGCGATGCGATGAGGCTGTCGGTGCTCGGGGTGGAGATCGATGCGAAGATCGCCTCCATCCGCCGGGTGAATTGGGAGACGATGGGCTTCAATTTCGGCATCGTCTTCGCCCCGGGCACGCTCGAAGCGGCGCCCCACAGCTATATGGCGACCATCACCCTGCCCGATGCGCACGAGGCGGCGATCAACAAGGCGGTCATCGCTGCTTTCCCTTCGGCGTCGCTGATTCGCGTCAAGGACGTCGTCGACCAGCTATCGCAGGTGTTTGGACAACTCGCGATGGCGATTCGGGCAGTCGCATCGGTGACGCTGGCTGCAGGCGTCGCAGTGCTGATGGGCGCGATCGCCGCGTCACGACGCGCTCGTCTCTACGACGCCGTCCTGCTCAAGCTGCTTGGCGCGAGCCGGCGCCAGATCCTCGCGGCGCAGGCTATCGAATATGCCCTGCTCTCCGTCATCGTCGCGGGGCTCGCGCTTGCGGCGGGCACGGCGGCCGGCTGGTCCATCGTCACCGGCATTTTCGAGCTTCGCTGGGCGCCAGACTGGGGCGTGGTGCTGGCGACGTTGGCAGCCGGCGCGACGGGCACGCTGGGCATCGGCATGCTCGGGTCCTTGCCCGTCTTGGCGGCGCGGCCGGCGGCGGCGTTACGGACGCTCTGACCCGGACTCGTCATGCAGCGAAGAGTCGCCGCGCCCGCTCCAGCGCCTCGGGCGTATCGACATCGATCTCCACGCCTGGGTCATCGCAATCCAGCAACGTCACCGGATGGCGCGCGAACAGCGCCCGCCCACCCTGGTCGCCGGTCAACCCCGCCAGTTCGCCAAAATGCCGTCGTCCCCACAGGACGGGGTTGCCGGGCCGCTGCTGGTAGCATGGCCGGACAATAGCAGCGGCCGATGCTCGTTGCGCGATCGCGATCAGCGTAGACGCGCGAACGAAGGGCATGTCGCCGAGACAGACTAGCACCGCCAGCCAGTGAGGTGGTGCGACGCGGGCCGCCGCCGCCAGAGAACAGCCCATGCCGAGCGCGTGATCGGCGGCCTCGACGATTACTGCCCGCCGCTCGAGCAGCGCCGCAACCCTGCTGCCGGGCGCGACCGCGACGATCGGTTCGCCCAGCCCGGCTGCGGCGATCGCCTCGCAGGCATGGAGGATGAGCGGCTTGCCGCCAAGATCCGCGAGCAGCTTGTTCTCGCCCATCCGCCGCGCGCTCCCTGCCGCGAGGAGGATTGCGCCAACCGTCACGCGCCGCGCAACGCCGCCGTCGCGCCCGCCAGGATCGATAGCGCGATCTCGGCAGGGGTCGCCGCGCCGATCGCGAGCCCGGCCGGCCCATCTATGCGGGCGAGCAGCTCGGGCGCGAAGCCCAGCGCTGCGAGCCGCTCGAGCCTCGCCGCATGAGTGCGCCGAGAGCCGAGCGCTGCAATGTAGAAGGCATTGCTGCGCAGCGCGGCCGCCAGCGCAGGATCATCGATCTTGGCGTCATGCGTCAGCGTGATCACCGCGGTACCTGCGTCAGGCCTCCATTCGGCGAACGCCTCGTCCGGCCAGCGTGTGTCTATCTCGATGTCGGCGAAGCGGCTCGCGGCGGCGAAGCTGTCACGCGGATCGACCAATTGCACATGATAGCCGAGTTGCCGGGCCAGAGGCACCAGCTTCTGGCCGACATGCACGGCGCCGACGATCATCATGCGCAGCGGCGGAGGATAATGATTGACGTAGCTCGCCTCGCGCGCGGCAGACGTCTCGATGCTGGTGCCGTTGGCAAGGTCGGTGGTGACGGCAAGGCCGAGCCCCTGCCCGCGTTGCGCGATGATGCGATCGAGCAGCCCGGGCGGATAATGCTCGGCGTCGATCGTCTGGATCAGGACCGAAATCTTGCCGCCGCAGGCGAGGCCGAAGGCCCAGGCATTGTCACCCTGTACGCCATAGTCGTGCCGTTCATGCCCCCCGCCCGACCGGATCAGCGCCCGGGCCGCGACGATGACATCCCCTTCGACGCATCCGCCGCTGACCGAGCCCTCGAACAATCCGTCGTCCCGGATGATCGCATGGGAGCCGCGCGGCCGCGGCGCCGATCCCCATGTTTCGATGACGGTAGCGATCGCGACGCCGTGGCCCTCCCCGACCCAGGCGCGGGCCTTGCACAGGAGATCACCGAGTTCGTCGAGCATGAGGCGGCCATTCAGTCATAGTTGGACTTGCCCGCGCGGATCGCGCGCGGCATGGAGCAGCCGGCTTTGCCACAATTTCTTCACGGGCGCACCCGCCCAGCGCAGGGGCACATAATGACCGAAGCGACCCTCGACGTCGTCGGGATCGGCAATGCGATCATCGACCTGATCGCCCATGCCGAGGACGATTTCCTCGACCAGCACCAGCTTGCCAAGGGCGGAATGACCCTGATCGACGAGCCCACCGCCGAGCGGCTCTATGCCGCGATGGGCCCGGCCACCCGCGCGTCGGGCGGATCGGCCGGCAACACCATTGCGGGCCTGGGATCCCTAGGCGCGGCCTGCGGCTATATCGGCAAGCTGCGCGACGACGAACTGGGTGCGGCCTACCGGCACGACCTGCTGGCCGGAGGCGTGCGCTTCACGACCGCGATGGCCTCGGACGGGCCCGCCACGGCACGTTGCATCATCTTCGTCACCTCGGATGCCGAGCGGACGATGAACACCTATCTCGGTGCCTGCGTGAACCTGACCGCGGCAGACATCGACGAGGCGCTGGTCGCCTCCGCCAGGATCACCTATCTCGAAGGCTATCTATACGACGAGCCGCACGCGAAGGACGCGTTCCACCGTGCCGCCGACATCGCCCATGACGCGGGCCGGAAGGTGGCGCTCTCGCTGTCGGACGCCTTCTGCGTGATGCGGCATCGCGAGGCGTTCCTCGATCTCGTCGCAAACCGAGTCGACATATTGTTCGCGAATGAGGCGGAGTTGCTGGCGCTGTTCGAAACCGATGACATCGAGGCAGCGCTGGCCGAAGTGAGCGGGATGGTCGATCTTGCAGCGATCACGCTCGGCGCCCAGGGTTCGGTGGTGGTGCGCGGCACCGATCGGATCAGCAGCTCGGCCGCGTCGGTCGCGCGCGTGGTCGACACGACAGGCGCGGGCGACCTCTATGCCGCAGGCTTTCTCTACGGGCTGACCCGGGATCTGCCGCTCGGCGAATGCGCCCGCATCGCCGGCCTGGCGGCGGCCGAGGTGATCTCGCACTTCGGCGCCCGTCCGGAAACACCGCTGCGGGAATATGCCGGACTGGCCTGAGCCGTCACTCGCCGCGTCGGCATCGACAGCATCCAACAAAAAGGGCGGCCCGGAGAGGCCGCCCTTTCCTTGTTCAGACTGTTGCAGCGGCCTTAGAAGGCGCCGCCATAAGCTTCGTTACCGACGAAACCCATCTTCTCGACCTGCGCACGCTTGGTGACGGCCAAGACCTGGTCCACCAGCACATATCGTGCCTGCGCATCGGGTTGCAGATGCAGCTCGGGGATCGGGTTCATCGTCTGCGTGATGTCCAGATATTGCCGAAGCCGGACCAGATCGATCGGGCTGCCATTCCAGAGAATCTCACCGGTCGGCGTGACCACAACCTTGTTCTTCACCGGATCGACCGGTGGAGGATTGCTGTTGTTGTCATTGACCGGCAGATCGAGCTTCACAGCGTGGGTCTGGATCGGGATGGTAATGATGAACATGATCAGCAGCACCAACATCACGTCGATCAACGGCGTGGTGTTGATGTCCATCATAGGCTCGCCTTCGGTCGTACTTGCGGCCATTGCCATGACTAAAACTCCTCGAAAGCGAGATCAGATACGCTCGTGGACCATGCCCGCCGGCGGCTCGGAAATGAAGCCGACGCGGGTGAATCCAGCGCGCTGCATGTTGTACACGGCGCCCCCGATGCAACGATAGGGCGTGTTGATATCACCGCGAATGTGGACCTCAGGCAATTCGAGACCGGGGGCATTGGGACCACCCTGGCGATCGATTTCCTTGCGCAGCTTCACGACGGCACGATCGATCAGTTCCTGAGCGGTCACGGGGGTCTGGCCCCAGTAAACCTGGCAGGCACCGCTCGGGGAAGCGCGCACGGTCAGTGCGACATTTTCCGGCTTGGTCGTCGTGGGCTCGAACACCACATTGGGCAACTTGACGGGAACGGTCTGGATCACGACCGGAACCGTGATCAGAAAGATGATCAGAAGCACCAGCATGACGTCGACGAGCGGCGTCGTGTTGATGTCCGACATCGGGGCGTCGTTTTCGGCGGGGCCCGCACTCATGGCCATCGGCACAAATCCTATCTACTTGGCGGCGTATCGGAGCATCGGCGCGTCGCGCCGTTTCCGGGCCATAACTTCCTCGGGAACGGGGCGGGCGCAGCGTGCGCCCGCCGCCGTCCGTCCGCCGATTACTTCTTGACGGCAGGCGCCGGAGCAGCCGCCTTCGTGGCGGGCTTCACCGCACCGGCCGACACCATGTAGCCATGGAGATCGGTCGAGAAGGCCGCCAGTTGCTCTGCAACCACCTTGTTGCGGCGGATCAGCCAGTTGTAGCCGAGGACGGCCGGAACGGCCACGGCGAGACCGAGCGCGGTCATGATCAGAGCCTCACCGACCGGACCGGCGACGGCGTCGATCGAAGCCTGACCGGCAGCACCAATCTTGATGAGCGCACGGTAAATACCGATAACGGTACCGAACAGGCCAATGAACGGCGAGGTCGAACCGACCGTCGCGAGAACCGCGAGGCCATTGCCGAGCTTCGAGTTTACCAGTGCCTGGCTGCGGCTGAGCGAACCGGTCAGCCATTCATGCTGATCGACCGGGTCGGTCAGCTTGGTGTGTTGGTCCTGCGCGATCAGGCCGTCGTCGACGATCTGGCGATAGGCCGAGTTCTTCTCGAGCTTAGCCTGGCCGTCGCGCAGGCTGGGCGCGGTCCAGAAGGTGGCGCGGGCGCGCTTGCCCTGGTTCAGGATCTTCTGCTGCTCGAGCAGCTTCGTAAACATGATGTACCAGGACGCCGCCGACATCACGACGAGGATGATGAAAACCGTCCATGCAATCGTACCGCCCTGCTCGAGAGCGGCCATGAGGCCATAGGGGTTGGAACCTGCGGCTGCGGGAGTAGCCATAAACTGAATTTCCTTCTCTGAAACTGTCTCTGCAATGGGTGTCAGGCGGAGCCGGTCGCGAGGACCCGCTCCGCCGGAAGGTCAATCCTTCGGAATTCTCCAGGTGAACCGACCATTGTACACGCTCGTGGTCGGGTTGCCCGACGAGTCCTTGCCCGGATTGAACCGCCCACGCCGCTGGAGCAGCGTGCAGGACGTCTGATCGAGCCGCGGGAAGCCGCTGCTGGACGTGACCGTACATCCGGTAACCTTGCCGTCGACGCCGACATCGAGCCTATAGGCCACCGTGCCCTCTTCGTTCGCGCGCAGCGAAGCCGAAGGATAGTCATCAGTGGACATCAGGGACTGGAAGTTCCCCTTCGGCGTTGCACGCACGGGCGCGATGGTCGGCGGAGCCGGCGGCGCAGTTGCGTGGATTACCGGCGGCGGAGCGACCGGAACATTCACGATAGTCGGAGCGACCGGCGCCTGCACCTGAACGATCGGCGGCGGCGCCACGACGGGCGGCGGCTCGATCTTCGTTTCAGGGGGCGGGGGCGGCGGCTTATCCGGGGGCGGAGGAGCCTCTTCATCAACGTCAAAGGTTTTCAGGTCGCGAGCCACCTTCTTGACGACGTTATACGCAAGCCCGGTGACGAACGCGTACCCGATGATCGCATGAAGCAGAATCACCAGCGCGATCGACACCGCCTTGCGGGTGCTCATCGATTGATCAGCATAAGCCATTAAGGAACGACACTCCCTCCAATCCATAAGCCTGCAAAAGGCCGGAAATTCACCAACGGCGATCCATTGGTGCCCGGCCCCTACCCGCCACAACTTGATTTGATATTTAGCGGAGGTGTGTCCTTATCGCGACAGTTCGCCCGACGCAATAAGCGAAACGCCATGGAGCTTGGTTTTCGGGCATTCCTCCCCCACTGCTTCGCCGCTATTGAGAGGGGTGAACATGCGGAAACGAGGATCGCACTGATGGATCTGCTGGATGACCGCCGCCGCCGGACCAGTTTTGGCATGGCCTTTGCTTTAGCGACTGCTTGCGTGGCGCTTCCAATCATGCCGGCAGTGGCACAGCCAAGCGCGTCGGCATCGCCTTTCCGCCCCGTAAATACGGGCCTTTCCTACGTTGACCTGGCCGATCTGGCATTGACGGCGCCGATTGTGGCAGGTGTTTCAGTGGTCAAATCGGAGCGACTGAAAGGCGCCTTGGCGCCCGGACTGGCTGCCGGTCGAGCCCGATTTCTTGTTCAGGCGACCACGATGATTCTTCTCCGGGGCGTCGATGGTATGCCCGGCACGGTCAGTTATATCGTCGATGTACCGCTCGATGCCGGAGGCAGGCCCCCAAAGTTGAAGAAAGGCCGGTTCATCCTGTTCGCAGACCGCGTTCCCGGGCGCCCCCTCGAGCTCCGGCTCACTTCGCCTTATTCACAGCTCGACTGGACGCAAACATACGAATCGCGGCTTAGAGCGATCCTGACGGAGGCAATTTCACCCGCTGCGCCGCCGATCGTCACAGGGATCGGAAGCGCCTTCCACGTACCCGGTGCGATTCCCGGCGAAAGCGAATCTCAAATTTTTCTCACCACCCGGGACAACCGGCCGATCTCGTTGTCGATCCTGCGGCGCCCGGCGGAGCAGCCGCAATGGGCGGTAGCGCTAGGTGAAATGGTCGATGACAGCGCCCGCGCGCCGGCCAAGGACAGCCTGCTGTGGTATCGGCTCGCCTGCTTCCTGCCTTCGCGCCTTCCCGATACGAGTGTTGCAGCGCTGTCGGAAGGAGACGCCGCGGCAGTCCGCGAGGACTATGGCTTCGTGCGGGAGCAGCTCGGCACCTGCGACCGAACCATCGGAAAATGATGAGCTACTCCCTCTGCGCTGCTGCATGTTCGGGAGAATCAGAAGGAGCTCAGCTCCACTCCCACCGCCCTGCAGTCGGGGTATACATCCGGCTTGCTTGTCGCGATCCGCAGGCCCCGAACTCCTGCGCGCGCCGCGACCAGCGCATAAATTTCGCGAACGAGCGTTTCCTGCAGGTTGTAACGTCGGCCCTCCACGAGCCGCAGAATCTCCGATCGGAGGAAGTCGTAATCCCAGGCAGCGGCGACATCGTCGACCGCAGCAAAACTGTCGTCGTCCAGCCATAGCTCCACGGTAACGAACACGCGCTGCGGGTTGCCGACTTCGAAATCGTGAAAGCCGATATCCACCGGCACCGCCAAATCGCGCAATATGATCCGCCGTGTACGCGGCAACAGGTGTTCGGGCACGAGGCCGTCGAGCGAGGCAATATCCATCAGAGCTCCATGAACTGGACGTCGCGTGGCAGGCCCAGGAAGCGCTGCCCCCCGTCGAGCGTGATCGTTTGTCCAGTGATCGTCGGCACCGCGATCAGGAATCGCAGAGCGGCGACGATCTCGCCGACCTCCACGCCTCGCCCAAGCGCATTCATGCTATGAACCATTTCGAAATTTTCCCGGCTTTGCGGACCGGAGACGAGCGTGACTGCCGGTGCGATGGCATTCACCCGTATGCCTCGACCGGCCAGGCTGCGGGCCAGCAATTCGCTGAAGCCGGCGAATGCCATCTTCGAAACGGTGTAGGAGAAGAAGTCGGGGTTCGGCTGGGATAGCTTCGCATCCAGCATGTTGACGATCAGTCCGCCCGCACCTGCCGGCACGACTGCGGCGAATGCCCGCGACAGCAGAGCCGGTCCGCGCACGTTGGCGGCCATATGCATGTCCCAGTTCTCGATCGAGAAATCGTCCAGCGCATCATAGACGAAGGCCGACGCGCTGTTCACCAGCAGGGCGGGCGGCGGCATGCCTTCCAGCGCTGCTATGACGCGCTCGGCCCCGTCGGCCGCGGCAAGGTCAGCCTGAACGGTCCGCGCTCCGGGCAAACTGGCGGCGAGCGCCTGCGCCTCTGCCTCCGAGTCGCGGTAATGGATCAAGATGTCCCAGCGGTCCGCGAAGAGCGCCTTGGCGATTTCCGCACCGATCCGCCTTGCAGCACCGGTGACGATCGCGGTCCTGCGGGGGCCGAACTCGGGTGTCATGGTGGCATTCGATAGGCGCTGCCCGAAAATCGGGCAAGCCGAACGACCATGATATGATCCGGCTTCGAAGCGCCCGCTCTCCCGGGCTTATCCACAAGCTATCCACAGAAGATGGGGAAAACACGATCTCACCGGAACGGCGGCCTGCTTCTGCCGGGCCGCGATCACCGTTATTGCGGCGGCCGGCTTTGGACCTTAAACGCCGCCCCTGTCAGACCCAGGATCCCGGCTACATTGATCAAGCTCGTACCCATTGCGTCGGTTAGCACCTCCGATATCGACGCCCTGCTCGACCTCGCCTTCGGCCCCGGGCGCCGGCAGCGCACTGCCTACCGCCTGCGCGACGCCGCCGAGCCGATCCCGGAACTCAGCTTCGCGGCGATCGAGGATGGCGTGCTGACGGGATTGATCCAGTGCTGGCCTGTGCAACTGACCGAGAGCAATGGCGACGTAACGCCACTGACCCTGGTAGGGCCCGTCGCGGTTCATCCCGACCGCCAGCGCGACGGGATCGGGCGCAAGCTGGTCGAAGCGGCTCTTGCCCGTGCAGACGCCGACGATCGCGAGCCGATGATGCTGATCGGCGACGCGATCTATTATGACCGGTTCTTCGGCTTCTCCGCGCGTCACACGCGGGGTTGGACGCTGCCGGGTCCAGTCGATCGCGATCGGCTGCTGGCACGGCTGCGCCCGGGCCAGACCGTGCCCAGCCACGCGGCCCTCGGCCCTCGGTATGGGCCAGTGCCCGGTTTGCAGAAAACCGCGAGAACCGCGCAATAGGCCGCCTCCGGAACGCCATCGCCGGTTGCGATCGCCCCCTTGTGCAGGGCTGCGATTGACGGCACATCGCCCAACATGCCCGAGAGCCATCCACCACCCGATCTGGCCGGCCTGTCGCTGAGCGACATCGCCGCACTTGGCGCGGAAAACCGTCTGCCGCCGGTGGACCGCTGGCACCCCGCTCATTGCGGCGACAGCCACATGCGAATCGCAAGCGATGGCACCTGGTTCCACGAAGGCTCGCCGATCGGCCGGCCCGCGATGGTGCGCCTGTTCTCGACGATATTGCGGCGTGAACCGGATGATAGCTACGTGCTGGTCACGCCCGCCGAGAAGCTGTCGATCCTCGTCGATGACGCACCCTTCGTCGCCGTGGAGATGAAGGCCGAGGGAGCCGGTCCCGATCGCCGGCTGGCGTTCCGGCTGAACACCGGGGATCTTGTCATCGCCGACGCCGAGCACCCGCTTCGAGTGGTCGAACGCTCGGATGGGCCGCATCCCTATGTCCGGGTACGAAAAGGCCTCGATGCCCTGATCGCCCGTCCCGTCTATTATGAGCTGGCCAACATTGCGTTGGACGAGAGCAGCGAGCCGGTGGGCATCTGGAGCGCAGGCGAGTTTTTCGTTCTGGAGGCGCAGTGAGCAGTCTCGCCGATCGGCTGCGCTACAGCCTGGCCGCCCACCCGGAGCGCGACGGCCATGCTCCGGGCTGGATCGGGGAGCAGGTACAGGATCTCTCATCTCTGTCGCACGCTGCCGTGCTGGTACCGATCATCGATGCCCCGCAGCCGCGCGTGCTGATGACCGTGCGCGATGCCGGGCTGCGTGCGCATGCGGGGCAGGTCGCTTTTCCGGGCGGACGAATCGATCCGAACGACGAAGGCCCGATAGCGGCGGCGCTGCGCGAAGCTTGGGAAGAGGTGGGCCTCCCCCCCGAGCAGGTTGAGATCGTCGGCACCACCCGATCGCATGTGACAAGGACAGGCTACCTCATAACGCCGGTGATAGCCGTAATCCCGGAAGGCCTGGAGCTGCGGCCACATGAAGCAGAGGTGGCCGGGCTGTTCGAAGTGCCGCTGGACATTCTGCTCGCGGAGGCAAGTCATCTGCGAAAATCGACCGTCTTCAACGGTATCGAACACCATTATTACGAGATCGATTGGCCGCACGAACGAATCTGGGGTGTCACGGCCGGCCTGATCGTGGACTTCGCGCCACGGCTGCGCGCTGCGATCGGCTCGCCGTCATGACATCGCTGCCGGATGCGGCATGGCGGCGCAATGCGGGGCTGGACGCCCTCATAGCAGCGATGGGTGGCGACGAAGCGCTAGTCCGCTTTGTCGGCGGCGCCGTGCGGGACACGTTGCTGGGCCTGCCAGTCAAGGACATCGATTGCGCGACCCGGCTCCTCCCGGAGGAAAGCATGCGTCGAATTGCCGCCGCGGGGTTCAAGCCGATCCCGACCGGCATAGCCCATGGCACGGTCACCGCCCTCCTGCCCTCCGGACCCGTCGAGGTGACGACGCTGCGCCGCGACGTCGCCACCGACGGACGTCGCGCGACCGTGGCCTTCACCGACGAATGGCGCGAAGACGCCGCGCGACGCGACTTCACGATCAACGCGCTCTCGGCGGACCCGCAGACCGGTACGGTCTACGATTATTTCGGTGGCCTCGACGATCTCGCCAAGCGACTAGTCCGCTTCATCGGCGATCCCCTGCAAAGGATCGCCGAGGATCATCTCCGTATCCTGCGGCTGTTTCGCTTCCATGAGCGCTTCGGTGCCGGCGACCCCGATCCCGCAGCATTGGCCGCTTGCATCGCCCGCGCCAACGACCTGATGGCGCTTTCCCGTGAACGCATTGCCGACGAGTTGCTCAAGTTGCTCGGCGGCGAAAATCCCGCCCCTACGGTCCGGCTGATGGTCGACAATGGAATTCTCAGGCCGATCGTCCCGGAGGTCGATCGGCAAGGCGTGGACCGGCTGACCCGATTGACCGCGCGCGAGCTGGCGGCGGGCGTGGCCGGCGATCCGTTGCGGCGATTGGGGGCGCTACTGCCGCAGGATGCCGTGATCGCCTCGTCGATCGCCCGCCGGCTCAAGCTCTCGAAGACTGCCGCGCGGCGCCTCGAGCAGGCTGTGTCGGACGACGGTACCACGCCAGGCAACCTCGCCTACCGGTTCGGCCCCGAAGTCGCGAGCGACATCCTGCTGCGCAGCGATCGTGATCTGGACGAGCTCGGCCTGGATCAGCTGCGCGGCTGGGTGCGACCCCGCCTTCCGATCGGCGGCGGCGATCTCATCGCGATGGGGTTGCGCGCCGGTCCAGGTGTCGCGGCGACGCTGCAAGCGATCGAACGGCGCTGGATGGCAGAGCAATTTCCCGACAATGCGCGCGTCGCGGCTATCGCCGCCGAGGAAGTCCGTCAGGCCCTGCGGGCGGAGAGATAGGCATAGGCATCGTCGGCCTTGAGCGGCCGCGCAAAATAATAGCCTTGTGCCACGTCGCAGCCCAGCCCGATCAGCGTCTCGACCAGTTCCTGGGTTTCGACACCTTCCGCCGTGGTGGTCATGCCGAGCGCGGACGCGAGGCCCAGTACGGCGCGCACGATAGCCACAGAGTCGCGATCGTGCAGCATCGGCGCGATGAAGCTGCGATCGATCTTGAGCACGTCGATCGGCAGCTTCTGAAGATAGGCGAGGCTCGAATAGCCCGTGCCGAAATCGTCCATCGCGATCAACACGTCGAGGTCATGGATCGCGCGAAGAATATTGGCGATGCGATCCGGATCACCGACGATGCAGCTTTCGGTCAGCTCGATTTTCAGCCGGTTGCCAGCGACTCCGCTCTCCATCAGCGCAGCATTGATTGCTGCAACGACATCGTCGCGGTGGAACTGCACCGCGGAGACGTTCACCGCCATGTGGACAGCCAGCGGGGCGCCCGCCTTCCGGTCCCATTCGGCGAGCGCACGGGTCGCCGCGCGTAGCGCCCAGCGGCCAAGCGGAACGATCAGCCCCGACTCTTCGGCCACCGGAATGAACTCGGACGGCGAGATCCAACCCTTTTCGGGGTGGTCCCACCGCGCTAGAGCCTCGAACCCTATGACCTGGCTGCTGTGAAGGTCGATCAGCGGCTGATACGCCAGCTGGAGCTGATCACGCTCGATCGCGCGGCGCAATTCGGTTTCCAGGCTGAAGCGCTGGCGTGCCGCCGTGCTGTCGCAAGCCTGATAGATCTCGGCACGGCCAGAATGCTTGGCTCGCTTCATCGCGAACTGGGCGTTGCGGATCAGGTCCTCGACCGTTTCGATCGTCGTGGACATCATCGCAACGCCGACCGCGCAGTCGATCTTGATCTCGAGATCGCCGAGGCGGATCGGAGTCGAGAGACACGCCATCATGCGGCGGGCCGCGCGCATCGCCTCAGACGAATCGTCAGCCACGCTGAGCAATACCGCAAACTCATCACCGGCCAGACGCGCCAGCAGGTCGCCTGCGCGAAGTGCGGAGATCAGCCTGCGCGCGACGGTGATGATCAGTTCATCTCCTGCGAGCGAACCGACACCCTCATTGACCCGGCTGAAGCGAGTGAGGTCGATCAGCAGCACCGCGAACTGACGACCTTCGGCCTCGAAGTTCGCCATCGAATGCTCGACATGCTCGGCAAATGCTGCCCTATTGGGAAGCCCCGTCAGGCTGTCGCGCATCATCTGCGAACGCAGCGACCGCTCCCCTTCGACCTGCTGGGTGCGATCGATCAGCGATATGATGCAGCGGGGAACAGGTGATTCGCCGACCGACAGCCGCGACAGCCGAACCGCGAAATGACGGCCGCTGATTCCGTCGCCTTCCTGCATGTCGAGCGACCGGTCGCGCTCGTCCGAATGGAGGAAGGCGGCAAGTTCGGCCATGAGCGGCAAGGCGATGCCGGCGCAGAGATCGAGCGCCGCATCAGCTTCCGGCAATCCCCCACGGCGTTGCGAAAGCTGCAGAAATGCGACGTTTCTTGCAAGGATCAAAGGTTTTTTGTCGACCAGACCGATCAGTGCGATGGCGATCGGGAGCGTATCGATGAACTCCTGCTGCGCGGCTGTCCGCGGCGTAGCGAGCAGTTCCTGCAGCGCCACGGGCAGCATGTGCGAAGACAATGGCGAGCGGTCTTCGATCCGCTCGGGAGTCTTGATGATCTCGGTTTTGGCCGCCCGCATGGTCTGACCGCATTAGCAGCGCAGGGTTAACGCACTCTTTCGAAAGGCTTAGAAGCAGTCTCAGCCGAAACGATTGTCTCGGGGAAATCCTATGGGCGGCATTCGCCCAGCAGCACCACGCGCCGCGCGCCACGGGGTGAGATCGCTTTCGCTCCGCGTCCGCCCGCTGTCACCACCCATTGTCCAGCTCAGTCCGGCGTCCAGTTTGAAGCTGATCGCATCGGAAAGCCCGCCATCCTTGTAGCGCTGGATGGTCACGCCCTGGCCACGCGACATGCGTGGCAGTTCGGCCAAGGGAAATACGACCATCTTGCGATTGTCGCCGATCGCGGCGACATAATCGTCAGCTTGGCCGATCTGGTGGATCACCTTGAGGCGCCCGCCCTCACGCAGGTTGACGACCTGTTTGCCCTTGCGGGTTTCGGCGGTGACGTCGGCCATGTCCACGACGAAGCCCTTGCCCTCGGCCGAGGCGAGCAGCAACTCGACCCCGGGCTTTGCCACCAGCAGTGCCGCGATCCGCCCATCGGCCTCCACGTCGGCGAACAGGCGCACCGGTTCTCCGAAACCGCGGCCACCCGGCAACCTGTCGGCAGGCAGCGTGTAAAAGCGGCCCTGGTCGGTAGCGAGCAGGATACGATCGGTAGTCTGCGCCCGGACCGCATAGGCCGGACCGTCACCCTCCTTGAACTTCACCGCTGCAAGCGCGGCATCATCGACATGGCCCTTCATCGCCCGAATCCAGCCGCGCTGCGACAGGATCACCGTCACCGGTTCACGCTCGACCATCGCCTCGAGCGGGATTTCGCGCGCCGGCCCCGCTTCCGACAGAGTCGTCCTACGCACGCCCAGCGGGGTGTCGGGCCCATAGCGGTCGCGCAACGCGATCAGGTCGCGCTTCATCCGGGTCCGCTGGCGCGCGGGGCTCTCGATAAGCGCCTCCAGCCCCTTGCCCTCGGCATCGAGCGTGTCGCGCTCCTTCTTGATCTCATATTCCTCGAGCCGTCGCAGGCTGCGCAGCCGCATGTTCAGGATCGCCTCGGCCTGGCGATCGCTTAGCCCGAATTCGGCGATCATCACCGGCTTGGGCTCGTCCTCCTCGCGGATGATCTGGATCACGCGATCGAGGTTGAGATAGGCGACGAGATAGCCGTCTAGCAGCTCTATCCGATCGGCGATCTTCGCAAGCCGATGCCTGGACCGGCGAACCAGCACGTCGAACTGGTGCTTGAGCCACGCAGCAAGCGCCGCCTTGAGACTCATCACGCCCGGCGTGCGATTCTCATCCAGCACGTTGAGGTTCAGCGGGACGCGCACCTCCAAGTCGGTGAGCCGGAACAGGCTTTCCATCAACATACCGGCATCGACAGTGCGACTGCGCGGCTCGAGGATGATGCGGATATTCTCGTCGCTCTCGTCACGAACGTCTGCCAGGATCGGCAGTTTCTTGTCGTTGATGAGTTCAGCAATCTGCTCGATCAACTTCGACTTCTGAACCTGGAAAGGGATCTGCTGGACGACGAGGTGCCATCCACCGCCCTTCTCGTCGACCTTCTCGATCAGCGCGCGAACGCGGAATGCGCCGCGCCCGCTAGCATAGGCGTCGGCGATCGACGCAGCGCTGTCGACCAGCACGCCACCGGTCGGGAAGTCCGGGCCCTGCACGAACTGCATCAACTCGGCCGTCTCGGCCTCGGGCTTGTCGATCAGATGCACCGCGGCATCGACGAGCTCGGCGACGTTGTGCGGCGGGATTGACGTGGCCATGCCGACCGCGATCCCGCTGGCGCCATTGGCGAGCAGGTTGGGAAACAGGCCCGGGAAGATCTCCGGCTCTTCCTCCTCGCCATTATAGGTCGGGCGAAAATCGACGGTGCCTTCATCGAGGCCGGCCATCAGCTCGCCGGCCGCCGCTGTCAGCCGCGCCTCGGTGTAGCGCATCGCCGCGGCATTATCCCCGTCGACATTGCCAAAATTGCCCTGCCCGTCGACCAGCGGATAGCGCAGCGAGAAAGTCTGGGCGAGGCGGACCATCGCGTCGTAGACCGACTGGTCGCCGTGCGGATGATATTTGCCGATCACGTCGCCAACGACGCGGGCGCATTTCTTGTAGCCTGACGCGGGATCGAGCCGCAGCAGCCGCATCGCCCAGAGCAGCCGGCGATGGACCGGTTTCAGCCCATCGCGAACATCCGGCAGCGAACGCGCGGTGATCGTCGACAGCGCATAAACGAGATAGCGATCGGATAGGGCACTATCGAAAGGAGTGTTGCGGATGCTGTCGTCGGGCAACTCGGCGAGATCGGTCATGGCTGGGTATTAGGGTGGGCTTGGCAATCGGACAAGGACGTGACGATAAGGAGCACATCGATATCACGGAGCAACTCCATGCGTCATAGCCTGCTTGCGGCCACCGCCATCATCGCCCTCTCCCCCTTCGCCGCGCATGCCGACGAAGGCATGTGGACCTTCGATGCCTTTCCCGCCGCGAAAGTGAAGTCGGCCTATGGCACCGCGCCGGATCAGGCGTGGCTCGATCGGGTCCGGCAATCGGCGGTGCGGCTGACCGGCGGATGCTCGGCCTCGGTGGTCTCGCTGCAGGGGCTGGTGCTTACCAACAACCATTGCGTCGTGGATTGCGCCCAGGCGCTGTCGACGGCGGGCAACGACCTGATGAAGAACGGCTTCGTCGCCGCCGACAAGCCCAAGGAGCTGAAATGCCCGGGCCAGCAGGCGGAGATTGTGACGTCGATCAGCGATGTTACCCCCGAAGTCCAGAACGCGATCGGCACGTCCAGCGGCGCGGAGTTCACCAAGGCGCGCGACGCCGCGATCTCGACGATCGAAAAACAGAGCTGCACCGATGCGGCGCGCGAGCGCTGCCAGGTCGTAACCCTGTTCGGCGGCGGGCAGTACAAGCTTTACCGCTACCGCAAATATTCCGATGTGCGGCTGGTCTATGCGCCGGAATTCCAGGCAGCCTTCTTCGGCGGCGATCCCGATAATTTCAACTTCCCGCGCTACGATGTCGATGCCGCGTTCCTGCGCCTGTACGAGAATGGCAAGCCGGTAGCGACCAAGGCGCATCTGACGTGGAACGCGCAGGCGCCCAAGGCCGGCGAGCTGACCTATGTCGTCGGCAATCCGGGCAGCACGCAGCGGCTCTACACCCAGGCGCAGATGGCTTTCCAGCGCGACACCGCCCTCCCCGCGACCGAGCTGCTGCTGTCCGAGCTGCGTGGTCGGCTGATCAGCGCGATGGCGACCGACGACGAAAAGGCGCGCACCGGATCGGACCAGCTGTTCGGCTTCGAAAACAGCTACAAGGCCTATTATGGTCAATGGCAGGCGCTGCTGGATAGCGGCTTCTCGGGAAAGCTCGCGGCCAGCGAACAGGCATTGCGCGCGAAGGTCGGCACCGATCCCGCACTGAACGCCAAGGTCGGCGATCCTTGGAGCGAGGTCGCCAACGCTGTCGCCGCCTATCGCACCTTCTACGACGATTATACCTGGCTCGAACGCCGGGCCACCATCTCGGACCTTCTCTACGACGCGCGCCGCATCGTCCGAGCGGCACAGGAACGCGCCAAGCCCAATGCGGACCGGCTGCCGGAATATGGCGACGCACGCCTTCCGCTGCTGGAAAAGGAACTGATCGACGAGCGCCCCTTCTATCCCTGGCTCGAAGAGCTCGAGATCGGAACATGGCTATCCAAGGCGCGCGAGCACCTGACGGTCGACGCTCCAGCGGTCAAGCGGCTGCTCGGCAAGGAATCTCCCGAGGCGCTGGCCAAGCGGCTGGTATCGGGCACCAAGCTGGCCGATCCGGCGGTGCGCAAGGCGTTGCTCGATGGTGGACTGGCGGCGGTACAGGCCTCGGACGACCCGTTGATCAGGTTCGTCCTCGCAACCGATGCCGATGCTCGCGCCGTGCTGCAGCGCTACCGCGCCGAATATGACGCGCCGGTCACGGCGGCGCAGTCGCGGCTCTCGCTCGCCCGCTTCGCGGCCTATGGCGATGCCATCTATCCCGATGCGACCTTCACGCTGCGGATCAGCTATGGTTCGGTGCAGGGCTGGACCTACCAGGGCCAGACGGTACCCGATCGCACGGTCTTCGGGGGTCTTTACGAACGGGCGACTGGGTCAGTGCCGTTCGACCTTCCGCCAAAATGGGCGGCGGCCGAAAGCAGGATCGACAAGATGCGCGTCATCAACTTCGTCACCACCAACGACATCATCGGAGGGAATTCCGGCTCGCCGGTGATCGCGGCGGATGGCTCGGTGATCGGGGCTGCCTTCGACGGCAACATCCATTCGCTGGGGGGCGCCTATGGCTATGATGCCAGCGTCAACCGCACGGTCGTGGTCTCGACCGGCGCAGTCCAGGAAGCGCTCACCAAAGTCTATCCTGCGCCGGCGCTGCTGAAGGAACTGCGCGGACACTGATCGCCCGCCTCCGTCGGGCGGGCTAGCGCAGCGGCCGGGCCTCGCGGGCAGCGACCGGCTGCTCTCTGCCGATGTCATCCCTGTCGCGGTGCAGCCCCGCCCGCCTGGGGTGGCTGCCGCTATTTGAGCCTGTCGATCTGTTCCTGCATGGCCGCGAGCTGGGCCTTGAGCTGCTCCACCTCATTGCGCGGCTGCGTGGGCGGCGGCGTGCCGGGGGCCGTCGCGGCGCCAGCGGCACCACCCTTCGGCTTGAACGCGCTCGCGGCCGCTTCGAACATCTCCATGTTACGCTTGGCGATCTCGGCGAAAGGACCGCCGGCAAACGCGCCTTCCATCGCCTGGCGGAACTGGGTCTGGTTACGGCGGAACGCGTCCATCGATGCTTCGAGATATTGCGGCACCATCGATTGCATGGAGTCGCCATAGAGCGAGATCAGTTGACGCAGAAAACTGACGGGCAGCATCGTCTGGCCGCGGGTTTCTTCTTCCATGATGATCTGGGTCAGGACATTATGGGTAATGTCCTCTTCGGTCTTGGCATCGATTACCTTGAAATCGCGCCCCTCGCGTGTCATCGCGGCGAGATGATCGAGCGTAATGTAGCTCGAAGTTTCCGTATTATATAGGCGGCGGTTGGCGTATTTCTTGATGATGACCGTACCTGAACCGTCCGATGATTTCGCCATGATACCCCACCTGCCAACCAAATCCACGTGCAGCATAGCATCGAATCATGCCGCGCTGCAACACAGGCCGCGCCCGCTTCCGCTGTTCCTCGACATGTTGCGCAACGAAACCGCGGGCGACGTGACGAGAATGCGCAGGGCCTTGGCCGGGCTGAAGTCGTACCAGACCGCCCCGCGGACGCCGCGGACGGCCGCGCCTACCATTATCGGCCGGATAGGCCGGGTCTCGCTGCGCAGCTTTGGCGCACAAGGACGGCCCGTGCTGTTCGTTCCCTCCCTGATCAATGGTTCGGATATCCTTGATCTGACCACGGAAAACTCGATGATGCGCGGGCTCGCGGGCTGCGGCCTGAACCCCGTGCTGCTTGACTGGGGCTGTCCCGATGCTGACGAACGGGATCTCGATGTAGGCGGGCATGTCGAACGCTATGTCCTGCCTGCGCTCGACATGATCGGCGATGACGCCGCCCTGGCGGGATATTGCCTCGGCGGAACGATGAGCATCGCCGCTGCCGTGCTCAGGCCACCAAAGGCGCTCGTCCTTATTGCGGCGCCTTGGGATTTCTGTGGTTTCCCTTCGCAGACGCGAAACGACCTGCAGCAATTGTGGGCGGCCGCCGAACCTGTCGCCCGCGCCTTAGGCCTGTTCCCCGCTGAGATCCTGCAGCAAATTTTCTGGCGGATCGATCCGGCCCGCACCGTCGCCAAATTCGAGAATTTCGCCGACAAGGACCCTTCAAGCGCGGAGGGGCAGAATTATGTGGCGGTCGAAGACTGGGCCAATGACGGCCCGCCCATGTCGCTCGCCGCGGGCCGCGAATTGATGGAAGACCTGATGGTGAAGAACGTCAGCGGCCGCGGCCTGTGGCGGATCGGCGGCCGCATCATCAATCCCGCTGCGCTCGATGTGCCGGTGCTCAACATCGCCTCCACCACCGATCGGATTACGCCGGCGGAAAGCGCCTGGGCCGGCGGCGAACGGGTCGCCCTGGCGGAGGGACATGTGGGAATGATCGTGGGCCGCAAGGCCCCCGATTCGCTGTGGAGCCGTTTGGTCACATGGCTTTCGCAGGTGCAAAAATCCTGATAGGAGACGCGCGGATTATTCAGTGCGACAGGCACCTTTGGTTCATGCCGGCCATTCGCACATGCACAAATGAGAGGAGCGACTAATGAGCGATATCGTCATCACGGGTGCTAAGCGCACTGCAGTCGGCAGCTTCCTCGGTGCATTCGCGACGATGCCGGCCCACGAACTCGGCCGTGTCGCAATCCAGGCAGCGCTTGCGCAAGCCGGCGTCGAGGGAATCGATGTCCAGGAAGCCATCCTGGGTCAGGTGCTGACGGCCGGTCAGGGTCAGAATCCGGCACGGCAAGCGGCGATGAACGCCGGCATCCCCAAGGAGGCAACCGCATTCGGCATAAACCAGGTCTGTGGATCGGGCCTCCGTGCCGTTGCGCTCGCGGCCCAGTCGATCCGCTGCGGCGATGCGCGGGTGGTGGTCGCTGGCGGCCAGGAGAGCATGTCGCGATCCGCCCACGCGCAGAATCTTCGCGCCGGGACGAAGCTGGGCAACAGCTCGCTGGTCGACACGATGGTCCATGACGGCCTGACGGACGTGTTCAACGGCTATCATATGGGCATAACAGCAGAGAACCTGGCCGAGAAATATCAGATCAGCCGTGCCGAACAGGATGAGTTCTCGTTGGGCAGCCAGAACAAGGCCGAAGCCGCGCAGGCAGCAGGGCGGTTCAATGACGAAATCGCCGGCGTCGCAGTGAAAAGCCGTAAAGGCGAGACGATCGTCGACCGCGACGAGTATATCCGGCTCGGCGCGACCATAGACGCCATGTCGGGCCTCAAGCCCGCCTTCAAGAAGGACGGCACCGTCACCGCAGCCAATGCCAGTGGCCTCAATGACGGCGCCGCCGCGCTGGTATTGATGACCGCCGAAGATGCGGCGGCGCGCGGTAGCCCCGTGCTCGGGCGGATCGCGAGCTGGGCTACCTGCGGCGTGGATCCGTCGGTCATGGGCATCGGCCCTGCACCCGCGTCGAAGCTCGCGCTGGAAAAGGCGGGATGGAAGCTGTCGGACCTCGACCTGATCGAGGCCAATGAGGCGTTCGCGGCCCAGGCGCTCGCCGTTGGCAAGGAACTCGGCTGGAACAGCGATATCGTCAACGTCAACGGCGGGGCGATTGCGATCGGCCATCCGATCGGCGCCTCGGGCGCACGGGTGCTGACGACGCTCCTCTACGAAATGGCACGGCGGGATGCGAAGAAAGGCCTCGTCACGCTATGCATCGGCGGCGGCATGGGCATCGCCATGTGCATCGAGCGGTAGGCTGCAGCCGGCACGGAAAGGTAATCGGGGGCTAGCGGCCCTGTTTAACTCGCCGTCAATCAATCGGGTGTCTAATCCCGCGGTCTGTTACAACCGAGGGAAATTCATGTCCGACGCCATCGAACAGGACGGCGCCCTGCCCGGCAAGCGGACGCGGCAGCGCGATTCACTGCTGCTGATGGGGACAATCAAGGCGGCGGGCGACTATGCGCGCCAGACGCAATCGATTCGAGTGCGCAATCTGTCGTCGACCGGGCTGATGGCGGACGCGCAGGTGAATTACGACCTTGGCGCGAGCGTCGAGGTCGGCCTGCGCGGTGTCGGCATCGTCTCGGGAGAGATCGTCTGGGTACGTGGCGGGCGAATCGGCATTACCTTCGCCGAAGCCATCGATCCGAAAAAAGCGCGCCGACCCACCGCCGCTGCCCCGGACGAGCATCTGCGCAAGATCGTCGATATCGGGAAGGTCCGCCGGCCTGGATTGAGGATCGACTGACCCTCAATCCCCGAGCTGGCGTTGTTCAGAGGCGGGCAAGCGCCTCTTTAATTCGGAGTTTCTGCTTCTTCAGCTCGCTGATGAGCACGGTATCGGGCGCTGGCCGTCGCGACTCCGCCGCGATACGGGCTTCAATGCCGGCGTGCTTGGCGAGCATTGCGGAAGAATGGGTAGTCAACATCAAGACTGTCTCCTTTCATCTCCGACTGGGCTCTCCAATAAAACATGATTCCGAGCGGCTGTCTCGTCCAAAAAAAAGCCTCGTCCGAACTTGAACACGACTGGCCGCGGCACGCGCGAATCCTGGTTCCGCAGCGGCGCGTCGGCTTTCGACGGGCTTGAGCGCAGCCCCGCTATACCGCTAGAATCATTTCGCTTGGTATGGGTTTGGAGCGAGTCGATTGGACAGTGAAGTCATTGCGCGACGAATCGAAATCCTCAAGCAGGAGCATGGCGACCTCGACGCCGCGATCGAGGCGCTGCTGGCCGCCCCAGCGATCGATCAGCTCCAGATCGCCCGTATCAAGAAGCGCAAGCTGCGGCTGAAGGACGAGATCGCTTTGCTCGAGGACATGCTGATCCCGGATATCATCGCCTGAATCGTCGCAACGCGCTGCGGCAGGTCGATTTGGGGACGTCAGTGGCCTGCCCGGAAGTCCGCAGCCCGGATATCGACTCGCAATGGAAGCCCTCGCCGCCAGAATTTGGCGGGTGAACAACAGGCGAGGGGTTCACTCCTCGCGGCTGACCTTTTCGTTGCGCTCGTGGCGCTCTTGCGCCTCGACCGTCATGGTAGCGATTGGACGGGCTTCGAGACGGCCGAGGGAAATGGGTTCCCCGGTCACTTCGCAATAGCCATATTCGCCCTCTTCGATACGCCGTAGCGCAGCCTCGATCTTCGAGATGAGCTTGCGCTGGCGATCACGGGTGCGGAGCTCGATCGACCAGTCGGTTTCACTCGACGCACGGTCGGTAAGATCGGGCTCCCGCAGCGAATCGACCTGGAGTTGCTGAAGCGTGCCAGCCGATTCCTTGAGGATCGAATCCTTCCAGCCGAGCAGCTTGGTCTTGAAATACGCCAACTGGCGGTCATTCATGAAAGGTTCGTCGGGTGAAGGCCTGTAACCGTCGAGATCTGCAGCCACGTTCACGGGTTCCCGACCATTATACACGTCACTCAGCGACGATGCCATGCGACTCTCCGCCCTATCGTTCGGCTACAGCCCGGCTCCTTAGCCGTCACGGTTGCCGCCCGCGGGCCTATAGACAGCGCCACGCCCGCACACAAGCGCGGAGCTATGTGCGGGCGTCGAATTTTCAGGGCTGTCAGTCGCGATCACCCGGCCGGAGAGCCTGCTCCTTTCGCGGCCGCTTCAAGCTGAGCCTGGGTCATGCCGATCACTGCGCCCTTCGGGCCGGCGGCGATCGCGCTCTTGGGCAGCTTGGCCTTAGCGTTCGGCGTGGCGACAGTCACCAGATCACCTTCGACAGCCTCGATCGTGCCGACCGCGCCGCCATTCTGATCGGTCACGACGGTGCCCGGCTTCAAGGAAGCCAAAAACTGCTGCTGCTGGCTTGCCACCGCGCCCTGCGCGGCTGCCTCCAGTTCGACTTTGGTCATGCCGAGCAGCAAGCCTTTGTCACCCTTGGCAAAGGATGAGGTCGGGACGCTCGCCTTCACCGTGCCGGTATCGATTACCGCGATGTCGCCGTTCACCGAGGCGATCGTACCAACCGCACCGCCATTGGCATCGGTTACCGCTGCTCCAGTCGTCACGGTAGCCGCGGCGGCAGGCGCTGCACTCGTTGCCTGTGCCAAGACCGGCGCAGCCGCGCCCGCAAGCAATGCCGCAGCCAGAAAAGCCGTTCGTAATGTCACATCCATACTCCTTATGTGATTCGAGAGACACATATGCAAAGTGACGCGACACGCGAGGATAGGTTCCCTCCCGTTTCGATTAAATGCGCTGCAAGCAGGCCGGAGTGCGACTCGCTGTCGCGAGGCCATGCAACATCGACCCGCCTTGTCGCTTTCGGTTCCGCTCCCGTGGCGGTTGCGCGGATATTGCTTCGAGGCCATAGGGCGGCAATGCATGATATCCGCCTGATCCGCGACGACCCCACCAGCTTCGACGCAGCTCTCGCCCGCCGTGGCGCGGCGCCAGCCTCGGGCGCGCTGCTGGCGCTCGACGAGCGCCGCCGCGCCATCGCCACGGCGTTGCAGTCGGCCCAGGGTCGCCGCAACGAAGCATCGAAGGCGATCGGCCAGGCCAAGGCCCAGAAGGATGAGGCAACCGCGTCGGCGCTGATGGCCGAGGTCGCCATCCTCAAGGAGAAGATGCCCGCTCTCGAGGCCGAGGGCAGCGAGGTCGAGCAGGCGCTCAACGCTGCGCTGGCGGCCATCCCCAACCTGCCCGCCGACGGCATTCCGGAAGGAAGCGACGAGGACGGCAATGTCGAGCAGCACCGTTGGGGAATCCCGCCCAGCTTCGACTTCGCTGCGCGCGAGCATCCCGACTTCGCCGGACCACTCGGACTCGATTTCGAAGCCGCCGCGCTGATCTCGGGCGCGCGCTTCGCCGTTCTCAAAGGCGGCATGGCGCGGCTGCAGCGCGCGTTGGGCGCGTTCATGCTCGATTGCCAGACCGCCCGCGGCTTCACCGAAGTCATCCCCCCGCTGCTGGTGCGCGACGAGGCGATGTTCGGCACCGGGCAGCTTCCCAAATTCGCAGAAGACCTGTTCCAGACAACCGATGGCCGCTGGCTCATTCCCACCGCCGAAGTGAGCCTCACCAACATGGTGCGCGAGCAGATCCTCGGCGAGGCGGAACTGCCGCTCAAACTCACCGCTCTGACCCAGTGCTTCCGCTCCGAAGCAGGCGCGGCAGGACGCGATACGCGCGGGCTGATCCGCCAGCATCAGTTCGAAAAGGTCGAGCTGGTGGCGATCGCGGCCCCCGAGCAGTCGGAAGCGATCCATGAGGAGATGACCAAGGCGGCCGAGGCGATCCTGGAAGCACTGGAGCTTCCCTATCGCCGAATGTTGCTGTGCACCGGCGACATGGGCTTTACGGCGCGCAAGACCTTCGATCTGGAGGTCTGGCTGCCGGGACAGGCGCGTTACCGCGAGATCAGCAGCATCTCGAATTGCGGCGACTTCCAGGCACGGCGGATGAACGCCCGCTACCGGCCCTCGGGTGAAGCGAAGGGAACCCGCTTCGTGCATACGCTCAACGGCTCGGGGCTGGCGGTCGGCCGCACGCTGGTCGCGGTGCTGGAAAATTATCAGCAGGCGGACGGATCGGTACGGATACCCAAGGTGCTGCAGCCCTATATGGCCGGAATTACGGAGCTGCGGCCGGCATAAGGCTATCGCTGGCGGTCGGTTTTCCGGTCGCGATCCTGATCCACCATGCTTTTTGTGACGGCAGCGGCGCGGCGGGGTGGCAAGCCGGTCCAAGGCTGCTAACAGGTCGGCATGGCATTGCTGAACCGTTGCTCGACCACGTCTGCGCTGATTGCGCTGATGCTCACATCGGCCTGTATTCCAGCCCCTGATCGTCCGGCCCCGCCAGCACCCCCGCCGCGCGAGCAGCGCCCGACGCCGCCGGCCAGCCCGCCGCCTGCCGCGGCGCCGGTCGAGCCGCCGCCGGTGGCCCCTGGCC